>NZ_JAXMIH010000008.1:0-321904 GCF_034366625.1 Prosthecobacter sp.
TGCAGCATGGCGCGGCTTGGCGCGCGTTCCACGCCATCAACGACGATGGCGCTGTGTTTGCGGTGCAGGCTGGGCTTGGCGGCGGTTTTCTTGGACATGGCGTGGTGTTGTGGGGGGCGCGCAAAGTGGCGGGCGCGCCCACGCACGCAAGCTGCCTTTGCGGCAGTTGCGGCGCAACGTTTGGCAAGAACCGCATGGTGCCAGAGCCTTCTCGGCGCGATGAACTGTTTGTGAAAATCCCCGCCGCATTTGCCCTGCTCGCCGCCGCCTCAGCTCTGATGGCGGCCGACCCCGCCGCGTCGCTGGATTTCAACCTCTACATGCAGGGCCGTTACGTCTATGAGCGCAATTGCATCGTCTGCCACGGTGCCCGTGGCGATGGCAACGGCGAGCTCAGCCCCACGCTGAAGCCAAAACCCCGCTCCTTCCGCGAAGGCATGTTCAAATTCCGCTCCACTCCGCAGGGTTTCCTGCCAACCGATGCCGATTTGCGCCGCACCATCACCGGCGGTCTCAGCGGCACCGCGATGGGCATGTTCACCCAGCTTTCCTCGGAGGAAATCGTCGCTGTCATCACCTATGTGAAGTCCTTCTCCCGCCGCTGGCGCAAGCCGGAGAATCACGCACAGCCCGTGAAGCTTTCGCCGCCACCCGAATGGCTCAAGGATCCCGTAGCGTTCAAAACCCATGCCCAGGCCGGTCAAAAGCTCTTCACCACGAACTGCACTGCCTGCCACGGCGACAAAGCGGATGGCAAAGGCCCCGCCGCCATCGCCTTGAAGGACATCTGGGGCATCCCCGCCGCTCCGTCGGATCTTCGCCAGCCGCATCTGCGTTGTGGCGATAGCCCTGCTGACGTCTTCCGCGTCCTCACCACCGGTTTAAATGGCACTCCCATGGTCAGCTTTGACAAGACGCTCACGGAAGCGCAGCGCTGGGACATCATCGCCCACATCTTCAGCATCCGTCTGCCCTCCGGGCCGGTTCTGGGAGCAGCGGCTGCCAAAGAGTGACGTGAATTGAAAGTCGTCATAGCGTGGCTTCGTTCGTGCCACGTCTCGTGAACCGCCGCCATTTCATCACCGCACTCGCCTCGGCATCTATGGCGGCTCGTGCCGCAGTGCCGGGCAGATGGTTCACCCTTGCGCAGCGCAAAGGCCGCTGGTGGCTCATCACGCCGGAGGGGAAGCCCTTTTTCTCCATCGGCCTCAATCACATTGATCCGTCGCCATTGCGCTATGAGGTGAATGGCGACCTGTGGCAGCGCAAATACGGCAACTCGATGGAGAAGTGGCTCAAAGAGGCCGTCGCGCCGGATTTGAAAGCCTGGGGTTTCAATTCGGTCGGCTGGACACAGGAGGTCGTCACGCGTGGGCTTACGAATCATCGTCACTCGCGGGCATTCACGCTGGAGGAGTATCAGTGGCTGGGGCAGCCGTATTTTCATCAGTTGCCGTTCGCCGATTTCCATCAGTGGGAGGCTGAGACGCGGCATCCAAGCTTTGACGCGCCCGAATTCGCCGAATGGTGTGACTATGTGGCCCGCGAGCACTGTGCTCGCATGAGGGACGATCCAAATCTGATCGGCTACTTTTACCTCGACTGTCCCACTTGGATTCACGCCCGCCCGGAGAACGAATGGAAAGGTCCGATGTTCGATCCTGAGCAGCTCAAAACGGAAGCGGGCCGCAAGGAACTCCACGCTCTCGCCACCAAGTGGTATCGTATCACGCACGATGCCATCCGCCGTTACGACAAGCATCACCTCATCTTTGGCGACCGCTATGAAGCCGCCAGACCCATCGCCGATGAGGTCGTCGACGCGGCGCTGCCGTATGTCGATGTCCTGAGCTTCCAGCATTTCGCTTCGCCGGACAAAGTCGCCGCCAATCTAACGCACTGGCATGAGAAAACCGGCAAACCCGTCCTCCTCGCCGATCACTGCATTCAGATTCGCGCTGCCGATGGAGGTGGTCGTCACGATGGGTCAGGTTATGCCCAAACACTCGCCGCTTTACGTCAAGCCCCTGGCTGCATTGGCTACCACCTCTGCGGTGCCTATCTCCGCAACAATGCTCGCAAGCGCGCTTTGCGTGATGCTGCGGAAAAACCGGACAAGGAGGCGCTGCAAGCGATCACTCAGGCAAATCACGAGGCGACGGCATGGATGACAGGGCAGGAATGAAAATCACTTCACCGGCACGAGCCTCACATAATCCAGACCCACGCAAAAGGCCTGGTTCGCCCGAGGGTTGGCACCGGTGATGCGGATCGTCAGCTTGCGGGTACCGGCGCCGAGCTTGCCAAGCGGATGTTTGAGCACGCCGGTGGTGGCGACTTTGGCGGAGTCGTAGAGATCGATCGGATCGCCGAGCATTTTGCCATCAAGCACGAGCTGCACGATGGCGTAGTCGGGCGCGATGGTGAAGACGCTTTCCAGCATGTAATCACCGGCTGCAGGTGTGGTGAGGTCAAACTCCAGCGTGTCCCCCATGCCGCCGCCGCGCCAGAAAAGCTGCGCGTCGCCGCTCCAGCGCGCGGCTTTAAAGTTCTTCATGCCTTGCGTGGCCGCCTTGCCCTTGCTGGCCGTGGCGGTGAGCGATTCACCTTCGAGAGCGTCAGGTACGTTGCCAGTGGCCGCATCAATCGGTGCGGGATCGCCACGCAGCGGCGGTGTCTCGGTGATGGAGACGCGCTCGGGCTGCGCCGCCTGCCATTCAGCTTCGGAGACGGTTTTCGTGCGATGCAGCAGCACATGAGCGCCTTTCATGCCACCAGTGAGGATGTCGGGCAGCTTGTCGCCGTTGACGTCCTTGAGGATGACCTGCCTGCCGATGCCCGCCTCGCCATCAGCCTTCATCGGCACCCAGTCCACGCCATCGCTGCCGCGCACGAGCTTGAACCAATACACCACCGCGCCAGCGTCCCACATCGGTGACTTTTGGTGATGTGACCAGTAGGTCTTGCCGGTGACGATGTCCTTCAATCCGTCGCCATCCATGTCGGCGAGTTGGACACTGTGCAGCTCGCTGAAGACGACGTCATAGCGGCTCTGTGCGGGGCGGTCGCCCATGATGAGGTGTTCTTTGAAACCCGCAGGCGTCTGCTCATGCCAGGAGAGGCCAAACTCATGCGCGGCGAGACTGGTGATGACGTCGTTGTCGCCATCACCATCGACATCATACGCGAACATCTCCGCACCACCGCGTGGAGCGAAGGCGGCCTTGTGCAGTGTCCAGTGTCCCTGGGTGAGATCCTCGGGTTGCTCGAACCAGCCGTCCTTCATGAGAATGTCCTGACGTCCATCGCCGTTCACATCGCCCATGCCAAGTCCATGTCCGAACTTCGTTGGAGCGATGCGATCAGAGATGGGATAAAAGTTCCACTTCTCAAAAGGCACATTCCAGCTCGGTTCCGCATAACCAAAGTAGCCATCTCGCGTGCAGACGAGCACCGGCTTGTCTTTATCGACGAGGTTCACGAAGTGCGGTGATTCGTTCGATACCCAGTCGAAGACTTCATGCTTCGGCCACGGCGCGGCATGGCCTTCTTTGCCGGGGTTTTGATACACATAAGCCGGAGTGCCCGGGAATCCGGCGGTGAGAATGTCCGCCCAGCCGTCACCGTTGAAGTCATACGTCCAGGCGAAGAAGTGGTTTGCGTAGGCCTCTCGCGGCTGCGGAAAGGCCTTGTAGATGAGGTGCTTCGTCTTGAAGTCCGGGCCCGCGAACCAGAACGGGCCGTAGATCGCGTCCATGTGCCCGTCGTTGTCGATGTCGGCCGCGTTAATGCCTTCGGAGTAGTAGATGTCCGTGAGAATCACACGGTCAAAAGTGTGCAGCATGGGCTGAGCCATGGCCGCCGATGCTATGACGAGGTGGAGAGTGGCAAAGAGATGTTTCATGGCTGAATGACGGGTAAAACAAGCCGTGACAGCCGCGTGCCGCCGTGGTGGATGGTTTGTTCGGCGGTTTCAAGGGCCGCGTCGGCATTTGGGTCGGCGGCGGTGTTGTGGCTGCGGTCGTAGTTGGGAAAATCGCTGCTGGTGATGTCGAGACGGATGCGGTGTCCAGGTTGGAACTCATTGGAGGTGGGCCGCAGTTTGATACGGTATTCGACTGCTTCACCGGGCTTGAGGAGCCTGGGTTTGTCCAGGCCGTCACGATACCGCGCGCGCACCATGCCGGAGGCGATGTCGCGATTCGTGCCGTCGGGGGCCACGTCGATGAGTTTGGCGAAGAAATCGGTGTCAGGCGCGGAGGATGCGGCGTGCAGGATGACTTCGGGATAGCCGGTGACCTCCAGCGCAGTGGTGAGCGGGGCGGTTTGATAGACAAGGATGTCGTTGCGCTTCGCCAGCGGCGCTTGATCGGCAGGCAGGGTGAACAGCGCCGCGCTCCAAAGTGTGGGCACGGGATCGTGCGGGTCGTAGCGGTAGGTGTCCTGGCCTGCGGCGGGCGGTTTGGTCGACAGAGTGCCATCGCCGGACGGTGTGTTTGCTCGGCCACTGCTGTGGAGATGGAAAGTCGTCGTAACCGCGCGGGCAGGCGGCCATTCCTGCTCATCGCGCCAGCGGTTCGCGCCCATGACGAAGATGCGTACGGGCGCGGTCTTGCTCATGCCGTTGTCCTTGCCTTTGAGCCAGTGGTCGAACCAGCGGATCTCGACCTGCTTGGTGTCGAGTGCGGCGGCCTTGCCGAAGTTCACACTTCCGACCTTGCTCGCGCCCGCGCCGCTGTGGCTCCATGGGCCAATGATGAGGCGCTGGCCGGTGCGGGCGATTTCGGTCTTGCCCACGCGTCGCATGGCTTGGTGCATCTCGATGCCGTCATTGCAGTGATCAAACCAGCCGCAGATGTCGAGGTTCGGCACGCTGATCTCCGCGCAGTGCTCGACGAACTGCCAGGGCTCGCGATGCGGCTCGCGCAACCAGGCATCGACGGCCTCCTTCTCGTGCTCGAAGACATTTTTTGGCAGATCGAGCCACGGCAGGAAATGCAGCAGTCGTTCGCCCTCGCCCTCTTTCCAAAGCCTGGCGGCCTCGGCCTTCGTTTTGACTCCTTCCGTGTCGGAATGCGCACGCATGTCCGGTGCCATGCCGGCGTAGAACCAGTTCAACCGCCGCCCAGGCCGGATGGTGCCCGGACCTTCGAGCTGTGTGAGCCGCGCGGGAATGGAGCGTGCGCACATCGCCACGAGCGAGGGTGGTCGCAGTGGGGCGAGCCGCCATTGCAGGAATGCATTGTACGACACGCCGAAGGTGCCCACCTTGCCATTCGATCCCGGCAGCTTCGCCGCCCACTCGACGGTGTCGTAGCCATCCGCCGCATCGTGTGTGTCAGCGCGGTAAAACGACTCCCATCGGCCATCCGAGGCATAGCGCCCACGCGCATCCTGCGTGACGACGATGTAACCCGCCTTCACATAAGCGTCCGGCTTTTGTGCGTCCTTGCCATACGGCGTGCGCAGCACCAGCACGGGCCAAGGGCCTTCACCTTCCGGTCGGAACACATTCGCGCGCAGAATGACGCCATCACGCATCGGCACGGCGGCGTTCTTCTCCGTTTCGGCAGCGGACGCGAGGCCTTGGAAAAAAATGCCTGCCGCTGCCAACAAGGCGACCAATCGGGAGATGCGGCGGGCGGTATTCATGGAGCGTTACTTCACCTTCGGCCGTGCGCGATACTTCTCAGCGAGCCGGGTGTGCTTGGTTTCGAGGGATTGTTCGATACCGCCGATCCAGAGGTGCTTCACCTCGCTGCGGATGTCGAGAATGTCGCCAGTGGCAGCGAACAACGAAGCGTCTTTGCCGGCCTCGATGCTGCCGAGTCGATCTGCTGCGCCGTGGAGCTGTGCTGGCACCAGCGTGATCGCGGCGAGCGCGGCATCGGCTGGCAGTCCAAACGCGGCGGCTTGGGCGGCGATGTAGGGGAGATTGCGCTGGCCGGAGGCGCTGGCTCTCTCAAGTCCTTCGCTGATCGCCACGGTGACACCGGCTTTGTGCAGCACGGCGGGTGCGGAGAACTGCACGTCATAGGCATCGCTGGAGCGCGCGGGCAGCGTGAAAACCTCGCTGTAGATCACGGCGATCTTGCGTTTGGCGAGTTCATCAGCGAGCTGCCAGGCATCGCGTCCGCCGACGAGAGTGATACGCAGTTTGGGATGCGATTCGGACCATTTCAAAGCTGCGCGGATCTCACGCAAACCCTGCGCGTGGATCATGAGCGGCACTTCACCCTTCAGCACAGGCTGCATGGCTTCCCAAGCGGGCACGGGAGCGCTGTTGGCGGGGCGCTTTGACCACGCTTCGGCATCGGCGAAGAATTGCTCGATGCCGCGCACCTTTTCGCGGCGCTCGCGGGCTTGCTCGTCCAGCGACTTCGCCGTTGGCGATGCATCTGGCTTGGGAATGCTCAGCGCATGATCTGGCCATACGAGATGCATGGCGCTGCGACGTTGCACGAGCATGTCTTCGATGGTCCAGCCGCGTGTGGCGAGCAGTGCGGAGGTGCCGGTCACATGCTTGCCCTGTGGTGTCGGCGCGAAGTGTATGATGCCGTTCGCACGCGCTACGGGGATCATTTCGGAGTCGGGATTCACCGCGAGCCAGGACTCCACCTCGGGCGTGAACTCGCCTGTCTCGCGATCATCCACCGAGGCACGCACACCAGCCACTTCGACGAGACCGAGGTCCGTGCTGGCGCTGATGAGGCCGGGGAAAAGATGCAGGCCTTTGAGATCGACCGTGCGATCCGCCTGCGCCTCGATCTTCTCACCGACCTGGGCAATCTTGCCATCGCGAATGAGCACATCGCCCGTCGAGAGCGTGCCGTTGGCCACGGTATGCACGGTGGCACCGCGCAGCAGCAGGGTGTCGGCGGAAGCGCTCGTCGTGGTGAGAGCGACGAGGAGGGTGAGGATTAGTTTTTCCATGAGAGTTCGCGGTCCATGCAGCAGTCGATGCAGAGGTGGCCCTGGCGTTCCTCCAGGGCGCGGAAGAAGAATTTTGCCTCGGCTTTTGCGTCGGCGGAATCAGCGCTGGAGTCGGTGGCGAGCTTCTTTGCCTTGTCGATCAGCGCAAGGTGCTCGGTATGGCGAGCGGCGGCGCGGCGGTGTGCGGCCTCGCGCTCGAAGTATTGTTTGCCCTCGATCCAGGTCTGCAAACACACGCTGCTGGTGGCCAGCGGATGCCCGCTCCACACGACGAAGTCGCCGTCTTTGCCGGTTTCGAGCGAGCCGACCTGCTTGTCGATGCGCAATTGCTTGGCGGGATTCAGTGTGACGAACTTTAGCGCCTCTTCCTCGCTCGTGCCGCCATACTTCACGGCCTTCGCGGCTTCGAGATTCATGCGTCGCGCGTGATCGGATGAATCGGAATTGAAGGACACCACGACACCGCGCTCGCGCATGATGCTGCCCGCGTAGGGGATGGCATCGAGCACCTCGAACTTGTAGGCCCACCAGTCGGAAAAGGCGGAGGCACCTGCACCATGCTTCGCGATCTCATCGGCGACTTTGTAGCCTTCGAGGATGTGCTGCAGTGTGGCGACGCGGACTTTGAAGCTCTCCATCACGCGCAGGAAGGCGAGGATCTCGTCCTGCCGGTAGCTGTGGCAATGAATGAGCCGCTCACCGCGAATGATCTCGGCGATGGCTTCGAGTTCCAAATCACGCCGCACAGGTGGGCCGCCCTTTTTGGAGAGCGCTGCCATGTAGTGCTGCGCGGCGGTGAAGCGGTTTGTGTGGAATGCAGGCACGCCCATGCGGCTCTGTGGGAAGCGGAATTTGAAGGCATCGCCCCAGTTGGATTGCTTCACGTTTTCGCCGAGCGCGAACTTGATGCCCTCGGGCGCGCCTTTGAGTTTTAATCCGTCCGGCGAGGCTCCGTCACGCAGCTTGATGACGCAGTTCTGTCCACCGATGGGATTCGCGGAGCCGTGCAGTTGGTTCGCCACGGTGAGACCACCCGCGAGCTGCTGGTGGATCGTTTCAGACTCGGAATTGATCACATCTGCCACGCGCACCATCGACGTGCTCGGCAGCGTGCCCTCATTCACGCCGCCCATGATCATGCTGTGGCTGTGGCAGTCGATCAGGCCGGGCGTGATGTGGATGCCAGGCAGGTCGATGACATGCGTGTCAGGTCCGGGCTCTGCTTTGAACTGACCCACCTTGGTGATTTTTCCATCGGTGATCAGCAGGCTCGCGTGCTCGATACTGCCCTTCGGTCCGCAGGTCCAAATCGTCGCGTCTCGGATGAAGACGGACTTCGGCGAGAGCAACGAGCCGCGGTCTTGGTTCGATGGCACAGCGGTGAGTTCTTCGCGCAGCTTGGGTTTATCCTTCTTCGCAGGGGGCTTTTTGTCTTCACGCATCGGCGCGAGGAACTGCCTGCCATCGATCCATATTTCGCGGACGCGCGCGTCTTCATCAAAGGCACGACCTTTTTCAAACACCGTGAGGTGCGCCAGCTTCCCTGGCTCGATGCTGCCGAGCTGATCCGCCACGCCGCAGAGTTTGGCAGGCACGGTGGTGAGTGCAGCGAGCGCATCTGCCTCACTCAAACCACGCGCGATGGCGAGACGCACATTCGCGCGAAAGGAGGTCTTTTTTGCGAGCGCATGAGTGGTGAGCGCGATCTCGCGGCCTTCGCGACGCAGCAGCGCGGCATTGCCCGGCGCGTGATCCCAGGCACGGAGTTGATCAAGTGGCATGGCAAGCCAGTCGTCGTCCTCGGGCAGCTTCACCGCTTCGGGGTAATCCACGGGCACGATGAAGGGAGCTTTCGTCTCGCGGACGAGATCAGGCCTGCGCCACTCCTGGCCTGTCGCGAGGATCATCGGCTGCAAATCAAACTCCTGTGCCAGTCGAGTAGCACGATCCACCATGAGCATGCTGGCTGGCTCAAACATGACCGACATGGCCTTCCTCGTCGCGGGCAGCAGTGCATCGAGTGACGAATCAAAGGCCGGACGTGGACGGTTCGTTGGATTCTTTTCAAAGTGCGCGAGGTCGGCAGACTGAAAGCGCGTGTCGAGCAACGTCTGCCGTATCACCGCGATGACTCCCATCAGCGAGCCTGGATAGGCCTCGGGCCGCTCCGAGTCCTCCTTCGAAGAGCGCGGTGAATCGATAGCGATATGCTGGAAGCTTTCCGCACGCATGATCGCCAGATCAGGATCACTCGACACCAGTGAAACGAAGGCGCTCACGCCACGAATGACACCCGCATCCGGCACGATGTTCGCCGCGGTGAAACCTTCCGTGCGCAGTGCATCGAGCGCCTTCTTTTCCGGCGCATACTCCCGCGCCATGTGCCGCTCCGGCGTAACGACAGACTTTGTCCCAGGCTCTCCCGCCGCAGATGCCACGCCGAGAAATCCACTGCCCGCACCCGATGTGAGATCAAGGGCATCGACAGGCGGCCCTTCATTGCCTTGCGTTGTTCGTGAGCTGGCCGACTTCGCAAAGGACACATGCATGTCGATGAAGCCCGCATAGATCGTCGTGCCGCTCATGTCATGCACCCGCGCATCCGCCGGCACGGCGGCATCTGCACCGACGGCGATGATGCGGCCATCACGCAGGATGATGTTTGCCTTTTCGATCTCCTGCCCCGGCTTCGTGACCACGCGCGCGCCAACCAGCGCATGAGACGAAGATTCCAAAGGTCGATGCCCCGGCGGGCGGATGGAATCGAGCGCGCTGGCTGCGGACGCGGCAGCCATGAGGGAGAAAGAAAGAAAACGGCAATGTATGGCTCGCATGCTTGAGCATCCTGACCGTTAGACCGCAGATTGGCAAGAAATCAGATCGCGCCGTCTCACCCAGGTCGAAACGCTTTTCCCAGCCGGATTATGCGCTCCGCCTTGGGATACCAGCCCTGCGGCGCGTGCTTGTCCGTGTGCAGGCGGCACTGCACGCGCACCTCGGCGCTGCCTTCGGTGAAGGTGAGCAGGCGGCTCATCGGACGTGAGCGCTCCGCGCCGTGGAAGCGCGTCAGGGCGCAGCAGTTGATGAAGTTCACGTCCCACTTGCGCTCGATGTGTGTGCGGCCGTTGAAGTTGTCGTCGGGATTCGTGTGCGTGTGTCCGCCGAACCAAAGATCAATCGCCCCTGGATGCATGGCGAGGTAGTTTTCAAAGGCCATCGCCTTGGGCTGGTCATCCACAAAGTAGAGATATGACGCGCCCTCCACGGCGGCACCGGCGTCCTTCTGGTAGCCGTGATACTTGCTCTCATAGCTGCCGTCCGGCTTCTTGAGCACGCCTTCCCAGTCGCCTGAGCCGACGGTGGTCTCGCGCAGCATGTGGTGATGCGCTGAGATGATGCTGCTGTCACGGTTCGCCTCCACCCGCCCGCGCCACCACTCGAAGGTCTCCCGCGTTACGGCGCCTGCGGGATAGCCGCCGCGCTTACCGCGTCCCATCGGCTGCGGGAGGTCATTGCGGTCGCTCATCATGAGAAAGAGCACGTTACCGACCCGGAACTCGTAGCGCTCCCATGTGCCGATGACCGGATAACGACGGCGCGCTGCATCGACGCCGGAGAACACCGTGTTCTCACCGAGCGGATCAACCCACTTGCGAAACCAGCCCATCGTCGGCTCGCCTTGGTCGCTCGCATCGTGATTGCCCGCGATGTCGTAGAAGTCCTCGCGCCGGTGCTTCGTCAAAGCCGCGAACTGCCGCACCACTTCATGACCTTCGTCGTCCTTGGGCGGGCCTTGATCCCCGGAGAAATCGCCGACGTTGATCGCGAGGTCCCAGTCAAACGGCGGCGAGCCCTCCTTGCCTCCTTGCTCGGACTGGCGGATCGCATCCGCGAGCGACTCGCGTTTCCGCGCGATGTCCGTGCCCACATGCGCGTCGCCCATCGCCCATAGGCGGAACTGTCGGGGAGTGGATGTTTCCTGTGCATTGCCAAGCGCCGCCGCCAGCGTGGCCGCGCCCGTATTGGTGACAAAGCTTCGCCGCTTCATGATGAGTCACGAACGACGATGGCCCATGCTTCTATCGGATGAGATGAGGCCGCCCTGTTTGAGGATAATGTTTTGAGGAACCACTCGTGCTTGGATTCATGGTTGCGAAGTTTGAATTGATCGGCTTGCAGTAGCACACCCATGCGAACGGCCGCCACACTCGCACTTCTGCTAACTGCAACCCTCCACGCCTTCGCCGAAGGCTCACGCCTCGCCGTCCTCACCGACATCGGCGGAGACCCCGATGACCAGCAGTCGATGGTGCGGCTGATGGTGTATGCGAATGAGTTCGATGTTGAACTGCTGCTCGCGAGTGCGGCGGGGACGCCGGGGGAGCTGAAGGAGGCGGTGACGAAGCCGGAACTGATTCGCGAGATCATCGCGGGTTATGAGAAGGTGCTGCCGAATCTGCAGAAGCACGCGGAGGGCTGGCCGGAGGCGGAGGCGCTGCGACAGCGGGTGAAGTCCGGCAATCCGCGACGCGGGCGCGAGCACATCGGCGTGGGGCATGACACAGAGGGCTCGCGCGAGTTGATCCGGCTTGTCGATTCGGGCAGCGCGGAGCGGCCGCTGAATGTGGCCATCTGGGGCGGGCAGACGGATTTTGCGCAGGCGCTTTGGCGCGTGAAGCAGGAGCGTGGAGGTGGGGGGATGGCGGTGTTCGCGAAAAAGCTGCGCGTGTATGACATCAACGACCAGGACCGCATTGCTGACTGGATGCGCGGTGAGTTTCCCGGCCTGAACTACATCCTGGGCAAGGCACCGCCAGGCCGTGACAAACGCGAAGGTACTTATCGCGGCGTGTATCTCACTGGTGATGAATCACTGACCAGCAAGGCGTGGATTGAGGCGAATGTGAAGTCACGCGGACCGCTCGGCGCGCTGTATCCCATGAAAACCTTCACCGCGCCCAACAAGCACGCCTGCATGAAGGAAGGCAACACACCCTCGTGGTTCTTCTTCCTCCCGCTCGGCGGCAACGATCCCTCCGATCCGACGAAACCCGGCTGGGGCGGCCAGTTTCAGCGCGAATCCGACGGCTGGTGGCGTGATCTGCCCGCCAAGCCCGACTTTGATCCGCGCAGCACGGTGAGTCGTTGGCGCGGCGATTTTCAGGCGGACTTCGCGAAGCGGATGAAGTGGTGCGTGGAATGATTGAGTCAGAAAACGATGCGTGGGATCGTTTCACGAACCCATGAAGCTCGTTTTCTTGATCGCCATCATCGCGACTGCCGCCAACGCAGAACCCATCACTCAAAACCTCTGGCCCGCGACACCTCCCGGCCCCGCATCGAAAACTGACGGCGAGGAGCGTGATCTGGCCAAGCCTGAGGACAAGCTCATCGCTGGTCAGCGCATCATCAAACTCGGCCACGTCAGCGCGCCACAGATGCAGGTGCTTTTGCCAGCGAAGGACAAAGCGAATGGCGCGGCGGTGCTGGTGTGTCCTGGCGGTGGGTTCACCATTCTCGCATGGGATTTGGAAGGCACGGAGGTGGCGGAATGGCTGAACGGACTCGGTTTTGCAGCCATCGTGGTGAAGTATCGCGTGCCGACGCGCGAGCATGGCGACACGCTGGCGGAAACGCTGAACAACGACTGCAAGGCATCGCTGATGACGCTCGGCCCGCTGATGGATGCGCAGCGCGCGATGAGCCTCACGCGTGTTCACGCGGCGGAGTGGGGCATTGATCCGCAGCGCATCGGCATCCTGGGCTTCTCCGCCGGTGGTGCCATCGCCGCCTTGAATGCCCTGAACGGCGACAAGCGTGCTTACGCGAAGCTTGATGCGGCTGACGATCAATCCTGTGCGCCGAATTTCGCCCTGCTCATCTATCCCGGTGCGTTGGTGGACAAAGAAACCGGTGATTTGAAGCCCTGGCTGCACGCGGACAAAACCACGCCGCCGATGTTCTTCGCGATGGCTCAGGATGATCCGGTGAACAGTGACAACTGCACCGCGCTGTTCAGCGAGTTGAAGCGCGCAAAGGTGCCCGCCGAGATGCACATCTACACGCACGGCGGCCACGGCTACGGATTACGGCCCACGGATCAGCCGGTGACGCGCTGGCCGCAGCGCGCGGAAGAATGGCTCAAGGACATGGGCTTCACTGGCGCACGCTAAAATGCTCGCGATCATGCCGCCGAAGCCTCCTCCGCATGTCGCGCCCTTCTCTTCTGTCACCGTTCAAAGCCCTCGGTCCCGGTCTTGTCCTCGCCGCTGCCGGCATTGGCGCGGGGGATGTGATCACGGCGACGGTGACGGGCGCGCAGTTTGGCACCAGCCTCGCGTGGGCGCTCCTGGTGTGCGTGGTGTTGAAGTGGGTGCTCAATGAAGGCCTCGCGCGCTGGCAGCTCGCCACCGGCACCACCGTGATCGAAGCCTGCATGACGCGGCTGCCGCGCTGGGTGAGCGTGTATTTCTTTCTCTATCTGCTGCTGTGGACGTTCTTCGTCAGCGCCTCGCTCACGAATGCCTGCGGTCTCGCGGGGCACAGTTTGTTTCCGCAATGGCCGGTGTGGGCCTGGGGCATCATTCATTCAGTGATCGCGGCGGCGCTGGTGTGGGTCGGGCGCTTTGGATTGTTCGAACGCGTGATGAAAGTGCTTGTCGGCGTGATGGTGCTCAGCGTTTTGATCTGCGCTGTGCTGCTGAAACCCAACGCTGCCGAGCTGCTGCGGCATCTTGCATGGCCGGTGCTGCCACCGGACTCGGGCAAGGCCGTGCTCAGCATCTTTGGCGGCATCGGCGGCAGCATGACGATGCTTTGCTACGGCTACTGGATTCGTGAAAACGCCTGGAGCGGTGCCAGCCACCAGCGCGTGGTGCGCGCGGACCTGCTGCTGGCCTATGGCGTCACGTTGATCTTCGCCATCGCGCTCACCATCGTCGCCGCAGGCTGCAATGCCGCCGTCACGCAGGGTAATGGCATGGCGCTGGAGGTCGCGACGCGGCTGGAGTCCGCGCTCGGGCCTGCGGGCCGCTGGGCTTTCCTCATCGGCTTCTGGTGTGCGGTGTTCGCCTCGATGCTCGGTGTGTGGCAGGGCGTGCCGTATTTCTTTGCCGACTTCATGGCGCATCGCACGCGTACTGCCGCAACGAGCACCGCAGACTTGAAAAACACCCCCGCCTATCGCGGCTACCTGCTCTTTCTCGCCGGTCCACCGCTCGTGCTGCTGTTCGCGGACAAACCGGTGGCCATGGTGGTGCTGTTCACCGTCATCGGCGCGTTTTTCATGCCGCTTCTCGCCGCGCTGCTGCTCTACCTGAACAACCGCCGCGACTGGATCGGCGACCTGCGCAACGGCATCGTGCGCAATGCGGCGCTCGTCGTCTCGCTGCTGCTGTTTGGCTGGATCGCCGTCACTGAACTCATCGACGTTTTTTCCCAATGAACTCCTGCATCATCATCGGCGGCGGCATTGTCGGCCTTGCCACGGCTTTGAAGCTGCTGGAGCGCTTTCCAGCGGCCAAACTCACGCTGTTGGAAAAAGAAGCGGGCGTCGCGCGGCATCAGAGCACGCACAATTCCGGCGTGCTGCACTGCGGCCTCTATTACAAGCCCGGCTCACTCAAGGCGAAGCTCGCTGTCGCCGGTATTCGTGAAATGGTAGCATTCTGTCGCGCGCATGACATTCCGCACGAGATCTGCGGCAAGCTCGTCGTCGCCACGCGTGCAGAGGAGCTGCCGCGCCTCGATGAACTGCTGCGTCGTGGCGCTGCGAACGGCCTCACCGGCCTGCGCCGCATCGAGCCAGATGAAATGAAGCGCATCGAACCCCATGCCGCCGGTCTCGCCGCCGCGCATGTGCCGGAGGAAGGAATCGTCGATTACCGCGCCGTGTGCGACACGATGGCGGCCGAGATTCAAAAGCGCGGCGGCATCATCCTGACCAATGCTCAGGTCACCAAGCTGCATCGCCACAATGACGAATGGATCGCGCAGACCGCCAACGGCGAAGCACGCGGCCAATGGCTCATCAACACCGCCGGCCTGCACTGCGACCGCGTCAGCGAACTCGCGGGCGAGCAGCGCGACGTGCGCATCGTGCCTTTCCGTGGCGAATACTACCAGCTCAGCTCCGACGCACAGCATCTCTGCCGTCACCTCATCTATCCCGTGCCCGATCCCTCGTTCCCGTTTCTCGGCGTTCACTTCACCCGCATGATCGGCGGCGGTGTGGAAGCCGGACCGAATGCCGTGCTCGCCTTGGCCCGCGAAGGTTACCGCCTGCGCGACATCAATCTGCGCGATCTCGCTGACGCGCTCACTTTCCCAGGCTTGTGGCGCTTCTTGAAACGCTATCCGTCGATGGCCTTCACCGAACTGGCGCAATCCTTCAGCCGCGAGCGCTTCTGCCGCGCCCTCCAGCGACTCGTCCCCGACGTGCAGCCGCAGCACCTTGCCCCCGGCGGTTCCGGCGTCCGCGCCCAGGCCATGACCCCGCAGGGCGACCTCGTGCAGGACTTCCACATCGTCGTCCGCAACCACGCCCTGCACATCCTCAACGCCCCCAGCCCCGCCGCCACCGCCTCCCTCGCCATCGGCGGCCACATCGCGGCGATGATTTGAATTCCAGCCCGTTTGACTCCAACCATCACCATGAACTCACCCACGCTCACCACTCTCGCCCTTTGCCTGTTGATCCAATCGAGCGTCGCCGCGCCCGGTGCCGATGCCTTGACCAAACTCGGCGCGAAAGTCACGGAGACCGCCGGAGTCGTCACGCAGGTGAACGTGAAGTGCGACGCCTTCACCGAGGCCGATTTCAAGACACTCGGCGGCATCAAGACGATCAAAGACCTCACCATCAGCGGCAAAACGATCACGGATGACACGCTCGCACTGCTCACCGGCCTGACGGAGCTCGAACGGCTCAGCAGCGACGGCATCCAGCTCACGGACGCGGGCTACAAGCACTTCGCGGCGTTTCAGAAGCTCAAATCGTTGTCGTTCTTCCATCCCGCGTTTCGTTCGGAGCAGTTCACGGGCAGCGGGCTGGTGCATTTGAAGGCATTGCCGAAGCTGGAGAAACTTACCTTTGCCGGCTCAACGGCTGGCGATGCCGCGCTGGAGGCCATCGGCCAGCTCACGCAGCTCAAAGAATTCCGCTCTTGGCACACCGCACAGACCCAGGCGGGGAACGCGCATCTCACCAAGCTCGCTCTCACTGCCCTGCGCATCGGCCAGCGACTGCCGAGTTGGGGTAAGGACTCGCCCATCAGCTTCGACGAATCGACCCTGGAGACGCTGGCGCAGATCAAAACGCTCGAATCCCTCGAACTCACCGAGGCGCGGCTCAGCGCGAAGATCATCCCGCACCTGAAAGCGTTGCCAAAACTGACCAAGCTCCGCATCGAGACTGTGGACATCACCGAAGCCGACGTGGAGGCCATCAAGGCCGCGCTGCCGAACTGCAAAGTCGATTTCAAGCCGATGACCGAAGACGAAAAGGAAGCACTGCTGACAAAGAAGCTGCGGTTGTAGCCGGTTCAGCGGAAACCGCGCCGAGGCGGAGGGTGAAGGTGCTGCCGGCGCCCACAGTGCTCGCAACTTCCAGCGCAGCACCGTGCGCGTCGGCGATGGCTTTGCTGATGGCAAGGCCGAGACCCGCGCCGCCGGTGCTGCGGCTGCGAGAGGGGTCGGCACGGTAAAAGCGTTCGAAAAGATGCGGGAGATGTTCGGCGGCGATGCCGGGACCTGTGTCGGTGACGGCGAGTGTGGCATGACCGGCATCTACACTGGTTTTCACCGTGACACTGCCGCCTGCGGGCGTGTGTTCGAGGGCGTTGGTGAGGAGATTGAGGATGATCTGTGCGGTGCCGTCGGCATGAGCGACACACGCTGCGGGCGCGAGATCGAGATGAAGCGTGAGTTGTTTCGCATCGACGGCGGGGCGGATGAGTGCCGCAGTCTCACGCGCGAGATCGGCGAGATCGCAGGGCTGTTTGTCCGGCGCGGCAGCATTTGCATCTTGCTGCGCGAGTGCGAGCAGCGAGGTGGTGAGCTTTTCCATGCGGCGCGCGGCACGGTGGCAGGCGTCGAAGAGTTCGTGGTTTTCCTCTGCGCTGCGCTCGCCACGCAGGCCGCGCTGGGCGTGGGAGATGATGATGCTGAGCGGTGTGCAGAGTTCGTGCGCGGCGTCGGCGGTGAATTGCGCCTGCTGCGTAAAAGATGTCTCCAGCTTGGCAAAGGTATCGTCCAAAACAGCCGCCAGCTCGCCGAGTTCACTGTCTCTTTCAGGCGCGTTGATACGCTCGCTCAACTGGCCTTCGGAGATGCGCTCCGCCGTTGCGGTGATGGCTTGCAGCGGCCGCAAAGCACGCGAGGTGATCCACCAGCCACCACCAAATCCAAGCGCAAGCACGGCGAGTCCGAGCGTGATAATGCCGCGCAGATACTCACGCAGCGCGGCCATCTCGAGTGCGGTGGAACGCCCCACAAGCAGGCATTCGCCGGGTGGAGTGAAGGTAAAGGCCTCGCGCAAATCGCCGCGAGTGCGATCCACTTGGCCCAGTGATCCGGGTGGCGGGCGTTCCGGCATGGGCACATCCACATGGATGCCTGCGGAACGCGCCCACTCAGTGCCGTCGCGTTTCCACACCACGAAATAAAAGGCGGGCTTGCTTTGCGGATCAAACAGGGCCGCCCGTTCAGGAGGGAGGGTGTAGAGCGGTGATCTGCCGGGGGGCGTTGCACCAGCATCATGTCGCGCCCAGGCACCGATCATCGGCAGGGAGTCCACAATCACCGCCACACGCTCGCGCAACTCACGATCCACGCGCCGTAGCTCGCTGGTGTGCTGATGACGATACGCCGCCACGCCCGACAGCATGAGCACCACCACGAGCAGCAGCCCGTGCCAGATCTGGATGCGCCAGCGCAGCGAGTGAGACGGTTTCATTCGATGCTGTAGCCGTGACCGCGGCGGGTGGTGATGAATTCGTGGCCGAGTTTTTTCCGCACATTGGAAACCACGACATCGAGCAGATTGGAGAGCGTGTCGCTGTTCTCATCATAGAGATGCTCGTACAGCTCCGTGCGCGTCAACAGCCGCCCACGATGCTGCGCGAGATACTCCAGCAATGAGTACTCGCGCGAAGTGAGCGCCACCTCAGCGCCTGTGCGTGTCACGCGGCGCGCGGCAAAGTCGATGCAGACATCCGCGATGCTCATCGTCGTGCTCACAGCAGAGCCCGTGCGCCGGATTAGCGCGCGCAGGCGGGCAAGCAGTTCGTCGATGTCGTAAGGCTTCGGCAAATAATCATCCGCGCCGCTGTCGAGTCCGCGCACGCGGTCCGCCGTCCTGATGCGGGCGGTAAGCATGAGCACAGGTGTGTGTTTCACCAGCCGCAGCCGCCGCAGCATTTCAAAGCCGTCCATCACGGGCAGCATCACGTCGAGAATGATCGCGTCATAGGCGACGCCTTCAGCTTTGAACAGACCATCCTCGCCATCTGCCGCCTCATCGACCGCATAGCCTTCCTCGCGCAGCGTCCGGGCGAGGATGCGGAGCAGATCGGGTTCGTCTTCGACAACAAGGATGCGCATGATGGAGTCTGGCAGTGGGAAGGTGGCATGTGCAACCTTTCAGGAAGATGAAGACAGCCGCCGCCGGGGCCAAAAAGGCGGCGCTTCTTCATGCTGCTGAAAGGTTGTCTGCCCCATGCTGGCGGCGTATGGACTCTTCCTTGTCGTTTTACCTGAAATCTACCCTCTTCGTACTCGGCCTGCTTGGGTGCGTTGTGCTGGTGCCCGCGCATGCCCAGCCGGCGAACATCCTCGTCATCATCGCGGATGATCTGGGAGCGGATAGTTTTCCGCTGACGGCCACGGGCGGCACGCTGCCGCCGATGCCGAACATCACCGCGCTGAAAAACAGCGGCGTGCTGTTTCGGAACGCGCATTCGCAACCGACGTGCTCGCCGACGCGGGCGTCGATGCTCACGGGGCGGCATCCGTTTCGCACGGGCATCGGGGCGCAGCTCACGGGAGCCACGAGTCCGCAGCTCAGCGCGGCGGAGTTCACGCTGCCGGAGGCTTTCGCGGTCAATTCAGGCCTCGGCTACTCGCTGGCGATGTTTGGCAAATGGCACCTCAACTCCGGCGCGGGCACGAATGACACGCCGCGCACGATCGGCGGCTGGCCGCATTTTGCGGGCACGATCATCGGGGCGCTGCCGGACTACTCCGCATGGACCAAGATCACCAACAACGTCTCCGCAGCCACCACGACCTATGCGACGACCGACACGGCCAATGACGTGATCTCCTTCATCACGGCGCAGCCCGGCGGCACGCCGTGGTTTGCGTGGGCGGCCTTCAATGCGCCGCATGCGCCGCTGCATGTGCCGCCGTCGAATTTGCACAGCTACGGCACGCCAGCGACGAACCGCCTCATGTATGAGGCCATGTGCGAGGCGCTGGATACGGAAGTGGGCCGCGTTTTGGCCAGTGTGAACCTCACCACGACGCATGTCATCTTTGTGGGCGACAACGGCACGCCCTCGAACGTCATTCAGACGCCCTACAGCGCTGCGCACTCGAAGGAAACGATCTATGAAGGTGGAACGCGGGTGCCGCTGATCATCGCGGGGCCGTCGGTGGTGAGCCCAAATCGCAATAGCGATGTGCCCGTGCATGTGGTGGACCTTTACAGCACGATTTTGGAGCTGGCGGGCATCAGCGTGGCCGTGACGCAGCCTGCGGCCAATCCGGTCGATTCGCGCAGTTTGCTGCCCGTTTTGCAAAACACGGCGGACAGCGTCCGCGTGGTGATGAGCCAGATGTTTAGCACGGAGCTAGCCACCAGCGTGAGTGGCCGCGTGATCACCGATTCAGGCGGTTATACGCTGCTGCAGTTCGATGACGGCCATGAGGAGCTTTTCAATGTCGCGACGGATGTGAACCAAGGCACGAACCTGCTCGGCACCAGCATCACCAATGCCGCGCAGACGGCCTACGCGGCGCTGAAGGTGCAATCGGCGGCGTATTCTGCCTCAGGCGTGCCGAATGTGCCGCTCATTACCTCCTGGCACACGGTGAACAGCGGCGAGTATGCGCGGATTTATCCCACGCTGGCCGATCAGACCGCGCAGACCTCCACCACGACCTGGAGTCGCGGCACCGGCACGCAAAGCACCCCGGCCTACAGTGATGTGCATCAGGTCGATTACAGCACGAGCTGGGTTTATATCCACAGCACCGGCCTCGCCAGTCACATCATGGGACCGTGGTATCTGAATGCGGCGAAGACAAACCTGTTTCCGAATTATCCGTCGAACACCGTCGTGAAATGGCGCTTTCCACGCACGCCGGTGATCCCCACGACGAAGGTAAGCACCGGACTCGGTGCCACGGGCCGCATGGTCAATGGCGTGAGCCTGTTTGACTGCCGCGACGCCTTTTCCTACTCGAACGCCAACTCCGCCGACGCCACGCCCGGCGGCGCTTTCACCGGCGACGGCATCTGGAACCGCGACGCGTATCACAATGAAAGCGTGACCTTTGATCCGGCCTACGCGCATCAAGCGGGCAACAACTACCACTACCACGCGCAGCCCATCGCGCTGCGTTACCAGCTCGGCGATCATGTGGACTACAATGCCACGACGAATCTCTACACGGAGAGCACCACGCCGGTCACGGAGCACTCGCCCATCGTCGCCTGGGCGCAGGATGGGCTGCCGGTATATGGACCGCACGGCTACTCGTCACCGATGGATGCGAACAGCGGCGTGCGGCGCATGGTGAGCGGCTTTGCGCTGCGTGATGGCACGAATGGAACGACGGCGATCACCGTGCGGCAGATCTTGCCTGCCTGGGCTGCCCGTGTGCAGAACCGCAGCGCCACACTCGCGGCAAATCAATACGGCCCGGTGATCGGCGCGGGCTTCCTGCTTGGTCATTACATCGAGGACTTCGAGTATCTCGGCGATCTCGGCTTCACGCAGGGCATGCACTTTGATCTGAACGAGCAAAACGCCCGCTTCTGCGTCACGCCGGAGTTTCCCAGCGGCACATGGGTTTACTTCACCACGATCGACACGAATGGCACGCCCACCTTTCCTTACACGACCGGCCGGCAGTTCTACGGCGATCCCACCGGCGGCGCGGTGACGACGATCAGCGAGCCTGTGAGCACCGCCGTGCTCGCCGGACCGCTGCGCGGCGACGAAGACCACACCGTGGGCGTCAATTCAGCCACGGGTGACGTGACGCTCGCCTGGAGCGGCGTGGAGGGTGGCACCTATCAGATACAAGCCTCCCCCGACCTCACGAACTGGTCCGCTTTGACGCCTGACGTGATCTTCAGCGGCGACGACAACGGCAGCGTGATCGAAACTGCCGCCGCGAGCACGAATCCGCGCCGCTTCTACCGCACCACGCGCACCAGCCTCGCGACATATGACCGCAACGGCATCGCAGGCACTTATTTCACAACGACCACTCCGGCAGGAGGCGGCCCGAACACCGTCACACCCGGCAGCGGTGATCGTGGCACTGCGGTGAATGTTGTTATCGAACTCGACCCCGCGCTCACCCCTAATCTGCCGCCTGCGAACGTCATTGTTTACTCCGTCACTCCTTCCGGCACCGGCATCACCGTGAGCGGCATCTCGCGTCCCAGTCAGACGCTGGTGCTCGCCACCTTCACCATCGACGCCGGAGCCGCCACCGGGGCGAGAAACGTGAACGTCCGCTTCGGCAGCGCCACCGGCGTGCAGCGCAACCTCACGAGCGCCTTCACGGTGAATTGAGAACCCGTCGTGTATTTCCGGGGCAGTCCGATGTTGGAGCGGTTTCTTTGTCAGGTTCCAGAGATTGCATCGTTCTCCTGCACGCATGAACATTGCCACCAAACGCCATCTCGACCGCCGCGCCTTCCTGCGCGGGGCTGGAACTGTCCTCTCGCTGCCGTTTTTGGAGGCGATGATTCCCGCCTTCGCCACGCGCGCCCAAGCTGCCGTCGGACAGCCGCCACCGCGCTTCCTGGCCATGTGCGCCACGCTCGGTTTTCACACGCCGTTTTTGTTTCCGCAGGAAACCGGCGCGGACTACACGTTCACGCCGTATCTGGAGCCGTTGAAGGCCTTGAAGGGTGATTTTTCGGTCATCTCCGGTCTCCAGCACATGGAGCAGAACGGCGCGAACGGCCATACATCTGAGATGACCTGGCTTACCTCCGCAAAGCATCCCGGTCTCGCTGGATTCAAGAACACCATCTCCATCGACCAGCTCATTGCCGAGAGTATTGGCACGCGGACACGCTTCCCCAGCCTCATCCTCGGCACGGGCAGCGAATCGCTTTCGTGGTCGGCCAGCGGCGTGCCGCTGCCGGCCGAAAGCTCGCCCTCGAAGGCCTTCCAGCAGCTTTTTGTCGATGGCACCCCTGCGGAAGTTCAGGCGCAAGTGCGCGGCCTCAAACGTGGACGCAGCATCCTCGACACCGTGATGGGACAAGCGAAGAAACTCCATGGCGAGCTCGGCAAACGCGACCAGGAGAAGCTCGACGAATACTTCTCCGCCGTACGCGATCTGGAAGGCCGGCTCGTGCAAAACGAGGAGTGGGTGCAAAAGCCCAAGCCCAAGATCGACGCAAAGCCGCCCACCGACATCCAGAGCCGCACGGATGCCATCGGGAAGATGAAGCTCATGCAGGATCTCATCGTGCTCGCCCTGCAAACCGACTCCACTCGCACCGTCACGCTGCGCCTCAGCGGCATGAACGCCGTGCCCGAAATCGAAGGCGTCAAAAACGACTGGCACAACCTCTCCCATCACGGCCAGGACCCCGCGAAGATCGAAGAGCTCAAAGTCATCGAGAAAGCCGAGTTCACCGCCTTTGCCGATTTCCTCGCCAAGCTCAAGCAGACGCAGGACAACGGCCGCCCGCTGCTCGACACCACCGCCGTGATCTTCGGCTCCAATCTCGGCAACGCCAGCGCCCACAACACCGCGAACCTTCCTCTTGTTCTCGCTGGAGGCGGCTTCAAACACGGCCGCCACATCGCCATCGACAAGGAGAAGCATGTGTTCTCGAATCTCTTCGTCTCCCTGGCGCAACGGATGGGCGTTGAAGCGGACAAATTTGGCTTCAGCACCGGTGTTTTGGACATCAATCAGGCGTGAACATGAAGTCTCGTTTTCTCGCAGCCTTGCCGCTGTTTGCCCTCGCCTCTGCCACCGATGCCGCGCTGCCTGCCATCCAGCCGTTTCTGGATCAGAACTGCATGGACTGCCATGATGCGGAGATGAAAAAAGGCGGGCTCGATCTTTCCGAGCTTTCCACCGATGGCGCTGACGCCGCCGCGCTGAAAAAATGGGTGCGCGTGTTTGATCGTGTCGCCGCGGGCGAGATGCCGCCGCCGAAGAAGAAGCAGCCGTCGCAGGATGCTGTACAGGATTTCATGGCCGCGCTCGGCGGCGATCTGGTGGCGAAGTCGGACGCGCAGAAAGGCACCGTGCTGCGTCGTTTGAACCGCCGCGAGTATCAGAACACCATCAACGACCTGCTCGACGTGAAGGTGAACATCATCGACTCGCTGCCCGAAGACGGTCGCGCTCACGGCTTCGACAACATCGGCGAGGCGCTCTCCATCTCCGGCATCCAGATGCTGCGCTACATGGAAGCGGCCGAGTTGGCGATCAACACAGCGCTGAATCAGGAAACCCGCCCGGAATCGACACTCCAACGCGCCACGCTCGATTCCGAACGCAATCGCAAGGACACCATCGGCAAGCAGTGGCTGAAGCGCGACGACGGTTCCATCGTCGTCTTCAACAACGGGGGCTTCCCCAGCACCGTGATTCCAAATCTCCGCTCCAAGCTGGCCGGCACCTACAAGCTGCGCGTCACCGGTTACGGCTATCAAATCGAAGAGCCGGTCGTCTTTGCACTCATCACCGGCAGCTTCAATTTTCGCAATGCGGACAACGTCACGCACAGTTTTCATGAGCTGCCGGTCGGCAAATCGGGCACAGTCGAGGTCACGCTGCATCTCGACCAAGGCAAAGGCATCTGGATCAGTCCACAGGGGCTCAACGGCCCGGATGGACATTCCCCCACCAAAGATGGTCCTGCCAATTATCCCGGTGAAGGCATGGCGTTTCAGGAAGTCACGCTCGAAGGACCCATCGTCACCAATTGGCCTCCACGCGGACAAAAGCTGCTGCTCGGTGAATTGAAGCTGCGGCAACTGCCCCATGGCCTGCCGCCTTCACAGGCCTGGAGAGCGAAGAACCCGGACTTCAAACACAAATACACCGCCGACAGCGCCGATCCGGCCGCGGACTCTCGCAAACTGCTCCCCACCTTCATCAGCGCCGCGTTTCGTCGCCCGGCCACTCCGCTGGATACGGAGCCGTATTTGAAGCTTTTCGATGCCGAGTTCGCCGAGAGTCAGGATTTCATGGCCTCCATGCGCACGGCGGCCATCGCGGTGCTGTGCTCGCCGGAGTTTCTGTTCTTGAAGGAGCCTGCGGGCAAATTGAATGACCTCCAACTCGCCGCGCGCCTCAGCTACTTCCTCACGCGCAGCGCTCCTGATGCCGAGCTGCTCGCCGCGAAGCTCACCCAGCCCGAAGTGCTGCGCGTGCAAACCGAACGTCTGCTCAAAAGCAACACGCTGGAGCGCTTCGTGGCCGATTTCACCGATGGCTGGCTAAATCTGCGCGAGATCGACTTCACCACGCCGGACAAGCAGCTCTATCCTGAATACGACGAACTGCTGCTCGACTCGATGCTGCGCGAAACGCGTGGTTTCATCACCGAACTCATTCAGGGCAACCTCGGCGTCGCAAACATCATCCACAGCGACTTCGCGATGCTCAACAAGCGCCTCGCGCAACACTACGGCATTCCAGGTGTGAGTGGAGTCGCCTTGCAGAAAGTCAAACTGCCGCCGGACAGCCATCGCGGCGGCGTCTTGACCCAGGCGAGCGTTTTGAAGGTCAGCGCGAACGGCACCAACACCTCGCCCGTCGTGCGCGGCGTATTCGTCATGGACCGCATCCTCGGCATGGAGCCGCCGCCACCGCCGCCTGGTGTTCCCGGCGTGGAGCCGGACATTCGCGGCGCCACCACCTTGCGCGAGCTGCTCGACAAGCATCGCAACATGGAAAGCTGCAACGGCTGCCACCGCGTCATCGACCCGCCCGGCTTCGCGCTGGAAAGTTATGATGTCATCGGTGGCTGGCGTGAGCGTTTCCGCAGCATCGACAAAGGCGAGCAGGTCAAACTCACCGTCGAAGGCCGCAAAGTCCGCTACCGCCTTGGTCCACCCGTCGATGCCGCTGGCGAACTCAGCACTGGCACCAAATTCGCGAACATGAGCGATTTCCAAAGGCTTCTCCTCGCCGGCCAGGACCGCGTGGCCCGCTGCGTGGCGGAAAAGCTTCTCATCTTCGCCACCGGGCGTCCCATGGGCTTCTCCGACCGCACGGAGATCGACAAGCTTGTGGCGCAATCCAAGGCCAAAGGCCATGCGATGCGTGATCTGATCCACGCCGTGGTGCAGAGTCAAATTTTCAGAAGCAAGTAGCGCGCTGTCCCAACTGAAGTGGCAGAAGATGCCAGGGCGAGTCGTTGATAAGACATGAAACTCCACGCCATCCTCGCTGTCGTCGCCCTGTCTGCCATGTCCGCTCATTCGGACATCACCATCGGCAAGTTTGACATGGCGAGCGTGCGCGACACCTCGACGCTGGAGACGAAGGTGATCGAGGATTGGCATCCAAACCCCAAAGACGCCGCGATCCGCCAAAAACTCGTCGAGATCACCGTCTGTGAATGGTGGCCGGGCCAGAAGGTGCGCATGCCGGTGACGATGCTCGCACCTGCGAAGGGTGTCTGCACCAACGTGCTCATCGAGAACACCAGTGCGCAGTTGAAGGTGGCTGCCACCTCCGGCGCGAAGCTCCGGTTGCTCAAGGAGCATGGCGTGGGCCTCGTCTTCATCGGCTGTGTGCCGATCGATACGATGGAACCGGTCGGCAAGCTCCACACGATGATGGAGGCGCGTTTCATCCAGACCAAAGACACACGCTACACGCCCGCGTGGATCTGGGGCATCAGCGACATGCGCGCGCTCACCACCGCGATGGCGGAAAAGGAGGTGTTTCAGCCGAAGAAGGTGCTCGCCACCGGCGGATCGAAGCGCGGCGTCGCCACGGCCGCCGCAGGCATCGCAGATGATCGCTTCACCGCCATCATGCCCGTCGTCGCACCGGTGATCGAAAGTCCCGGCGGTCCCTACGTCGAAGGCATGATGCCCGCCGAGATCACGAAGATGAACGAGGCCTTCATCGCCGCCATGGCCGACCCCGTGGGCCGTGATAAACTGCTCCTCCGTCAAAAAGCGCGCTCTGACGAACGCATCACCGTGCAGATGGCCCGTGACGCCGGCTGGAGTGAAGCGGAGATGAAAACCTCCTGCAATGCCGCATGGGAGACCTGCCGCACGACAAATTACCTCGGCGTGCTCAAGCAGCGTGGCACCGAGATCTTCTATAATCAGGGCTCCAACGACAACGTCAGCCCCGGACTTGTCGAACTCGGCCGTCGCTTCCCGCAACTGCCCGTTTACATCGTCCCCGGCGGTCAGCATGGCGGCGCAAAGGAAGCGGGCTTCGTCAAATCCGTCGGCGGTTTGCCTGAGGTGGATGAAAACCTCTACGCCTTCGCCACACATCATTTCTTCGGCGCACGCCGCCTAGTCGCTCCGCCGAAAGTCACCACGCAGTGGGACAAGGACAAACATCGCCTCGCCGTGACTGTCACCTTCCCCGATGGCAGCGAGCCGCAGGAAAACAGCGTCTGGTGGTCCGTGAACCGCCATCCCGATTACTCGATTGCGATGGAGTTCGATGCTTGGAACTCGGCTCCGATGCAAAAGACCGGTCCGGCCACCTACAGCGGCGAAACTAAGATTGATGGCGATATGCGGACGTTGGATGTCATCACCGTCCATGCGCACGCCGAGAACGGCTCCACCTTGACGATCTCCAGTCCGGAACTGCGGCTGAAGTAGGATCAAGCCGTGCTTGCTCTCGTTCGTGGCTCCGGTCTAATGAAGCACCCCTGCCATGAACTACTCCTACTCCGACCTCGCCAAGATGATCGACCATTCGTTGCTGCACCCGACGATGACCGACAAAGACCTCGAAGAAGGCTGCAAGGTGGCTGCTAAATACCAAGTGGCCTCGGTCTGCATCAAGCCCTACGCCGTGAAGCAGGCCGTCGAGTGGTTGCGCGGCTCCGGCGTGCTCGTCGGCGCGGTGATCGGCTTTCCGCATGGCAACAGCACCACCGAATCGAAGCGCTACGAGACCGAACTCGCCTGCAAAGACGGCGCGGCCGAGATCGACATGGTCATCAACATAGGCAAGGCACTCGGCGGTGACTGGAACTATGTGGAGGCCGATGTGAAAGCCGTCTGTGACGAAGCGCACCAGCATGGCGCGAAGGTGAAGGTGATCTTTGAGAACGACTATCTCACGAATGGCGGTGCAGGACTCAGCAGCGATGATTTCAAAATCAAACTCTGTCAGCTCTGTGAACGTGCTGGTGCCGACTGGGTGAAGACGAGCAGCGGTTACGGCTTCGTGAAGCAGCCCGACGGCAGCTACAACTACAAAGGCGCGACCGAACACGATCTCTCGCTCATGCGTGCCAACGTGTCGGCCAAAGTGCAGGTCAAAGCTGCTGGCGGCGTGCGCGATCTCGACGGCCTCATCAAAGTCCGCGATCTCGGCGGGTCCCGCTGTGGGGCGACGGCGACAGCGACGATGATGGACGACTACCGCAAGCGCGAGGCCGCGGGCACGTTGGATGCCGCAGGCGGAAAGATCGGTGCGGGCGGGTATTGATGCCTCAGACGTTCGATTCACGCTGCTCGTAGCGTTTGGTATGGATCACCATGATCCCACCATCCTCGCTCCATCGCCGCCAGTTTCTCGGAACCACCGCAGCCGCCGTTGGCGGACTGTTCCTACCAGACAGCTCGAAACTGAACGCTGCCCTGTCGGATGCGGCCGAGACCGAGCACTTCTGGTATCGCCTCGCGCCCGAGGGGCCATACATCGACTCGCAGCGCGACAACAAAGCCTTCGGCTTCGGTGGTGGGAAGATTTACCTGTCGGAAGACAACGGCAAAACCTGGCCGCACAGCGCGGCGTTCGCCGAGGCGGACAACATCACGCTCAGCATCATCCTGAAGAACGGAAACATCCTCTTTGCCACGCTGGCGCAGCTTTTCCTCAGCACCGACAATCTCAAGACGCATCGCGAGATCATCGTGAAGAAGCCCGATGGCAGTGACTACCGGCCACACACGCCGGTGAAGGCCGACCAGCCGGGCTGGTATTTCCATTCGCTCGATGGCGAGCACTGCTTCGAGGTGGATGGCAAGGAAATGCTTGTGTGGGGGAACTACTGCAACGTGCTCGGCGGCCCGGTGCCGGTGAATATCTACTATTCCACTGACAACGGCGAGACCGTGAAGCTCGCCTACGCTTTCGGACAGAACCCCAAGTTCCAGCAGAAGGACGCGTCTCCCGAAGCGCCGTTGCTCGGCGAGCCGAACAACAAGCTGATCGCCCGTCACGTCCACAACGTGACCTACAACCCCGGCGAGAACGCCTTCTACGCCTGCACCGGCGACATCGACCGCACGCATGGCAAGGAGGTCCACTGGCTACGCGGCACCTACGATGCCAAGGCCGATGCGTGGGACTGGAAGCTCGTCATCTCGGTGGATTCGAATTCCCGCTTCAAGTGCGGCGGCATTAATTTCATCGACAGCAAATGCTACTGGATCGCCGACGCGAACGGCCCCGCCATCGCCAACCGGCACGACCGTGGCATCTTCGTGTGCGACCCGAAAGACATCACCGACACGTCAAAGCACACGCTGCTCTTCAATCCCATGTTTGAATCCGCCAACATGCTCGTGCAGGACGGCGTCATGCTCGCCACGCACTGCGCCCCGGCCTCGACCTATGCCTGCGGCATCATCTACTCGCCCGACATGGGCAAGACCTGGGCGCAATACGACTTGAAGGAGTTCGGCCCGCGCTCCGGCTGCCGCATTCACCGCAAGAACAGCGACGGCTGGTTCCGCATGGACCTGCGCAAAGGCTGGATCGAACGCGCCGAGGTGATCTTCATCAAGCCGAAGACGTGACCGCTGAAGGAAATGCGAGTTGTCGGATCATGCCGTGGACTTGTCCTGTCTTGTCATTGACTGAACTTGCCGTGAAAAGCCTGGGTTTGCGTCGTTAGTGAAGGTGATGAAGCCTTCCTTCGCCCTTTTCCTGCTGCTCGTTGCCTCCGCCCATGCCGTCGATTTCAATCGCGACGTGCGGCCCGTGCTCGCGCAGCAGTGCTTCACCTGCCACGGCATGGATGATCACGCGCGCAAAGGCAAGTTGCGCCTCGATTTGAGCGAATCCGCCCACGGCAAAGGCAAGTCCGGCGAGATCGCCATCATTCCCGGCAAACCGGACGCCAGCGAGGTCATCAAGCGCATCCTTTCGACCGATGAAGACGAGGTCATGCCTCCGCCGCATACGAAGAAGGTCATGTCGGACAAGGACAAGGCCACGCTGAAGGCCTGGATCGCCGAGGGGGCGAAGTATCAGGCGCACTGGGCCTATTCGGCGCCGAAGCAGGGGCCAGTTCCAAGTTCCAAGTTCCAAGTCTCAGGTTCCAAGTCAGGAGAACCCCAAGAAACAAGAAACAAGAAACCTGAAACTCATCCCATCGACGCCTTCATCCACGGGCGTCTCGAAAAAGAAGGCCTGAAACCTTCGCCAGAAGCCGCTGCCTACACGCTCGTCCGCCGCGTCTATCTCGACCTCATCGGCCTGCCGCCCACGCCTGCCGAGGCGGATGCCTTCGTTCATCAGTCCCATCAATCCCCTGGCTCCCATAAGCCCTATGAAAAGCTCGTGGACACCCTTCTCGCCTCCAAACACTACGGCGAACGCTGGGCACGACGCTGGCTCGATCTCGCGCGTTACGCGGACACGAACGGCTTCGAGAAAGACCGCCCGCGTCAAATCTGGCCGTATCGCGATTGGGTCGTGAAAGCGCTGAACGACGACATGCCCTTCGATCAGTTCAGCATCAAGCAAATCGCCGGTGACATGCTGCCCAAAGCCAGCGCCGAAGACCTGATCGCCACCGGCTTTCATCGCAACACGATGCTGAATGAAGAAGGCGGCATCGACCCGAACGAATACCGCTTCTACGCCATGGTGGACCGCGTCGGCGTCACCGGCACGGCCTGGATGGGCCTCACTCTGAACTGCTGCCAGTGCCACACGCACAAATACGATCCCATCCTGCACACCGACTACTACAGCGTCATGGCGCTGCTGAACAACGCCGACGAACCGCTTTACCACATCCCCACGCCGGACATCGAAGCGCAGCAGAAAGCCCACGCGGCTAAGATCGCGCAGTTGGAAGCCGAGTTGCCGAAAAAATTCCCCGGTGGTGAAGCAGCGATGCAGAGCCGATTCGCCGGTTGGATCGAAGGCGAATCCAAACGCGCCTCGAAATGGCAAATCGTGCGCCCCGCGGCCATGAAGACCACCATGCCGCATCTCGAGCAGCAGACCAACGGCTTCATCCTCGGCAGCGGCGACATCTCGAAGAGCGATGTCTATGATTTGAATCTCAAAGCACCGATCAAAGGCGTGACGGCGCTGCGCATCGAAGTTGCCAGCCATCCCAGCCTGCCAAACGACGGCCCCGGCCTCACGAACTACGAAGGCCCGCTCGGCGGCTTCTTCCTCAGCGAGTTGCAAGCCTTCCAAAACGGCCAGCGGGTGAAAATCACCCGCGCTGAAGCCACGAACGATGAGGAGGAAGACCGCATCAACGACCAGTCCGCTGCCAAACCCAAGGCGAAGGCCAAAGCCGCCGCAAAGCCGCGTAAAACCAACAACGCCAGCGCTGCGCTCGACGCCGAGATGTCCAGCGGCTGGCAGGTGCTCGGCGGCATCGGCGTGCAGCACGCCGCCGTGTTTCATTTCGAGAAGCCCATTGATCTCACCAGCGGCTTCGATTTGAAGATGCTCTTTGAAAAACACTTTGCCTGTCCCCTCGGCCATTTCCGAATCTCCGTGACCACCAGCGATCATGCGATTGCCACCGGGCATCCCCTTGAGGTGGAAGAAGCGCTCGCCGCGAATGATTCGTCGAAGCGCGAGGTGCTTCTGCGCCGCTTCCTCGAAACTGCGCCCGAGATGAAGCAAGTCACCGCGCCCTTGCTCGCCGCGCGAAAGAACCCGCCACGCGGCCAGCCCACGCTCGTCATGAGCGAGCGCCCAGCCAGCAATCCACGTCCCACGAACCGCTACCATCGCGGCGAATACCTTTCGCCCAAAGAGACCGTTCCGCCCGCCGTGCCCGCCTTCCTGCCCTCCTTGCCGAAGGATGCGCCCGCGAACCGCCTCACCTTCGCGAAGTGGCTCTTCGCGCCCGAAAACTCGCTCACCGCACGCGTCACGGTGAACCGCCAGTGGCAGGCATTCTTTGGTCGCGGCCTCGTGAAGTCGTTGGAGGATTTCGGTTATCAAAGCGAGCCGCCGAGCCACCCCGAACTGCTCGACTGGCTCGCTGTCGAGTTCGTGGAGCTGGGTTGGTCGATGAAAAAACTCCATCGCCTCATCGTCACCAGCGCCACCTACAAGCAAAGCAGCCGCATCACGCCCGAACTCGCTCAACGCGACCCCGAAAACATCCTGCTGGCTCGCGGCGCTCGTTTCCGTCTCGATGCCGAGATCATCCGCGACTCCGCGTTGAAAGCCGCAGGCGTTTTGTCGCCGAAGATGGGCGGCCCTGGCGTCTATCCGCCCCAGCCCGCCAGCATCACGTCCGAGGGCACCTACGGCAAATTTGAGTGGAAGACCAGCGAGGGCGAGGACCGCTACCGCCGCAGCCTCTACACCTTCATCAAGCGCACCGCCCCGTTTGCCATGTCCACCACCTTCGACGCCCCCACCGGCGAAGCCTGCCTCGCCAAACGCGATGTCTCCAACAGCCCGCTGCAAGCCCTCACGCTCCTCAACGACCAGATGTTCATGGAAGCCGCCCAGGCCATGGCCAAAGCCGTGATTGCCGAATCCCAAGACGACGACACCCGCCTCCAAAACATCTTCCGCCGCTGCACCACCCGCCCCGTCGCAGCCGATGAGCTCGCCATGCTCAAAACCTTCCTCCAAAAGCAACGCGACCAAAAACTCGAAGGCGAGGCGCTCTGGGCGGCCGTCTCACGCGCTGCGCTCAACCTCGACGAAAGCATCACGCATCCATGATTCAAAACATGGCATCTCAACAACCAGACACCGTCGATACAGCAGCACGCTTCAGTGAGGTAACCAGACCCTCATGGTTTACGCGCATCGTGGTTGTCTTGGCCATTTGGATTGTCTCAGGATTCATGGTCCATGCGAACTACGAAACCGATGCATGTCCTCCAGAAGTCAAGAATCGTGAAGCGATGCTAGCCGGCATTATCGCTCCCCTGTTTTTTTCTGCGAATGCCGGTTCTGCCCCTCTCGTGCATACGGTTTCCTTGCGACATGTTGCAGCGTGGGGCTACTTGATTTTCTTTGTCGTTCTCGTGTGCTTCATTCTCCGATCTCGATCCCATAAAGCACTGTGCCTCGCTGGGCTAGGCTTGGGTTTGCTGAGCGCCATTGGCCTATGGTGCGTGATTTACACGAATGCTCACTCGGGAGGCTAACCAAACAACTTATTGCTATGAACACCTCCAATATCACTCGCCGTCACTTCTTTGAAGACTGTGCCATTGGCACGGGGAAGATCGCGCTGGCATCGCTGCTGGCTGAATCGGCTTATGGAGCGGCGAAGAGTCCGAATGCGGCCTCGGCTTCGCATCATGCGCCGAAGGCGAAAGCGGTGATCCACATGTTCATGGCGGGGGCACCATCGCAGCTCGAGCTGTTCGATCACAAGCCGATGTTGACGAAGTATGAGGGCAAGCCGCTGCCGCCGTCGGTCATCGGTGGGCAGCGATATGCCTTCATCCGGCCGGACGCGGCGGTGCTGGGACCACGCTTTAAGTTTGCGAAACACGGGCAGTGCGGCGCGGAGCTTTCGGAGGTGCTGCCGCATCTGGCGACGGTGGTGGACGACATCGCCATCGTGAAATCCTGCCGCACGACGCAGTTCAACCACGCGCCGGCGCAGATTTTCATGAACACGGGCTTCTCGCAGCCCGGACGCCCCAGCATGGGCTCGTGGGTGACGTATGGCCTGGGCGCGGAGTCGCGTGATCTGCCGAGTTTTGTCGTCATGAGCACCGGCAGCGGCATCAGCGGCGGCGCGGCCTGCTGGAGCAGCGGTTTTCTGCCGAGCGTGTATTCCGGCACACGCTTCCGCAACACGGGCGACCCCATCTTGAATGTGAGCACGCCGGAAGGCATCACGCCTGGCACGCAGAAGGACACGATTGATCTCATCAACGCGATGAACCATCGCCGCCTCAAGCTGGATGGCGATGGGGAGACGGCCACGCGCATCGCGAATTACGAGATGGCCTACCGCCTGCAATCCTCCGCGCCGGAGCTGATGGACCTCACGAGCGAGGACAAAGCCACGCTCGAACTCTACGGCTGCGATCCCAAAGTACCATCCTTTGCCCGCGCCTGTCTGCTCGCACGGCGCATGGTCGAGCGCGGCGTGCGCTTCATCAACATTTACAACGAAGGCTGGGACGCCCACAGCGATGTGGAAGGCAACGTGAGGAAGAACTGCGGTGCCACTGACAAAGCCAGTGCCGCCCTCGTCAAAGACCTCAAACAGCGCGGCCTGCTTGATGACACCCTCGTCGTCTGGGGCGGCGAGTTTGGCCGCACGCCGATGGTCGAGGCCAGCGTGTCGCTCGGACGCAGCATGGGCCGCGATCATCATCCGCAGGCCTTCACCATGTGGATGGCCGGTGGCGGCATCAAAGGCGGCGTCACTCTCGGCGCGACCGATGAGATGGGCTTCAACATCATCGAAGACGAAGTGCATGTCGCCGATCTGCACGCCACGATCCTGCATCAGCTCGGGATTGATCACGAGCGCTTGTCCTTCCGTGCAGCGGGACTCGATTTCAAACTGACGGGCGTGGAGCCGTGCAAGGTGATCAAACAGATTCTGGCGTAGCCTGGCCTTTTAGGCTGGGCTTTTGAGCACACTAAAACACAGGCTAGAAAGCCTATGCTACGCATGATCCCCGCCACCATCGTCCAAGGCCACCGCGTCGCCTCGGGCCTCAACGGCAATCCGCGTTTCCCTGGCGGCACGCTGCGCATGCAGTTGCCATTCTTCCGCGATCTGGGACTCGATCTGAGCAGCTACCACCTCGGGACGCTGAATGTGAGCATCGCTCCGCTGAGCTATCGCGTCGTGAAGCCGAAGTTCACCTTTCGCGATGTGAAATGGCATCCCACGGAGCCAGCGGAGTTTTTTTCGTTCTTCGACGTGATCGTGCATCGTGATGACGCACAGCCCGTGAGTGGCCTGATCTATTTTCCGCATCCCGAGACGAAACCTGAGCACTTTCAGAAGCCGGATGTGCTCGAATTACTGCTGCCGTGGACGGCAGGACTGGCGTACGACGGGAAGATTCAGTTGGAGGTGCCAGGCGCGCAGATGTCGTTTGCAGCGTCATGAGCGGCTGCTTGGACGAGCGTATTCCCAGCCAGATCAGCGGAATTTTGCGGCAAGCCGGGCCTTATTCCTGCGTTCAAAGCACACCCCATGAAAATCATCTGCCATACCCTGGCTCTACCGGCATTTGTCGCCTCAGCGGCAGACATATGAAGCTGCATCTCATCTGTCTCTTGGCGTTTCTCTGTGGCAATGCCCACGCGGAAATGCCCCAACCTCTCGCCGTGTTTCTCGATCAGCACTGCATCGAGTGTCATGACGCGGATGTGAAGAAGGGCGGGCTGGATCTGACCGCGCTGACCTTTGAACTGAAGGGCAAAGCCAATCTGGAGCGCTGGGTGCAGGTGCATGACAAAGTGCGCGATGGTGAGATGCCTCCCGCGAAGAAGCCGCAACCTGAGCAAGCGGAGAAGGGAGCCTTCATCGCCGCGCTCAAGGAACCGTTGATCAAGGCAGACGCCGCCGACATCGCCGCGAATGGCCGTGTGCGCAGCCGCAGGCTCACGCGTACTGAGTATGAGCACACGCTGCACGATCTGCTTGGCATCGACATCCCGCTCAAAATTCTCCTGCCCGAGGATCGCGCCTCCCATGGCTTTGAGACGGTCGCCGATGGTCAGCAACTCTCGCATCATCAGCTTGCGGCGTATCTGGATGCGGCCGACCTGGCGCTGAGCGAGGCCTTCAAACGAGCCGTCGATGGCGATGAATCCTTTCAGAGATACCACACGCCGCAGGAGCTGGCGAAAAGCCGCCGTGGCAACTATCGCGGCCCGGAGCTGCGCGAAGGCAAGAGCATCACCTGGCCGATCACGCTGCAGTTCTTCGGACGCACGCCCACCCAGGTGCCGCAGAGCGGCTGGTATCGCATCACACTGCGAGAGGTGGAGGCCATCAATCCTGGGACCGACGGGGCCGTCTGGGGCACATTGCGCTCAGGCGAGTGCGAGTCCAACGCGCCGATGCTTTACATGATCGGTCTCGTCGAGGCCACCAGCACACCGCGTGACATGGTTTATGAGGCCTGGATTCAAAAAGGGCATCAACTGGAGATGAAGCCGAACGACGGCACGCTCAAACGCGCCCCAACCGGTGCCAAAGGCGGTAATGTGTCCTTCGCAGGCCGTGATCTTGCCAAACAGGGCTTCTCCGGCATCGCGCATCGCGGCATCGACATGGAACGCATCCACCCGAATGCAGATCGATTCACCGTGAAGAAAAAACTCTTCGGCGAGACTGGTCTGGAGGCGGTGAAGACGGAGAACGTCGAAAAACTCGTCACCCGCTTCGCCACGCGTGCGTTTCGTCGTCCGGTCACAGATGAGCAAGCGGCTCCGTATCGCGAGATCGCCCGCAAATCGCTCACTGGCGGCGATTCGCCCACCGAAGCGCTCCGCGCCGCCTATCGTGCCATCTTGTGCTCGCCACGCTTCCTGACCTTCATCGAGGCTCCGGGGCTGCTGGATGATCACGCCATAGCCTCGCGGCTCAGCTACGCGCTGTGGTGCTCCATGCCCGATTTCACGCTCACAAAGTTGGCGAATGAAAACAAGCTCCACGAACCCGAAGTGCTGGCCCAGCAAGTTGAGCGACTGCTTACTGATTCCAAATCAAAGCGCTTCATCCACAGCTTCACCGACCAATGGCTCAAGCTGAACCAGATCGACTTTACCACGCCCGACACGCGCCAGTTCCGCGACTTTGATCCCGCCGTGCAGGAGTCCATGCTTCAGGAAACTCGCGCCTACGTCACCGAGATGCTGCGCAGTGATTTGAACATCACGCACCTCGTTGATTCCGACTTCGTCTTTCTCAATGGCCGGCTCGCCCGTCATTACCGCGCCGATTTGGAACTCAAGCCTGGTGAAGGCCTGCAAAAGGTGGCCTTGAAGCCGCAGGATATTCGCGGTGGTCTCGTGACGCAGGGTGCGATCCTCAAAGTCACCGCCGACGGCACCAGCACCTCGCCCGTAGTGCGCGGTGTCTTCATCAACGAGCGCATCCTCGGCAATCACATCCCGCCGCCACCGCCCGGTGTTCCCGCCATCGAGCCGGACATCCGTGGTGCCACCAGCATCCGCGACCAGCTCGACAAGCACCGCAACAACGAGAGCTGCGCCAGTTGTCATCAAACTATCGACCCGCCTGGGTTCGCGCATGAGAATTATGATCCTGTCGGTGTCTGGCGCACGAGCTACGGTCAGGGCAACAAAGGTGCGAAGGTCAATCCCACGGGCACCACGCCCGAAGGCGACGCCTTCACTGACCTTAGTTCTTGGAAGCAAATCTACACGAAGAGAGCCGATCAACTCGCCCGTGGCTTTGCTCAGCAATTCCTGACCTACTCCACCGGCGCTCCCTTGCGCTTCAGCAACGTAACCACGCTGAATGAGATCACCTCCAAAGCTACGGGCATGCGTTCACTCCTCCGTGAGGCCGTTTTGAGCGACATTTTCCGAACCAAGTAATGTTTCCATTCCCAATGAGCACTGTCACCTTTCAGAAACATCTTTCCCGCCGCGCCATGCTGCGCGGCGCGGGCATCACGCTCGGTTTGCCTCTGCTGGAGGCGATGACGCCAGCGATTGCAGCGGTCAAAGAGACAAAACAGGCGAAGCGATTCGTCGGCATGAGCCTCGCGCTGGGGCTGCACAATCCAAACTTGGTGCCGGAGGGCAGCGGGCGGGATTACAAGCCTTCGCGCTATCTCGCGAGCATCCAGGATTTGCGGGAGGATTTCACGGTGGTGTCGGGTTCGTCGCATCCGGGCGTCACGGGCGGTCACACGGCGGAAGGAAGCATCTTTTCGGCCTGCCCAAATGCTCGCGGGGCCACGTCGCGGAACACGATTTCGCTCGACCAGCTCATGGCGAAGCATCTGGGGCATGAAACGCGGTTCCCATCGCTCGTATTGAACACGAACTCGCAAACGAGCCCGAGTTACACGGAGAACGGCTCGATGATTCCCGCAGAAAACAGTGCGATGCGGCTGTTCACGCGGCTGTTCGTGAATGACACGCCCGTGGAGCAGGAACGGCAGGCGGAGCTGATCCGCCAGGGGCGCAGTGTGATGGATGTTGTCGGCGCGGAGGCCAAATCACTCCAGCGTGAACTCGGGGCAGGGGATCGCGATAAACTCGACGCATGGTTCACCAGCGTGCGCGAGCTGGAGCAGCGTCTGGCCGCGAACGAGGCCTGGACACACAAACCTAAGCCGAAAGTGACGCTCAAACCGCCGACGCAGATCCCACGCGACAACGAAGTGGCCGTGGAGCGCATCTTTCTCGACATCGTCCACATGGCGCTCGTCACGGACAGCACGCGCTTCATCACACTGCACGTCACGGGCAACAACGTGCAGGGCATCGAGGGTGTGGACGAGAGCTACCACACGCTCAGCCACCACGGCATGGATGAGGAAAAGCTGGCTCAGCTCGCGCTGGTGGAGCAGGCGGCGATCAACGAGTGGGCCGCCTTCTTGCGCAAACTGAAGACCGACAAGCTCCTCGACGACACGATGGTGCTGCTCACCTCGAACCTCGGCAACGCCTCCGCCCACGACAACAAGAACATGCCAGTCCTCTTTGCCGGAGGTGGCTTCAAGCACGGCCAGCACCTCGCTTTTGACCAGAAGGACAACTACCCGCTGCCCAATCTCTACCTCAGCTCCCTGCAACGCCTCGGCCTCGAAGAGGAGCGCTTCGCAACGAGCGAAACGACCATGCGCGGGCTGGAGGTGGCGTGAAGTATGAGAAGCGCGTTTTTTCTGCTCCTGCTCGCTTGCACCAGCGGATGGTGTGACACGCAGACGGATCTTGAGTATGCGAAAGCGGGTGACTGGTCTTTAAAGCTCGATTTGCACCGCCCGCAGGCGGTGAATCCGCCTCTCATCATCTATGTGCATGGCGGTGCATGGCGTGCGGGCTCAAAGTCGGATGTGCCGGTCGCGGAGTTGCTCGATCACGGCTTTGCCATTGCGAGTGTGGATTACCGGCTTTCGACGCAATCCCGGTTTCCGGCGCAGATTCATGACATCAAGGCGGCTATTCGATTTCTGCGGGCAAATGCCGCCCGGTTTCAGGTGAACTCTGAGAAGATCGCGATCATCGGCTCCTCAGCCGGTGGGCATCTTGCCGCGTTGGTTGGTGTGACGAACGGCCATAAGGAGCTTGAGGGAACCATCGGCGAGAATCTCGATCAAAGCAGTGATGTGAGCTGCATTGTCAGTTTTTACGGCGCATCGAATCTTCAATCGATCCTCGGCCAGAGCACAGAGTTTGGCCTCACGGTAAGGATTCCTGCGCTGAAACTTCTTTTGGGTGAGGTGCCGGAGCAGAAACCTGAATTGGCAAAGCTCGCCAGCCCGGTGGCACATCTCGACAAGGGAGATCCACCGCTGCTGCTGATTCACGGTGATGCAGATCCGCAGATGCCGGTGGAGCAGTCACGTGAGTTTGCGAAGGCGTGCGAGGCCAAAAAGCTGCCGGTGACATTCATCACGATGCCGGGCAGCAAGCACGGTGGTGTCGAGTTTTATGCACCTGAAATGATGTCTCTCGTCGCCAAGTTCCTCGGCGAGCATCTGCGCTAGGGGTCAAGTTCGTTGTGTGACCCAGCGCGGCACACAGCCCTCGTGCGCCTGAGTCACAGTGGCGGCAAAGTCGGCCAGATAGCCAAAAGGATGAGAGATGGGATGAATGGTCTGCGACCGGGCATCCAGATCCGCTTTGACCTCAATGGTGCCAGCGAGGAGGTCGAATGCAATCTTATCGCCATCCTGCACGCGGGCAATGGGTCCGCCGACGGCTGCCTCCGGGCTGCAATGCACGCCCACCGCGCCGCCGGAGACGCCGGAGACGCGTGTGTCGGAGAGCAGAGCGACTTTGCCGTAGAGCTCTGGCACAGCGAGCGCGGCGCTGGCGACGTGCATTTCTGGCATACCGAGGCCCACGGGGCCGCAGCCACGGATGACAACGATGTGGCCGGGTTTGATCCTGCCAGCAGCAGCGGCATCGGAGACGCCTTTACTGTCGGTGAAACAGATGGCGGCGCCTTCAAAGCGCGGTTCATCTAGGGAAGAGACTTTGAAGACCATGCCGTGAGGGGCGATGTTGCCGAAGCAGATTTGGATGTCGGCGTATTCTTTGAACGGAGCGTCGAGCGGGGAGATGAGATCGTTCGGGAAGGGGACGGGTGCCGCGTCGGCGAGATTTTCGGCCAAGGTTTGCCCTGTGACCGTGATGCACGAGCCGTCGAGCAGACCGGTGTCGAAAATGTGCTTCAAGAGCATCGTGGTGCCGCCGAGGCGGTGCAGGTCGTTCATGGTGCCGCGTCCACGCGGCGCGAAATTGCACAACACAGGTGTTTTGCGGCAGATGGCCTGCACATCACGCAGCGTGAAGTCCACGCCAGCCTCGCGCGCCACGGCAAGGATGTGCAGAACGCCGTTGGTGGAGCCGCCAATGGCTGCGATCGCGGTCATGGCGTTAGAAATGGATGCTTTGGTGATGATGTCGCGCGGGCGGATGTTTTTTTCGAGCAGGTTGCGCACGGCCTGGCCGACGCGGAGGCATTCGCTGCGTTTTCCGGCCTCAATGGCGGGCATGGAGGAGGTGTCGGGGAGGCTGAGGCCCATCGCTTCGAGGGCGATGCCCCAAGTGTTGAAGGAGGCAGCGATACCGCAGCCTCCCGCGCCTGGGCATGCCGTGCGGATGATTTGCTCGGACTCCTCGTAGCTCATCGTGCCCTGCTTTTCCTTCGCGGCAGCGTCGTACACATCGAGAATGCTGGTGGAGTGACCTTTGTGGCAGCCGGGCATGATGCTGCCGCCGTTGACGATGAGACCGGGGTAGTTCGTGCGTGCAAGCGCCATCGCGAAGGCAGGGCCGTTTTTGTCGCAGTGGTGCAGGCCGATGATGGCGTCGTAGCAGTGCGAGGTGCAGACCATTTCCGCGCCGTTGGCCATGAGATTGCGGGAGCATAGAGAGGCCGCGCCGCCGATGTTGCCTTGCGTGATGTTATCACTCACCGGCGAGACGCCGAAGGGGAAGCCGATTAGGCCGGCGTCGGCACAACCCTGTTTGATGAGCTGGGCCAGCTCGTGGGCGTGGATGTTGCAGATGTTGCCATCGAGCAACGGGGTACCGATGCCAATCTGCGCTTTGTCGAAATCCTCCGGCTTGAAGCCGAGACCCCAGAAGAAGGCATTGACTCCACGCTGCCAGCCGTGGGTGAGGTTGCGGGAGTTCCAGTTGAGCGGGTGATTTTCTGTCATGCGGCGGGGAAATTAGCGAGCGGGCCGCCTGACGGCAAAACAAAAGCTCCCGGCCAGCGAACTGACCGGGAGCTTCCAACCATTAATCAGATTTGGAAACGGGTGATGAAACCCGCGTGGATTAGAAGGCGAGGCTCAGCTTCACACCACCGAAAACTTCGTTGTGTTCGGTCAGATTCAGCCCGGAGCGCGTTTGGAAGGAGTGGTTCCAAGCGACATAGGGGGTGAGGGTCGCGATCTTGGTGAGTTTGATCGGAGTGCCCACGCTGACGAGGAGATGAGTGAAACCAGACGTTTGCGCTCCAGCAAGAGGAACGCCCACATTGGTGAACAAGGCAGAACCGTTGCCCGTGTAGTAGTCGATGCCATAACCGGTCTGGATGGCAGGAACGATGCTCAGCCAATCAGTGACTGGAATGGTGTAATCAGCCGCAGCCTGGAAATAGGAGCCGCCGATACGGAAGTCATAGTAGTAGCCGAAGTAGAGGTTCAACGCTTGAATCGGAATTGCCACGGTGAAACCGATTTCTCCTGCTCCCTTGATGCCGAATTCTGAATCAGCGCCGCCATTTTGAGCGTATGGCAGGCCAGTCGGAGCAAAACTTCCAGCGTAGCTGTCCGGATAGAAGTAGTGCAGATACTGGATGCCGAATTTGGCGAAGCCAGCGTCATAGGTGAGCGAGGTGATCAGATCGATTTCAGAGTAGTCGAAGCTGTTGTTGGGGGGATTGCCGAACGGCGTGTCCACCGTGGAAATGTAGGTGGCGCCCAGACCCCAAGTCAGGCTGCCAGAACCATCTTCACTGGAACCACCGATGATCGGCACGGCGATGTTGAGGGCACCCCAGACGATGTTGTCAGCGAACCACAGACCGCGGTAGTAGTAGCGGCTGTCGTAACCGACATCGAGGGTGGCTCCGATGGAGTCGAACAGGGTGCTTGGCTCAGTCACCGGAGGGAGAGGTGCCTTGGCGGGAACGGTGCCAGCGGAGGCGTTCAGCGCTGCACAGGCAGCAAGAACGGCCACCGACTTGGCAATGAGGGATGTCATGCTATTGGGCTTCATGTGTTTGGTCGAGTTTCGTTTTGTTGGTGTTGAGGCGCTGACCTGGCCGGGAGGGCAATTCAGCAGTTCACGAAGGTTTAAGCATGAGGCATGCCATGTTGTGCAGCCAGTTAAATTGGCGTTAAAATATATTCTTCACCCTCTGCGTGATGCGTCGTCGATTCGCGCCTCTACAGGGCCAGCCACTCCTCGCCAGTTCAAACGACTCTTGCTTTCAAACACAAAAAAACCTCCCGGCTTTGCAGCCGGGAGGTCAATTAAGACTTGGTTAAGTCAGGAGCTTGATTAGAAGCGGATGCTCAGAGCGGCACCTGCGTACCAAGTGGTTTCGAAGCCTGTGCTGGGAGGATTGACGCCGCCAGCTCCAAGAAACGGGTTGGATTGGGAGGACTGAGCAACATTGCTCAAAGCTCCCAAGGGCATGTTGACAGCCACATAGGGAGTGAGAGTGGCACGGCTGTTAAGCTTGATTGGGAAGGCAAGCCTGACGTTTGCAGCGGCCCAGCCGGAGACGTCGTCGCCACCGCTTTCACCGACACCCGAACCGAAGAGGCCACCGGCACCACCCGAGAAGGTGTTGACGGAATCTGGAGTGAACTGCCAGGTGTAATTGTTCGCGTAACCAACGTTGAAGCTGGGCACGAAGCTGATGGCGTCCGTGATTGCAACAGTGGTGCTGGCGGTCAGGTCGAAGTACCAGCCGTCGTTGCTCAGGTCATAGTTGGCGCTGGCAGCGAGGTCGATCGGACCAACGGCGGTGCTGATGCCGAGGTAAACTTCCTGAGTGTCTTTCATGCCATGGTAGCCGTTTCCGGTGCCAAAAGGAGTAAAGATGCTCGAGGTGTTGTAACCCTTCTGGTCTGCCAAGTCACCCATGTTATAGAAGTAACGATAGCCGAGGCTCACGACGGCAGGACCAAAGTCATGCGCGAAAGCCGCGCCCAGTTGGAGGCGCTGGAAAGAGTTGCTGTCATTGCCAAGGGTGCTGAATGGGAAGGGAGCTCCGCTGAAAGCAGGAGTAAAGCTGTCATTGTCACCAGCGAGGAAACCCCAGCTCACGTCCCAGAGGAGGGAGGTGCTGCCGGCACCATCTTCACCGGCACCGCCGACGAGGAGGAGATCGCCGTTAAGGCCAGCGCTGACCCAGTTGGATCCGTAGGTGACGCCACGCCAGACATAGCTGGAGTCGTAGCCGAGTGTGGCGTTGATGCCAAGATCGTCATTCGCGGGAGCGGGGGCGATCGGATTTTTAGGAGCGGGAGCGGTTCCGGCCACAACGGGAGTGGCGGCCAGTGCCAAGAACCCCAGCGTTTTCAGCAATGCATTCAATTTCATAGTCTGATTATGTTGGTATTAGGTTGGTTGGTTTGAGGTCGGACACTCGCATGATATGACCTGGAATTAAGTCCCAAATCAAAGTACGTGAGCCGTTCAGATTTGGAAAATAGCAGGTGCTGTAACCGCTGGAAAGAACTTTTTTCCTTTTTTGGGCATTTTTTTCAGTGTTGTACAGCGTCTGCAGCTCTTGCATCGCCTTTGTGCTCAAAGGTGCCCCCCGGCCGCGCGCATCTTCATGATTGAATGGCATGCGGATTGGTGGTTAGTCATGCGCATGACGCGCCTTTTGATCTCCGTTTTTTTCTTGATCTGGCTGTTGCCGCTACGATCTGAGGAAGCGCTGCCTTCCATCAGCTTGAGAGTCCGGGTGCATCTGGTGCAGTCATCTGCTCATCCCAGGCTCCAGGCGACGCTTGGCGAGGCGGAGGTACGCACCATCTTTGAAGAAGTGAACGCCATATGGGCGCAGGCGGGCATTCGTTTTGAACTGGAGGCCGTTGGTGTTCTCCAGGCTTTCGATATAGGACCCAAGAAATGGTTCGAACGGGATCGTAACTGGGTGAAATCCGCAATCCCAACAAACGATTTCAGCCTCACCGCCATCGATGTGTGTTTCGTCCGGGAAATGGGCCCCAATGGCTTTTTTTACGGTGAGCCTGTCGTGGTGTGCGAAAAGCCAGAATTTACCATGGTCAAAGGGGGGGCGGACAACCCTGTCGCTCGTGTTGCCGCACACGAGCTGGGCCATGTGCTGTTCCTGAAACACAGACAGGATCATACGAACCTGATGGCGTCAGGCAGGAACGGAATCTCGTTGAACAAGCAGGAGATCAAGGATGCACGAGAGCGAGCCCTGCAGATCTTGGGGCAAATGCCCTTGCCTTAGAATTTAAACGTTCGCTCGCAAGGCGGTCCCCAGAGCATCGATTTGGGCGGCCGAGTGAGGGGCATTGACGGTGATACGCAGCCTGGCGCTGCCTCGGGCGACTGTGGGATAGCGGATGCAAGGGATCAGGAATCCGGCTTCTCGCAATTGCTGACTCGCCCTCATGGCCAGCCCTTCATCACCCAAAATCACCGGTAAAATGGTACTCGGAGCGGTTGGAGGCCCGAGTCCGATTGTGGACAGTAGATTTTTCGTGCTTTGGGCATTGCCCCGCACCGTTTTCCTCAAGGCATCACCTTGTTCGCTGCGGATGAAGTTCAAGATGGCGCAAAGAGCATGAGCCAGATGAAACGGCGGGGCCGTCGAGTAGATGAAACTACGCGCTCGGTTGACCAGCAGGTCGATGACTTGTCGTGACGCTGCCAGATAGCCTCCGCTAAGGCCAAATGCCTTGCTTAGGGTCCCCAGATGCAGATCCACGCGTTGATCCACACCAAGTTCGGCGGCAAGACCTCGCCCTTGCGGGCCCAGGACGCCCACGGCGTGTGCTTCGTCCACGAGCAGCCAGGCTCCGTACTTTTCTTTGAGTTCGACGATCTCCCGTAGCGGGGCGGCATCACCGTCCATGCTGAAGATCGATTCGGTGAGTACGAGGACACGTCCCTTCGCGGTTTTCAGCAGGCGTTCGAGCTTTTCGAGGTGATTGTGCGGGAACACACGGATCGCCGCCCCGCTCAATCTCGCTGCATCGACCAGACTGGCATGGCAGAGTTTGTCGAGGATGATCGTGTCCCCCGGCCCCACGAGCGCCGGGATCGTGCCCAGTGCCACGGCAAATCCGCTGCTGAAGGTCAGTGCTGCCTCTGTCCCCTTGAAATCGGCCAAAGCTTCTTCCAGATCGCGATGCACACGATGCGTGCCGCACACAAGTCTCGAAGCGCCTGCTCCACCACCATATTTTGCCACTCCCTCTGCGAGAGCTGTCCGCATTTCCGGTGATCCCGCCAAACCCAGGTAGTCGTTCGAGGAAAAATTGACCCACTCCCGGCCTCCGGCCCGCACGACGACCCCGGCCACCTCGTCCAGCGGTGTGAGTTCACGCCAAAGCCTCTGGGCGCGCAATTCGTCGAGCTGCGTGGTGATGTTCCATGGTTCCGTGCGCTCTTCCATACGTCACTCCTTCAGACGGCGTTCCACCACATCGTCCTTCGCCACGCCGAGCGTCAGGGCCTTCTCGTAATGCCTTCTCGCCAGCTCAATCGCGGGCGGGCGCCGCTCCAGCAGCATCAGCGCCATGTTGAAGTGCGCGATGCCATAGTCCGGCTTCATTTCGATCGCCTTCTGCAATTCCACCTCCGCCGCATCGGCCCAGGCGAGGCCCTTCACGGCGATGGCCAGGAAATTGTGTGCTCGTGCATCTTCGGGATCCTCATGGATCGCCCGCGTGAAGCAAGAGATCGCCCGGTAGGTGTCTCCCTGCTGTTGCACGAGCAAACCCAGCGCCGTCCACGATGGCGCGAGTTGCGGATTAAACTGCACTGACTTTTCAAAGCACTCGATGGCCCGTTTCAAATCGCCCGCCTGCTGCTCAACCGCGCCCAAGTTTGCCCAAACCAGTGCATTTCCATCATCCAATTCCAGCATTTCTTGGTAGGCCTTGCGTGCGGCGGGCCAGTCTTTTTTGCCAAACGCCGCCACTGCACGTTCTCCCAGCACCTTCGTATGTGGCGGCAGCATGCCGGTTTTTTCCATCTTCGCCGGGTTGAACTGCGCCGCGCCGTCCTGGGCATGGCAAAGCGCGCTCATCACTGGCAGCACGGAGATTTTCAGCAAATTGGGGAGCCTCATGGCCCGACTATGCGCCAAAAGCGCCACAGGAAAACTTCTTGCGCATGCCTTGTGAACAGGGATGTTCGGTCGAACAGCCAAAACACCACCATGTTCCTCGACACCGACACCCGCCTCACCGCCCGTCAGCAAGAGCTGCTCGACTACCTGCGCAGCTACCAGCGCACCGAAGGCGTCATGCCCTCCACGCGTGACATCCAGCGCCACTTCGGTTTCTCCAGTCAGACCGCCGCCATGAGCCACCTGCGTGCGCTGGAAAAGAAAGGCGTCATTCAGCGCCACGCCCACAAGGCGCGTGCCGTCGTCTTCCCAGAGGACCTCGATCGCGCCGAAATCATCGACATCCCCGTCTTTGGCCAAATCCCTGCTGGCATGTCTGCGGCAGACATGGTGCAGCACGCGGAGAAATGCATCTCCGTCGATGTGAACACCCTCGGCATCCCGCGCACTGCGAAAAGCTTTGCGCTCAAGGTGCGCGGCGAATCCATGATCGGCGCCCTCATCGGCGATGGCGACCTCGTCATCCTCGAAATCCGTGAGCCACGCCCCCGCGACATCGTCGCGGCCCTCATCGACGGCGAAACGACCCTCAAGCGCTACCTCCTCCAGGACTCACAGCCCTTCCTCAAGGCCGAGAACCCTGAGTTCCCTGACCTCATTCCGGCACGTGAGCTGACGATTCAAGGCGTCATGATCGGACTGATCCGCCATGTGCGGAGGGAGTAATGGCTGCTGTGCAGGTCAAGGCTGCGCTGTCAAAGGGTCAAGCATGGTCAAGAGGCGAAAGCCACGACGCTTGACCACTCCTTGACCTATTGACCCGTCTTGACTCATCTTATCCGACATACCGCTCCCGCAGGTGCGCGATGTGCCATTTGGCATCCGTCGGCTTGCCCGTCGCCTGCGTGATAATTTCCTGCGGCAGCAGCGCGCCTCCATGTGCATGCACATTGTCGCGCAGCCACTTCAGCAGCGGCGCATAATCGCATTTCTCCAGCGCCGTTGTGATCTTCCGCTGCTTCTTCGCCGTGGCGAACAACTGCGCCGCATTGAGATTTCCCAGCGTGTAGGTCGCGAAGTAACCGAGCCCGCCCATGCTCCAGTGAATGTCCTGGAGACAGCCGTGCCGGTCATCCGGCGGCGTCATGCCGAACAGCTCACGGTATTCCTCATTCCACACCTTTGGCACGTCCTTCACCGCCAGTTCGCCCTTCACCAGGCGACGCTCGATGCCAAACCGCAGCAGGATGTGCAGATCATACGTCGCCTCGTCCGCCTCCACGCGGATGAAGCTGAATTCGCTGCGCAGCATTTCCTTCATGAAGGCGTCGATCTTCACCTTCCGCAGATGCGGGAACAGCTCCTGCGCCCGCGGCAGCCACTTCGCCCAGAACGTGCGGCTGCGGCCCACGTGATTCTCCCACAAGCGGCTCTGCGACTCGTGAATGCCCAGTGACGCCGCACTGCCCGAGTACAGGCCGTAATCCAGCCCCGGCAGCCCCTGCTCATACAATCCGTGCCCCGCCTCATGCAGCACGCCGAAGAGCGACGACAGAAAATCCTTCTCGTCATACCGCGTCGTCAGCCGCACGTCGCCCGGCCCCAGCGTGGTGCAGAACGGATGCGCCGTCGTGTCGATGCGGCCCGCGTCGAAATCAAAACCAATGCTCTCCGCGATTTCACGGTTCAAAACCTGCTGCTTCTCGATGGGATACTTCCCACGCAGTGCGCCCGGCTTCACCTTCTTCGACTTCGCCACCGCCTCGCGGGCGATCTCCGCTAGTTGCGGCTTCAGCTTTTCAAACAGCACCGCCACCTCCCGCGTCTTCGCCCCGCGTTCATACAGGTCCAGCAGCGCATCATACGGTTCGTCCTCGTAGCCAAACAGATCCGCCTTCTTTTGCGCAATGGTGAGCACCTTTTCCAGATGCGGTGCAAACATCGCAAAGTTCGACTTCCCGCGCGCCTCAGCCCACGCCGCCTTCGCATGCGCGCACACCTCGCTCTCCTCCTTCACCAGCTTTTGCGGCAGTTTCGTCGCCTGGTCGATGTCACGCCGCAACCCGCGCACATTCGCCGCCTGCGTCGCATCTTCCGGCATCTCCGTCTCCGCCCGTTCCAGCAGCTTCAGCGTATGCTTCGAGGTCAGCAACGCATGCGCCTTCCCTGTCAGATACGACAACTGCCGTGCCCGATGATCCAGCGCCTTCTCCGGCATGTAAGTCTCCTGATCCCACCCCAGCACCGCTTCGGTCGAGGTAATGAGGGCGATTTCAGAAACAACTTCGCAGAGAGATTGGTAGGCGGTCATGGAGGCCGCCATAGTGAGTCGCCATCGCCCAAGAGCAACCTCAAGCACCCACCGGATGCCACGTCGTCTTGAACTCGATCAGCGCCCGGATTTCCTCCGCGCCCTGCATCTTGTCCGCGAACCAGTCGATGGGTTCTTCGGCCTTCAGCAAACGTACGCGTTTCACGCTTTCAGCGGCACCGAGTCGCAAGGCCTTGCGTTCTTCGGCATTCGCCACACCGCTCAAGGCACGAAGATGCTCATGCGTGGCAAAGGTGGGCAGCAGTTCGCTGCGCAGGCCGGTGAGGAGATTCACCACGCCGCCGGGCAGGTCGCTGGTGGCCAGCATTTCACCCAGCAGAATGCTCGGATACGGCTGCGTCGTGCTGGCGAGCGCCACCACACTGTTCCCACTCGTGATCGCGGGCAGGATCAGTGAGATCAGCGCCAGCAAAGGCGAATCATCTGGCGCGATGATGCCGATGATGCCCATCGGCTCCGTCACCGTGAAATTGAAGTGCGATGAGGCCACCGGGTTCACGCTGCCGAGGATCTGCTCGTATTTGTCCGTCCAGCCCGCGTAATGCACGATGCGATCAATCGTCGCTGTGACTTCGCGTGACGCATCCGCCTTCGAGCTGCCGCCAAGAGCAATCGCCTCGGCCAGTTCGACGCCGCGTGCCTCGATCATCTCCGCCATGCGATACAGAATCTGTCCGCGATTGAAGGCCGTGCGCTTCGCCCAGCCCGGCCCGGCCTTTGCCGCAGCCTCCACGGCATTGCGCAGGTCTTTGCGCGTGCATTGCGGGATGTTGGCGAAGAACGCGCCGGAGGCATCATGCAACTCGGCCACGCGTCCGCTCTCGCTGCGGATGAAAGCACCGCCGACGTAGCACTTCGGAGTTTTGGTGATGTGGAGACGTGACATGAGGAGGTGTGTGAAAGCAGAGATGATGAGTATGGAAAGCAGTCACTCGACTTTCGAGAGGCTACTTGAGAAATACTTTGCAACTACATCCGCGCGCTCGCGCCGGAGTTTTTTCAATCCAGCCTCCTTCGCTTGAGATGGTTTGCGGTTTGATATGACTTCGATTTGCCAGTCTATCTGGCCAAGCAGCTCCTTACCCCGCTTTTGTGTGCGCGCCCGCCTTAGTGGTTGGGTCACTTGCACGAGCGCAATCAGCTCACGCCAAGCCTTGTCGTCCGACTGCTTCGGAATTCTCCACTTGTGGCTTAACTCCCAAAGATTCCCTCCGCACTTCGAACAACGAAGAGCTGTATCGAGGCCCCCGGCCGCTTCTGCGCGCTTCGATGTTCGACATTCGATACAAATGTAAGTGCGGTTTGACATAGCATGGATTCACAGATGCCGCTTATCGCGGCTGCTCATGTTTCGACATTCGGGTTTCTTTCTTCATTCTTCGCGCAGCGATCACGCCGTCTTGAGATAATCCAGCAGCCCCTGCTTGCCGCCTTCGCGACCGAAGCCGGACTCTTTGTAGCCGCCGAAGGGGCTGGTGGGATCAAACTTGTTGTAGGTGTTGGCCCAGACGACGCCCGCTTTGAGCAGCGTGCTCATTTTGAGGATGCGGCTGCCTTTGTCCGTCCAAACACCGGCGCTGAGGCCAAAGGCGGTGTTGTTGGCTTTTTCGACGGCTTCTTCAAGCGTGCGGAAGGTCAGGATGCTCAGCACAGGACCAAAGATTTCCTCCCGCGCGATGCGATGACTCATGCTGACTCCAGAGAACAGCGTTGGCTTGAAGAAGAAGCCCTTCGTCGGCAGCCGGCACGTGCTCTGATGCATCTCCGCGCCTTCCTTGACGCCGCTTTGCACCAGCTCCGTGATCTTCGTGAGCTGCTCGCGGCTGTTGATCGCACCGAGATCGGTGTTCTTGTCCATCGGATCGCCGACACGCAGCACGGCGATGCGGCGCTTGAGCTTGGCGAGCACTTCATCCGCCACGCTTTCCTGCACGAGCAAGCGCGAGCCTGCGCAGCACACATGGCCTTGATTGAAAAAGATGCCGTTCACGATGCCCTCCACGGCCTGATCCAGTGGCGCATCATCAAAGACGATGTTCGCGGCCTTGCCACCGAGTTCCATGGTCATCTTCTTCTCCGTGCCCGCCACTGAGCGCATGATGATCTTCCCGACCTCCGTGCTGCCAGTGAAGGCCACCTTCGTTGTCAGCGGATGATTGATCACCGCCGCGCCGGTCTCACCCGCGCCGCTGACGATGTTCACGACGCCGTTCGGCAGCCCGGCCTCCTGGCAGATCTCGCCAAACTTTAGCGCGGTGATGCTAGTGGTCTCCGCCGGCTTCAAGACGACACAATTCCCCGCCGCGAGCGCTGGCGCGATTTTCCATGCGAGCATGAGCAGCGGGAAATTCCACGGGATGACCTGCCCCACGACGCCATGTGGCGCGAGTTGTCGGCCGGGCGCGAGGAACTCCAGTTTGTCCGCCCAACCGGCATGATAAAAGAAATGCGCCGCAGCCATCGGGATGTCGAAGTCGCGAGATTCCTTGATCGGCTTGCCGCCATCCATCGTCTCCGCGATGGCAAACTCCCGCGCGTGATCCTGCAGCAGCCGCGCGATTCGATAGAGATACTTCCCGCGCTCCTTGCCCGGCATGCGTCCCCACACGCTCACAAACGCCTTCTGCGCCGCCTTGCAGGCCGCATCCACATCCGTCGCATCTGCCAGCGCGATGTCGGCGATCTTTGCTTCATTCGCCGGATTGATCGTGGCAAAGTACTTACCGCTGTGCGGCGCAACGAAGGAACCGTTAATGAACAGATCGTAGCGCTTCTTCAGCTTCGGATCCGCCGTCTCCGGTGCCGGATCAAACTCCCACAGATCGCCAAAAACGAGTTCGCGGGTGGGCTTGGTGATTTTTTTGGCCATACAATGATTGAGTTAATAACCCTCCGTTGCATCGCTGAAGTTCCACGGGGCTTGGTAGGCGCCGGTGCGTTCTTTTTCGAGCTGACGGACGAGGTCGTTGAGCAATGCGGAGGCCCCGAAGCGGTAGCGGCGGTTGTTGAGCCAGTCGTCGCCGAGGGTCTCTTTGACGGCGATGAGGAACTGCAGTGCCTGCTTCGCGGTACGGATGCCGCCAGCGGGTTTCATGGCGATGGGGACGCCGGTGGCAAGGAAGTGATCGCGGATGGCCTCCAGCATGACCTGATTGTTGCCGAGCGTTGCGTTCGACGAGGTCTTGCCGGTGCTGGTTTTGATGAAGTCATTCGGGCGGATCACGCGCATCGCCAGAAAGCTGGCGGCGCGGATGTTGTCGTAGGTTTCGAGTTCACTGACTTCGAGAATGACCTTGAGCGTCGCTTTGCCGCAGGCTTCGACCACAGCGGCGATTTCATCCTGCATGCGGCCAAATTCTCCGCTGAGAAAAGCACCGCGATTGATGACCATGTCGATTTCATCGGCTCCATCACTCACGGCGGCATGAACTTCGGCGAGGCGTGTTTTGAGCGGGGCCTGGCCAGATGGGAAGGCCGTGGCGACAGAGGCGATCTTCACTTTCGTGCCGCCGACGTGCTTCTTCGCGTGCTTCACCATCGCCAGATAGACGCAGACAGCGGCGGTGGAGGGAATGTCGCCCACATCGTGCGGCGTGAGGGCTTTTTGGCAGAGCGAGGCGACTTTGCCGGGAGTGTCTTTGCCTTCGAGAGTGGTCAAATCGACCATCGTCACGGCGAGACGCAAGCCGAAGACCTTCGACTTCTTTTTGATGCTGCGGGTGGTGTATTTGGCGACGCGTTCCTCAATGCCGACATAATCGACGGTGCCGATTTCATCGAACAGGCGGCGGAGGCTGGTGGGCGCTTTGACGGCGGGCATGGTGTTATTCAGTCACGGGCAGGAGGGAAAGACAACCAATTCATCAAGCCGCACCGAGCTTCAGTTCGCGCAGAGGTTTAGGCTCTTCGCCCACGGCTTTGAAGCACAGGTGCAGGGCACCGTTCATGATGCTGACGAGCGTGAAGCCGGGCCGAAATTCGAGCGGGTTGTAACCGGGGGCCTGCTGGGATTCGAGTTTGCGGTCTTGGTTGTAGAGCGCCGAAGGGAAGCAGACCTCGTGCATGGGCGCATGATCGTTCCAGCCGCGCAGACCGTTGTGAAAATGGCCGTGAAAGGCGGCGAGGATGCGCGGCGCGTGCTTGTTCGCGATCTCATAGAATTCCGCCTGCCCGCCGCCGGGTTTCACATGCCAGCCGCGGTCCGGGTGCTTGTTGTCATGCACGGGCACATGGCAGCAGAGCAGCAGGTTCAGATTCTTGGCGGCAGCTTCGTCGCACGTCATGCTGAGCCACGCGATCTGCTCGCTGGTGAAAAAGCCGTCGTGTGAATCGCGGTGCGCGTTGTTCATGAGCACGATGCGCAGCCATTGATGATCGAAGAACGTGTCCACCTGCGGGCGGAGATGCTGTTGGAAGCCTTCCACCGGATCGTGGTTGCCGGGAACTTCGTACACCGGCTTCGAGATGAGCTTCCGGCCTTCGAGATAGACGGGATACTGCTCCATGCGACCGCCGTCGATGACATCGCCGAGATGCAGCACGAACGCACCCTCGGCGGCGGCGATTTCGGCGGCGGTTTGCCGCCACAGCTTCTGCGCGGTGTCCTTGTCCTTGTAGCCGAGATGCGTGTCGGTGACGACGATGAAAGACAGCGCCGAAGGCGGAGCGTTTTGAGCGCACAGGCAGGCGGGGCGCAGCGTCAGCATGCCTGCGGTGGAAACGAGGAACTTGCGGCGGTGCATGGCGGTGAAGTTGTTCAAGACCCGGTGGTTCTGTCAAGACACCAATATTTGCGTGTGGCAAACAACCAGTCTGCGACATAGTTCGGTCACCATGAGCAACATGATCCCGCAAGTCTATGACACGCCCGTTTTCCGCATGGCCTGCCAGCAGTTTGATCTGGTGGCCGATTTTTTGGACATTCCCGAAAACGCCCGCGACCGCCTGAAGATGCCCAAACGCTCCGTGAGCGTGGCGATGCCGGTGCGGCGTGATGATGGCAGCACGACGGTATTCATGGGCTACCGCGTCCAGCATCATCTCACGCTCGGACCGACCAAGGGCGGCGTGCGTTTTCATCCAGACGTGACACTCGGTGAAGTGGCCGCATTGGCGATGTGGATGAGCTGGAAGTGCGCGCTGACCGGTCTGCCGTATGGCGGTGCCAAAGGCGGTGTGACCTGCAATCCGCGCGAGCTTTCCATCGGCGAACTCGAACGCGTGACACGACGCTACACGCAGGAGCTGATCCCGTTCATCGGGCCGCAGATCGACATCCCAGCGCCTGACATGGGCACGAATGAGCAGACGATGGCGTGGATGATGGACACGTATTCGCTGCAAACCGGCCATTGCGTTCCCGCTGTCGTCACTGGGAAGCCGGTGAGCATCGGCGGCTCGCTCGGTCGACGTGAATCGACCGGGCGTGGCGTGGCGTATCTCATTTCGCGCGCGATGGACACCCTCGGCATCGTCGCCAGTGGTGCGACCGCCGTGGTGCAAGGTTACGGCAATGTCGGTGCTGTCGCCGCTGCATCGCTGTCACGCATGGGTCTCAAAATCATCGCTGTGAGCGATGCCTTTGGTGGTTTGTTCAACGCTGGCGGCATTGATCTGGTGAAGCTCGACGAGCATGTCACGAAAACGCGCAGCATCGTCGGCTTTGACGGCGCGGAGCCGATCACGAACGAGCAATTGCTCATCACGCCTTGCGACATCCTTGTTCCAGCAGCCTTGGAGCGCCAGATCACCGCTGAAAACGCCGCGAAAATCCAATGCCGCATTCTCGCCGAAGGCGCGAACGGCCCAACCACGCCCGAGGCCGATGTGATCATCTCGCAGCGCCCGGAAATCTTCGTGATCCCCGACATCCTCTGCAACGCCGGCGGCGTGATCGTCTCCTACTTCGAATGGGTGCAGGATTTGCAAAGCTTCTTCTGGGACGAAGGCGAGGTGATGAGCAAGCTCTACCGCATCCTCGAACAGGCCTTCGTGCAGACGCTCACCATGAGCCGCAAACGCAACGTCAGCATGCGCTTCGCCGCTTTGAGCCTCGGCATCCAGCGTGTGCATGAGGCGAAGCAGATTCGTGGGCTGTTTCCGTGATGTGAAACAGACTGGCATCCTATCTCACGCTCATTGCAAAATCTCCGTCGGGCATTCCGGCAGCGATGACAAGAACGCGCGACCGTACGGCTTGGTGAGGATGCGGTTGTCGAGGATGGCGCAGATGCCTTTGTCGGTGGCGGTGCGGATGAGGCGGCCGACGCCCTGGCGGAGTTTGAGGATGGCCTCGGGGACGCTGTATTCGGTGAAGGCGTTGAGGCCTTGCTCGGTGAGATGCTCGATGCGCGAGGCGGTGAGCGGGTGGTCTGGAACGGCGAAGGGGAGGCGCGTGATGATGACATTGCTCAGCGATTCGCCCGGAACATCGACGCCGGTCCAGAAGCTGTCGGTGCCGCAGAGGACGCTGTGGGTATCGTTTCTGAATTCGGCGAGCATTTGATGGCGTGGCATGCCACGGCCTTGCACGAGCAAGCGCCAGCCTCGTTTTTCGCAATGCGCTTCAAGTTTGTCGGCCAGGGAGGTCATCTGGCTGTAACTGGTGAACAAGATGAAGGCGCGACCGATGCTGAGATCGATGAAATGGGTGATCCAGTGCTCAAGCTGGTCGAGATAGCCGGGCTCGCTGGGCTGCGGCATCTTTTTGAGCAGATAGAGCTTCATCTGCTTTTTGAAATCGAAGGGGCTCTCGATCAAGGCGGCGCGGGCGTCCTCGGCGCCGACGCGGTTGCGAAAGTAGCGGAGCTTGGGGTCATCGCCGATGCTGAGCGTGGCGCTGGTGAAGATGCAGGCCTTGTGGCTGGCGAAAAAGATCTGCCGCAGTCGTGGCGCGACATCGACCGGCGCGGTGTGGAAGGAGACGATGCGGTTGTCCAGGCCCCCGCGCTCAACCCAGTGGACGTGATCTTCGTTTTCCTGATCGAGGAAGGTCTTCAAGCCAACGCGGATGGCGCTGAGACGCTTGGCGAGGTCGAGGAGTTCGAGCTTGGTGCCTTCTTTGTTGGCAGCGTCGCCGGCTTTGATGGCTTTTTGGGCGAGACGTTGCAGCGGGAGACTGAGCGTGTCTTCGACGAGGCCGGGCTCACGCACACGGAACTCGCGGCCCATGGCGTTGAATTTGCAACTGGCCTCGGCGGCGCGGAAAAAGGTGTCCACGCTGTCCAAGGTCATCATGACCTCGCGCACGCCGTCTTTGTCGCCGACGAGTTGGAAGAAGCCTTTGCGCGTCTTCGGATTGTGCAGGCGGCCAAGCTCGAATTTGATGCTCGATTCGCTGATGTGCAGGCCGAAGGCCTTGGCGGCGACGTTCTCGATGGTGTGGGCCTCGTCGAGAATGACGAAGTCGCGTGGGAAGAGGAAATTGCAGTCTTCCGTGGTGTTTTCGTCGGCGGAGGCGAGCAGCGTGAAGAACAGCGTGTGATTGAGCACGATGACATCCGCCTGCTCCATGCGGCGGCGCACGTCCTGATACCAGCAGCGGCTGCCGGGCGGGCAACGGCGTGGCGTGCAGGCATGCGGCTCACTGCACACGAGCGACCACACGCGGGCGCTGGGTGTAAAATTGAGATCGCTAAGCGTGCCGTCCTCGGTTTCAGCGACCCAGTCGAGCAGGAGACTTAGTTCGGAGGCTTCGGAGGAGGAAAAGAGGTCGCCGGATTCGTTGAGGGCGCGTTTGAGGCGTGTGGGGCAAAGGTAGTTGCCACGTCCCTTCAAAATCTCCGCATGGAAGTCGCCGACGAGCTGTTTGACGATGGGAATGTCCTTCGTGATGAGCTGCTCCTGCAGATTGATCGTGTGCGTGCAGATGATGGCCTTGCGCTTCTGTTCGAGGGCAAACGTGACGGCCGGAACGAGGTAGGCGAGCGATTTGCCGACACCGGTGGCGGCTTCGCAGACGAAGGCGTGATTGCCATCGAGCGCGGCCCCGACGAGTTCCGCCATGCGCTGCTGCTGCGGGCGATACTCGAACTGCGGTGACTCGGCCATCTTGCCGTCATTGGAGAAGGCGTGCCGCATGCGTGGCGCCAGCGGCGGCCTGGAGATGCGGCCAGCGACTCCTTCTTCGTGATCTTCAGCGACGTAAAACATGCGGGGCGGGATAGCAGAGAGCGGAGGGCCTAGAGCAACGTAGTTTTTGTGTGAGCCGTCATTTTCCGGACTCGAAGATCGGCTGCATATCCGGTGTCTCGCGGTGCGTTGAAGCGTAAGAGCACGGCATCGGGCTGCCAATGGCTCAACTGCTAGGTGTCGATTCGGCACCAGCCTAAGTCCGCAGGTTGCGGAGTCAGACCGTCCCGGCTCACTTGTATCCGGTGACCATGGCGCAGGGCACGTCCTTGCGCTTGCCTTGGTCGGTCTGATGAATGGCGATCATGTACATGCCGGTTTTCTTCGGCTTGTAGAAGAGCACGAAGCCCCAGCCATCGAGCACCGGAAGGATTTCGCCGGCGGGCTTGCCTTCGAGATCCAGCACCGCGCCGGTGATGTGGACGCCGGATTTTTTCGGCACGGCGACGCAGAAGCAGTATTCGTTGCCCTTGTAGAGCTGCATGCGCAGGGCTTTGCCGGTTTTTGGGCCGAGATCCTTCTGCCAGGTTTCCGCACGGATGTTGAACTCCTCCTTCTCCTGGTCGTAGGCCAGCGCGTGGGCGGCGGCCTCGGCGTCTTCTTTGTCACCGGCATGCAGCCACACTGGCGGCATGAGCAGCGTTAAAACGAAAAGGGCGGTGGAAACGAGGGATGAAAAGGCGGCTGGAGTGCGCATGACACAATCGGATGGGAATTTCACTGTCACATGCGAACATAGCCGTTGCATCAGGAAAATCCCAAGTTTCTGTTCCGCTGTTCGTGCCTGACTCAGGAATGGACGAACTTTCACCCTCTCACCCCTCTGCATTTTCATGGCCTCGGTAGTCTTTTACATGGAGGACGGCACCACGCTCGTTCACAAGCTGGAAAACGATGTCACCACCATCGGGCGGCACCCTGAGAGCAATGTCATGCTCACCTGCCCCTCGTCCTCGGGGCGGCATGCCATCATCAAACAGTCTGAGAAGGGCGTTTTCGTGCAGGATCTGGATTCCAGCAATGGTACCCGCGTCAATGGAGCGGAAATCGAGGAGGCGCTGCTCAAGGATGGCGACCGCGTCGGTTTCGGAGACGTGCAGGCGGTGTTTTATGCCGGAGATCCGCCCAAGGTGCTGGAGGATAAGCCCCTCGCCACGCCCCGTTTCTCCAAATCGCTGCCAGCGCCAGCCGCCAATGTCATTGACGAGTCGTCGCTTCCTGGCTCCCGACCGGCCGCTTCGGGACGTGCGCTCAGTCCCGTGCGCCGTGCTTATGGCAAATCATCCGCCAGCAACTACCCGGACACGACGGAAAGCGGCTGCATGACGGCCATCATCGTCACCGGCTTGTTTGTGATCGCCTTCCTCGTCGGTCTTGGCATGCGCCATTCGAAGGAGATGAATGGCAATATTCTCACCGACACAATCGATAAGGTCTTTGGTACCATGCCGAAGATCAAGATCGAGCGGAAGGAGGAGTAGCCGCGTTCAGAGAGTCTTTTTGTAGCCGTCGCAGCGGTTGTGCCAGCCGGCCAGCCAGCGCTTTTCGTTGCGCTCAGGCGGTGCGTTCGACACACGACGGCCCAGTACGCGTTTGGCGGCTTCGGCGAACTGCACATTCCAAGCGGTGTAACTGCCTGGCGTCTCCCCCATGGCCTGAAGAACCTGCAGCAGCCCCCAGCCTTGCCCGTTGTAACGTTCCTTCGGGCTGGTGCCCTCGCCTTTGAAATTCACGTAGTCGATCAGGCAGAAAGTGCCTTCCGGCGTGGTCTTCAGGGATTCAAAGGCAACTTTAACCCAATCACGCTGCCCGGCAGGAGCCGCCGCCAGCATCTTGGGCAGAGCACGTTCCATCCGGGCCATGATGAACTCCGTCTGCTGCCGCACCGTCCGGCTGAGCAGGGTTCGCAGTTCCTTTTGCCGTGCGCCGTTCTTATCTGCCTCGAATGCTGCCTTGGTTGGCCACGGGCAGGTTTCTTTCATCCAACCGGGCGTCGAAAGGCCGCGTGACTCCAAGAAAGCCACCAACGGCGGGAAACTCTCCTCAAAGGGCCCGCCCTGACCCTTCGGATACCAGATGAAATGCCCGATGCCCAAGGAGGCGAAAGCCTCCCCCGCATTCCAGCTCGTTAGTCCCGCCACGCTGCCGCCGCACTCATTCTGCCAGATACGGTTTCCCACGCGATCCATCTGAGCGGGCGAAAGCCGACCTCCGCCGTTGCTGGCCGGGACTGGAGCCGCCGCACAGCCGTTCAAACTGACCAAAACCAGAGCCAGGAGTCTGAAAGACTTGAGGAATCGCCAGGCCTTCATATTTTAGAAATCTTAAGTGATGCTGTATAAGTGAACTGGTTTTTGAAACAATAGATTCACCGTCTCCCTCCCTGTGCACCCAATTTCATTAAGTTTGATTCACTGATTTTCCACCCTTATTCTCCCGGCTCTTCAGTCTTCTTTGCGCGTTCTGCATGCCATATCTGGCCTTCAATCTCAACGATGGAAATGAGTTCGTCTTCGATATCCTCGAAGAACGGCTCTCCATCGGGCGTGACGCCAGCAATGACATCGTTATCGACAACACCTTCATCTCCACGTTTCACGCTGAATTCCTGCGTCAGCCGGACGGGGGTTACGAAATCGTCGATCTAAAGTCCTCCAACGGCACCTTCGTCAATGGCAAGCGTGTCGAGCGTGCCCGTGTGAAGGGTGGCGATCGCATCATGTTCGGCCAGCTTGAGAGCCGGTTCCGCGAGCGAGCGCCCAAAGGCCTCGCTTCTGACGGCGGTTCCAAGTCCGTCTCCACCCCCAAAGGCCAGCCCACCCGTGAGGATGGCAAAAAAGGCGACACCGAAAGCATTCCGGCACGAGACAAGGATGAGCTGCCAAAGCCGGCCCCTGAAACCGGCAAGATTGAGGTCACTAAACCGGTCGTGCAGCGTGCTCCCACTGATGTGTCCCGGCCGCCCTCGGTCACGCCGCCTGTTTCGTTTCTGCCCAAGCCAGGCGCTGCCGCAGCACCTGATCCTGCCGCCGCCAAACAGGCCGCCGAGGTGCGTGATGAGATCGAAAAGCTGACCCGTCAGCGCGACGCTCTCCGCTCCGAAAACGCCATCGAGCAGAAACGACGCGATGAAATACGCTCTCTTGATGCCACGATCGAGGCGCGCAAAAAGGAGCTTGGCCAGACCCAGGCCGAGATCACCGGATTCAAGAGTGAGGTCGAAAAAATTCGCGGCCAGGTGCAAAGCGCCCGTGCCGATGTGGAAAACTCCAAAACCGAGGCCGGCAAGCTCGACGTCAAGCGCCGCGATCTCGGCAACATCGAGAGCAAACTCGAATCCACCCGCACCCTCGTCGCCAAGGCCGAGGCCGATCTGGTCACCGCGCAGAAAGGCTTGCAGACGCTGCACGCCGAGGCCGACCAGCAGCGCAAGGACCGCGAAACCACGATTGCGAAGCTCGTGGCCGAGGAAACCGCCGCGAAGGACAAAGTCACCGCCATCAACCTGCTTCTTGCCACGGCGCAGAAATCCGAGGCCGAGCTGAAATCCCAGCGCAGCGCCGAGTTGCAGAAGCTGGAGGCCGATGTCGCCGCCAAAGGTGCCACGCTCGATCAAATCACTGCCTCTCTCGCCAAAACCAGTGAGGAGGCCAAAACGAAGGAGAACGCTGCTGCCAAAGCCGCCGCCGAGGTCGCGGCGGCCAGCGAAAAACTCACCGCCTTGCAGGCGCAGATCACCGCCGGTGAGTCGAAGCTCAAGGAAATCGCCCAGCTCCAGGTTGACGCGCAGAAATCCGAGGCCGAGCTCAAATCGAAACGCAGCGCGGAACTTCAAGGCCTCGAAACCCAGATCACCGCCAAAACCGCCGACCTTGGCAAGACGCAGGCCGATTTGGCGAAAGCGCAGGCTGATCTCACCTCGCAGCAGGCCACGCTCGCCAAAGCCAGTGAAGAAGCGAAGTCACGCGAAGTCGCTGTTGCCAAACTGACCTCGGAAGAGGCCACCACGTCGAAACAACTGGCCGATTTGCAGAAACAAGTTGCCACCTCCGATGCTGAGGTGAAGCGCCTTGCCGCCTTGCAGGCCGACGCGCAGAAATCCGAGGCCGAGCAACGCTCCAAACGCAGCACGGAGCTGCAGGATCTCGACAAGCAGCTTGAAACCCGTCGTGCGGATCTGACGAAGACGCAGGCGGAACTGACGAAAGTGCAGGGCGAACTGACTTCGCAGCAGGATTCGCTCAAAAAGACCACGGACGAGTTCAAATCACGCGAAGCCGCCGTCACCAAGCTCACCGCAGACGAGAAGACCACGTCGCAGAAACTCACCGCGCTGCAAAAACAGATCGCCGACGCGGATGCTGAGGTGAAGCGCCTTGCCGCCTTGCATGCGGACGCGCAGAAATCCGAAGCCGAGCAGCGTTCCAAGCGCAGCACGGAGCTGCAGGATCTCGACAAACAGCTCGACGCACGCCGCGCCGATCTCGCGAAACTCGAATCCCAGCGCGAGACGAAGCAAAGCGAGCTCGAAGCAGTCAACGCCTCGCTCGCGAAGGCGCAGGAGCAGGTGCAGCACGCGCAGTCGCAGATTGCCCAGCTTGGTGGCGAGGAAAAAGCTGTCTCCGCTCGTGTGAATGAGCTGCGTGGCAACGAGGACCGGCTCACCGCCTTGACGCAGACGCTCGGCCAGATGGAAAACCAGCGCGGCATGCTGGATGCCGCCATTGGCGCTCTTCTCGGCAGACAGCAGTCTCACGAGGCCGATACAACCGTCGCTGAACAGCGCATGACCGCGATTCGCGGCCAGCTTGCTGATCTGGAGCAGCAGCATCTCGTCGCCGAGCAGCAGATCGCGAATCTCAACACGCAGAAATCGGACGCGGAGTCCGCCTTTGCCGAGCAGCAGAAAGAAGCGCAGGCCAGGCTGGCTGAAATCGACAAGCACGCCCGCGACGCGCGGGCAATGGACGATTCCGAGCGGGAGCAGGCCGAGAAACGTCTGGCGGACATCCATGCGCAGATCGCGCAGCATGAGACACGCCTCGCCGGGCTTCAGGCGGAGGTGAAAGCCCTTGAGGACAAGGCCGCCGACCTCAATAACAAACTTGATGACCTCGCCTCGACCGACACGAAGCTCAATGACGTCAGTGAGGCGCTCAAGGCTGTCGAATCGCACAAAGCCGAGGTCGTGGCCGCCGTCGCCGCTTTGGTGAAGGATCGCGATGAGCGCACGCGCGAGTTGCTTGCCGCCACCGAGCATGGCCGCGCCCAGGCACTGCTCACGCAAACACTCACGCAACGCCGTGAGGTGGCGGAAAAAGAAGTTCATCACATCGAGGAGCAGCAGACGCAGCTTTCTCAGGCAATGGGCAAGGTGCGCGAGGAGCTTCGTCTGGCCGAATCGGACCTTAAAGAGCGCGAATCGCAGGTCGCCGCCACCGAGCAGCGCACCAAGAATCTCGAAGAACTCGCCGCCACCGCCGACCAGCAGTTCAAATCCTTGCAGAGCGGGCACAAGAAGCTCAGCGAGCAGCTTGCGCAGGCCAAAATCGATCTGGACCAGGCCACGGCGGCGGCCATCGAGAGAAAGAAGGAAGCGGCGACATCCGCGGCGGCGGCGGAGAAAAGCTCGCAGCAGCAGCTCACGCTGGCGGAAAAGATCAGCGGCATGGAGGCGGTCATCTCCACGCTCACGACGACGCATGCCAGCACGCAGCAGAAGATTTCCGCCGCCGAGTCGGATCATCAGAATTTGCAGGACCGCCTCGCCGAGCGGCAGAAGGAAATCGCCGCCGCCGAAACGCGTGTTGCCGAACTGACGCAGCAGACCGCCGGTCTTGACGACCGCGTGAAGGAACTGGCCGCCGCGAACCAGCAGCACGCCGTGCTCAGCGGCACCATCACCACTGCCACGCAGGAACGCGACAAGCTGCTGGCCGAGACGCAGCGTCTCACCAAGGAACGCGGCGAACTGGATGCCGTGCTGCCGGATCTGCGCGCCAGCGTGACGCAAACCCGCGCCGAGGCGGACAATCTGAAGGCCGAGCTCGCCGGATTGATCAAGGATCGTGATGCCGCCGCCGCCGCGCTGAAGGAATCTCTCGCGCAGCGCAAAGAATCCGATGCCGCTGTCGAGGCGCTGCGCATCGAGTCGGTCAATCTCGACAAGATTCTCGGCGACAAGCGCACCAACCTCGAAGCGGAGACCAAAGCGAAGCTGGCGGAGGCCAACGCCGCCGAAACACGGCTCAAGGGTGTGCTGGAGCGCATTGCCGCCGCTGAAAAGCGCCTGGCTGAACTGGCGGATGTCGATGCGCGCCTCACCACGGCCACCAAAGCGCTCAAGGACACCGAAACGCAGCGTCAGGCCGAGGACAAGACGCTCGCAGAGCTGGCCCGCAACCAGGAGAAGCTGAAGAAGGAGATCGCCACGCTCGAAGTCAGCCTCAAAGCGGAGAACACGCAGCTTGCGGATCTCACGAAGGCGGTCAAAACCGCCGAGGCGAAGGCTGCGGATGCCGAGAAGCGTGCCGAGAAGGCCCTGGCCGCCCAACAAACCGCCGATCAGAAACGCACCGAAGCTGATGCCGCCGCCGAAAAAGCCCGTGCGGAAGAGAAGATCCTCCGCAAACAGATTCCCGCGTTGAACACCGAACTGGCGGGCATCCAGGCGATGCTGACCGGATTGACGAAGGAACGCGAGGAAGCCTCGCAGTTCGTCACGCGCCTCAATGTCACCACCGACACCCAGAACAAGAAGCTCAGCGAGTTGCAGCAGCAGATCACGCAGCTCGAGCAGGCGCACAAACTGCGCGAAGAACGCGTGATGAAGGCGCAGGCGGACGTGGACAAGGAATCCGCGCGTCTCAAAGCAGCGCAGGAACAGTCGCGCGCGGCGGAGGCCCAGCTCGCCGAACTCGAAAAAGAGGTCAAGGAAACGAAGGCGAAGGCCGACGCCGCCAAAAAAGAGACCAACACGATCGAGGGCGAGCTGCGCCAGCGACTCGACCGCGTGCAGAACCTGAAAGCCGACGAGGAGCGCCTCATCAAAACCCTCGACAGCCAGAAGCAAGACCTGCAGGGCGCTGACGCGGCTCTCAAGGAGTTGCAGTCAAAGATCAGCGCGCGGCAATTCGAGCTGGGTGAGTTCATCAACGTCGGCGGCAAAATTCTCGGTCTCGGCCAGGCGCTGGCGGGCTTGGAATCACGCCAGACGGAGATCAACAAATCCCTGCGCAAGGCTTCGGAGGAGGATCTGGCGATCCAAGTGAAGCTGAACGCGGCGCAGGAGACCCTCAACCGCGAGGCGGCCCGTGCCGAGCAGGCACGCAAGGATCGCGAGGCCGCCGACGCCGAGTTCAAGAAATTCAGCACCGACATCCAGAAGCAGGCCACCGCGCTGCAAAACTACGAGCTGGAGCAGAAGAAGCGCATCACCGAGCTGGAAAAGCGCATCGCCGACCTCGGCACCACGCAGCAGCGTGCCGTGGGCCAGATTGATGAGACCAAGGCCGAGCTGGCGCGTCTTGAAGGCCGGAAACACGAGTTCGCGCAGGCGGAGGCGCAGCTCAAGCAATGGCAGGACATCGAAAAACGTCTGCGCGGCCAGCTTGAGGAGCTGGAAGAAAAACATGAAATCATGCGCCGTGGCCTGCCGACGGAGGAAAGCACGGTGGTCATGTTTGCCAACGACATCATCAAGCGCATCGACCTCATCGACGCCCTGATCGCCCGCTATGCCGGGGCGAACGGCAGTGATGTGCCGCAGCAACTCATCACGCTGCGCGCCTCATTCGAGGACATCCTGCACCAGCACGGCGTGACGGAATTCAGCGTGCCTTCTGGCACGGAGGTTGATCTCGAGTTGCGCAAACGCATCGCCGTCGTGGATTCGCTTCCAGGCAAGGCCAAGCCGCGCGTGACGGAAAGCTGCCGTTCTGGTTTTATCTTCTCGCGTGGAGAGGGGCACGAGATTATCCTGCGCAAAGTGGAGGTTCGGACCTCCAGTCAGTAGCACCGCCTCCGGAGCATTTTTTTACCCACACATTGTTATGGCTGAATACGTTGGAATCGACCTTGGCACCACCCTCTCCGGGCTGGCCTATCTGAAACCTGATGGCAATCCTGAGATCGTGCCAAATGCCGATGGTGAGCGTCTGACGCCTTCCGTGGTGTTCTTCGAATCGCACGAGGATGTGAAACTCGTCGGCAGCGCCGCCCGCGACGGCGGTGAACCCGACCGCACCATCTTCCAGATCAAACGCTACATGGACGACCCGGAGCATCTGGTGGAGATCGACGGCAAGAAATGGACGCCGTCGGAGATTTCCGCGCTGATCCTGTCGAAACTGAAGCGCGAATGCTCGAAAATCTGCGGAGACATCACCGAGGTGGTCATCACCGTGCCGGCGAACTTCAATGAACTCGCGCGCAAGAGCACCATCGCCGCCGCGGAGATGGCGGGCATGAAAGTGAAGCGTCTGGTGAACGAACCGACGGCGGCGGCGGTTTACTACGCGCATTCGCAAGGCGTGAAGGGCCGCATTCTGGTCTATGACCTTGGCGGCGGCACGCTGGACACAACGATCCTCGAAGTGGAGGGCGACAACATCAGAATTCTCACCTCCGAGGGTGCGCGCCATCTCGGCGGGAGCAACTTCGATGACATCCTGCTCGAAGCCTACGCCGAGCAATACAAGAAGCAGACCGGCGCGACGCTTTACAGCGACGAACGCCATCGCCGCCGCGTGCTGCATGCCACCGAGGACGCGAAAAAGATGCTCTCGAAACTCCAGCGCGTGAACGACACCGTGGCGAACGACCAGAACAGCGGCATCGCGCGCATCGACCTGACCCGCGATGGTTTCGAGAAGCTGATCCGTCACATGCTCACCCGCACGGTCTTTCTCGTCGAGCAGGCGCTGGATTCCGCGAAGCTGAGGCCTTCCGACATCGACCATGTCGTGCTGGTGGGCGGCTCGACGCGCATTCCGAAGGTGAAAACCATGCTGGAAAAGATGTTTGGCAAGACGCCGAAGTCCTGCGGCAACGTGGACGAGTGTGTTGCCCTCGGCGCGGCCTTGTTCGCGAAAAAGTCGGCGCGCATTCAGGAAGTCTGCAACGCGAGCTACGGCACACTGGCGATGATCTACAACGCGAAGACGAACGAGGAGAAGCTGATGAACTCCATCGTGATCCCCAAGAACACGCCGATCCCGTGCTCGCGCACGCAGGTGTATCAAACATCCGAGGACAACGAGCGTGTCATCGAGGTGGACATCACGCAGGGCGAGGACGAGGACGCGAAGTTCGTCGATGTCATCGGTCGCATCACCCTGGATGTGCCGGCGAACCGCCCCAAGGGCTGCGAGGTGGCCGTGACGTTCAGTTACGACGAGAATCAGCGCGTGCGCGCGCTGGTGGTCGATAAACAATCCGGCCGTAGCAAGGAAGTCGCCGTGACCTACAAGGGCGCGGGCGTACTTTCAGACGAAGAATTGAAGCGTCGCAGCCACCATCTTCGCGCCATGCGCATCGAATAAACCGCCACAGCATCTGAAGGAACCAAACGCCATGTTCAAGATCCTCAAAAACCTCTCCAAGTCCCTCGGTGGCGGCAAGTCTGCCGAACCGAAATCCACCGCCAAACCGGGCAGCCTGCTCGACAAGGTCAACAAGGGAGCGCCCGTCTCCGCCAAGGTGGAGCCACCGAAGAGCGCCGAAGAACTCTGCGGCATCACGCCCAAGATGGCCAAGGATGAAATCAAGGCGCAGTTGAAGCTGCTGTTCCGCCGCTACAACCGCAGCGCCTCCAGCCTGGATGCCAAAATGCGCGGCGAGGCCGACCAGATGCTCGATGCCATCGTGCAGGTGCGTGAAAAGAACTTTGGGGAGATTTGATCCTTTCTGCGCCACGAGGAGCGGGCTGCTGGCATGAAACTGGACCGGCTCATCGCCAGCCACAACGCCATGGGGCGGCAGGCGGCGCATCTTGCCATCGCGGCAAGGCGTGTGCGGGTGGACAGCGCGGTCGTGACCGACAGCCACCATCCGGTGGATCGCTTCACCCTTGTCGAACTGGATGAAGCGGTCATCCAGCAGCCGGAACGTGCGCTTTACCTCATGCTGAACAAGCCGGCGGGCATTCTCAGCGCCACCAAGGATGCTCAACATCCCACTTTGATCGATTTAATCGACGATCCCGACAAACACACGCTGCACATCGCCGGACGCCTGGACCGCGGTACCTCGGGGCTGGTGCTGCTGACGAATGACGGCCGCTGGTCGAAACGCCTGATGGCGGCAGAGGAAAAAGTGCCGAAGGTCTATCTCGTGGAGACGCTTGATCCCATTGCTCCCGCTGCGGTGGAGGCTTTTGCACGCGGCTTTTATTTCCACACCGAGGACATCACCACGCTGCCCGCCGAACTGGTCATCTTAGGCGAACGTAGCGCCCGTCTCACGTTGCATGAGGGCCGCTATCATCAGGTGAAGCGCATGTTTCATCGCGTGAACAACCGCGTGGTGCGTCTGCACCGCGAGAGCATCGGTTTGATTGCCTTGCCGGACGATCTCGTGCCGGGACAATGGCGGCAGCTCAGCGCCCAGGAAATCAAGGCTGCCACTGAAAGCGCTTGAGCCCGTCCCGCATCTGGTGATTCCCCGTTTTTTCAGCAATTCCGGCTTTCGCAGATGAATTTCAGCCGCTATTCTCCGCGCCTTGTGACCCCCCCGCGCATGTATCTCAGCATTTGGTTAGGCATCATGTTGGCGGCCGACTCCGGCTGCACAACGCAAAAGGCCGCAAAGCCGGACAAACTCGCCACTGAGGAGGCGCGCAAGGCGCTGCCGTTCGATGACACGGAGAATCCGCTCGTGAAGCGGCTGAACAATCCCTCCTCCATGCCCGTCGTGCCACCTGCTGGTGCGCGCACCTCGTATTCCTCCGTCAAAATCACGCAACAGACCCTGGCGATGACCTTTGACGACGGCCCGCACCCGAGCCTCACGCCGAAGCTGCTCGACCTCCTCAAGGAGCGGAACATCAAATGCACCTTTTTCCTCATCGGCAATCTGGTGAAGACCTATCCCGACATCGTGCGCCGCATCATCGCGGAAGGGCATGAGATCGGGAACCATACCTGGTCGCATTGCAGCCTTACCAGCCGTTCGGATGCGCAGATTCGTACCGAGCTCAAAAAATCCGAGGACGCCGTCTATGAAGTGGCCGGCGTGCGTCCGCACCTCGTGCGCCCGCCGTATGGCGCGATCAATTCACGCATCAAAGACCTCATGTTCACCGAGTTCGGCTACTCCACCATCATGTGGTCGGTCGATCCGCAGGACTGGCGTCGTCCGGGCGTCGCCGCCGTGACCAGCCGTCTCGTCAATGGCGCGCATCCGGGGGCCATCATGCTCTCGCATGACATCCATCCGCCCACCATCACCGCCATGCCCGCGATGTTCGACCAGCTCCTCGCGAAGGGTTATCAATTCGTCACCGTCAGCCAGCTTCTCAATATGGAGAAAGCCTCGATGCCCGTCGGTGTGATCATTCGTCCTGCCGCTCCGGTTGACGATAAAGATCCGCAGCCGCTGCCACAGATCAAGCCGAAGGCTTGATCCCAGCGCTGTGCCTGAAAATAGAGAAAGCGCCCCGGGCGGAGCCGGGACGCTTTCAAACCCGCCTGTGCCGTCCGAATACAAAGGGCTCACGTATCCCATGAGACCAGGTGGGAACCCGCGTGATGAAGCTCTGTCTTCCAGTGAAGGCATGACATGTCACTTCAGCGCGTAGCCCCCGCAGTTGATGAATCGGGCCGGGCCGCAAAGCTCGATGACGAACACCGCAGGAAGTTAAGAGGCCGCACGAGGCGGCGGAAATTTCAAAGAGCAGGCCAAAAAACACACTTCCGGCCGGAATGAGGGGATGCTAGGCCCTGTCCCGCGTTTGATCAACAGCGCAGACGTTTACCGCAGGGAGTTGCTGTCTGCCGATGCTACTCGCTCTTTTGCGCCTTCTCCAAGGTCTCCCCGGCCTTGATCAACGACTGCGCCAGCGGCGGCAGGCTGCCATCGGCGCGTTTCAGCAGGTCAAGCCAGCGATCCAGTTCCGCCTTCGCCTCGGGCCATTGCCGGGCGATTGCCAAGTCTGCCACGAGTTCCGCCGCCTCGCGGACGGTGCCTGGGTGTTTGACGCCGTGAAGCTGCCGCAGCTTCTCCAGGAAATCACGGCGGACGGCCACCGCCTCGTCATGCCGCGCCAGCCCTTGCTTGGCCCGGATGAGCATGTCCTTGATCTGGATGCATCTCGCGCCAGTGGCACCCTGCAAACCCACGCAGAATTCCAAGGCTCGCTTCGAAGCATCGTGTGCTTCTTGGAATTCGTGGGCGCGCAGGCAACACCGCCCATGCCACTCCAGCGCCTCCACCACGCTGATGCCGCCCGGTCCTTCCGCCGTCTCGGCGATGCGGATGTTCTCGCGGCCTGCCGCGAGCGCCTTGTCCTTCTGTCCGGCATCCAGCAGCACTTCACCGTAATTGCGCCGCAGCCTCGCCACCTGTAGAGGACTGAGCGGCGGCTCGGCCAGGGGGATGCGGCGCAGCATCTCATCAAACACCTGCACCGCCTTGTCAGCCTTGCCTTCGCGCATCAGCGTCACGCCGATGGCCGGGTGCATGGTGATGGCGCGGAAGTGATGGGGTCCATGCCGCGCATCCATGTGCGCCAGGGACAATCTGAGCAGCGGCAGGGCTTCCTGGCCATCACCATAGTCGAAGAGGGCGATGGCCAGGCTGCGGGTGATGCCCTCTGCAAGCAGGTCGGGCAACTTCGTCTCATGAGAAGCCTCCATCGCCAGCCGGAAGTGCCGGCACGCCGGTTCGTCCTCGTTCAACCCGCGGTAGGCATGCCCCAGTGCGAGCTGTAGCCTCGCCCTCCGAAGGGCATCGCCATGAAATGACGCTGCCTTCTGCGCCGCACGGTCGATGAGGTCCTTCGCCGCCAGAGGTTCATCTGCGCGCGGCGCTTTCGTTTCGGCCAGTGTGTCGAGCAGCACTTCCAACGCAGCGTCCGCGTCCCGGGCCTGACGTTGAGCCTCGCTGGCTTGGTGCCGCGCTTCGCGCGCCTGCCACAAGGCAAGGGCCGCGCCGATGACGAGAGCCGCCACGCTGAAGCTTCCCGCCACCATCAGCGCACGTCGTTGCCGTGCTTGACGTCGCGCGCGGTTCCCGCTCACGATGTCCTCGCAACGACGCAGGGTCGCGAGAGCCTCGTCCGTCGTTTGAAAACGGGCCGCTGGATCGCGGGCGGTCATTTTCAGCCACAAGGCCATGATTTCGCCCGGCAGCCCGGGTCGCAGCGCTGCAAGATCGGGCAATGCGGCGCTGGCATGCGCCGCGAGCTTTTCCGCACGCGTGGTGAACTCAAAGCACGGCTCATGTCCGGTCAGCAGGTAAAACAACGTGCAGCCCAGCGCATAGATGTCCGCGCGTGCATCTACCGCCTCCGGATTCGCCGCCTGCTCCGGCGCCATGAAGTCCGCCGTGCCCAGCAGGTGGTTGTTTCCTTGCGGCTCCTCCGTTCCTGGCTCCACCTCCTGCAACAGTCGCGAGATGCCGAAGTCCGCCACCTTCACCTCACCGCCAGTCGTGGCCAGAATGTTCGAGGGCTTCACATCACGGTGGATGATGCCGATCGCGTGCGCCGCCGCCAGCGCCTCGGCGGCGGGAATGAGCAGCCGCAGCGCCGCCACCGGCTCCAGCGGGCCGTGATCACGCACCTTGCGGGCCAGATCCTGTCCCGCCACGAACTCCATCACAAAGAACGGCACGCCCTCCGCCTCGTCCGCATGATGCACGGTGATGATGTGCGGATGCGTCAGCTTCGCGATGGCGCACATCTCCTGCTGGAACAGCTTTTGCGCCCGCTCCGAGGCGGCGGCGCGGCCGTGTAGCACCTTGATCGCCACGCGGCGGTCCAGACGCGGGTCATGCGCGTCAAACACGATGCCCATGCCGCCGCGTCCCACTACCTTGCGCAGTTCGTAGCCCGCCAGCAGCCGTGGCAGCGTCCACTCCGCCAGTGCCTCAAATCCCGGCAGCGGTTCCGGCACGATCAGCGTCACGTCATCGTGTCTCGCCTCAAAATCATCCACTCCCACCAGCGCCAGTTCCAGCGCGCAACCGGCGCAGGTCTCCCCGGCGCGCAACGACGTTCCACACTGCGGGCAGCGCGTGGTGGGCAGGTCAGCGGCGGTCATGGCGTGCATTTTTCCACGGCATCCGCGCAGGTAGAAGAAAAAAATATCCCCCTTTCATCATCAGAAGTCACGCCGCCTGCGCCGCCTGCGCCGCCTGCGCCGCCGCGCCACCCCCAGCAGCCCAGCCAGCAGCAGCAGTGCGCGTGACGGCTCCGGCGCGGAGGAGGTGAACTCGAACTGGAGCACCGGGAAGCTGGTTTGGAAGTTGCCGCTGGTCGCCCCAAACCCACTGCTGTTGAGGTTTCGTATGATTGAGCTGTCGGTTGTCTCCCCATCGACGGATGTGAAATCCGAGAATCCCCTTTTCCTGAACATGAAGATCAGATCCCCGCCTTGGTAGGTGTAGGGAGTGTCAAAGGAGATCAACTGGCCGAAGGCTCTCGGCACGCCGCTTTCCGGCATCAGCGCGTCGTAAATAGTCAGCGGTCCGTCACGCACCAGCACGGGATCGATCATGTTGGTGGCGAAGGTGGTGGACATGTTGGCCAGATCAAAGGCCGCCTGAGCCAGGGTGATCTCGAAGTCGCTGCTGGTGCGGTCACCGATCATCGTGGTTATGCCGTTGAGGCGGGCGCGGACGCCGGTGAGGAGGTTCCCGGCCTGTAGGCCCTGTGCCACCAGATCGGAGGCTGCGATTTGCATCTGACCAGTATTGGTGTTGTTGGCCAAAAAGCTGGCGGTGAAACTCCCCTCCGTGGTGGCGAGGTGGTACACCGAATCGCCGAAGACCAGGGTGGCCGCGGAGGCAGGAGCGCAGGGCAGCAGCAGGCAGAGGCCACAGTGGAGGAGAAGGGACGGGTGCAGAGTCATGGCTTCAGCGGGATTCACGCAAAGCGCCGCGAAACGTTCCCCGGAAAGTCAAAAAAATTCCAAAGGCGGGGTCACCGCCCACTGGCTTACCGATCACCGCGCAGCAGCCGCAGCAAATACCGCAGCTCCTCATCCACCATGCCCGGCTCCGCCAGCGTGCGGGCCACCTCGGTGCGCAAAAACTCTGCGCAGGAGGCGCGTAGTTGATGTGCCGCCTTTCGCACCGCCGGCTCCTCCATGCCCAGGTCCGCCGCGATCTCGGCATACGGGCGCACCACTGATCCACCGGGCAGGATGCCTTCCAGCGCCTCATACAGAGCCAGCCGTCCGCGCTTTTCATACGTGTCGCGCAGATTGCGCATCGCGCAGCGCACTACGGCCCACGCCCATTCACGGTCATAGGCCTGGCAGGCGGCCTCGTCGCTGCCTTCCTCCACGATCTCCAAGCCGCTCATGGTGTCAGTGCTGATCGGCTGATGTGGCAGTTCACCGCCGCGCTTTGCCGCCGTCCTGTGCCGGTGCTGATCGGTCAGCCAGCGTGTGAACACCGCCAGCAAAAACGAGCGGAAACGCGACTCCCGCCGCTCCACCTGCCGCAGGATACCGCGCGACACCGCGTGGCCGAAAAAATCCTGCACCAAGTCCTCCGCATCCTGCACGCTGCGGCCGCGCTGCAGCAGAAACACGCGCAGCGGTCCGGCATAAGCGCGGAACAGATGCGCCATCGCCTCCTCCTGCGCCTCCGTCCACGGCCCTGTCTCCTGCTGCTGCAACGCGCCCCAGTCCGTGGTGGGGAACAGGGCTGAATGAGTCGTTGTGGGTTCCGGGAGCATGACGGCCATGAATCTCTGCTGCGGGCGGGAAGAAGGCCGCAGGCAGTCCGACAGCAACCAAAAGTATGCCGCTTTTTCCACCGCCGCTGCCGCGACCCACGGATGGCTTGAGCTTGGAAAGCCGGTGTTGTTAACATAACACGACGATTTGCCCCTCGAAGCCGCGAATCCTCGTTCATCGTCCGTTCTCTTCGCGCTCAACCATGAAACACACGCTCCTGCTCCTCTCTCTGCTCGTTCTGGATGCTGCCGCTCAGGACAAGGCGTTGCTCGACCTCGCGCTGGAGCCGCCAGTCATCAATACTGCGCCCGGCCCTGAATACGATGCGGACAAGCGCCCCGGAAACATGATCATCGGCATCGACCGCACACCGAAGGGCCGCCTGTGGGCTGCGTGGGTCGGCAATGGCGACTCGCCGAACGGCTTCTTCATGCTGGCGACGAGTGATGACGATGGGAAGTCGTGGTCAAAGCCGCGCGTCGTGATTGATCCGCAGGATGGAGAGCTGAATGGCGTGCGCTATGAGCGCCGTGCGCTCGTCGGCAACCTCTGGACTGATCCTTTGGGCCGCTTGTGGTGCTTTTTTGATCAAAGCCTCGGCTACTTCGACGGGCGCTGTGGTGACTGGTATATCCGCTGCGATGATCCTGATGCCGCCGAGCCTAAATGGACCGCGCCAGTGCGTTTCGCCGATGGTTGCACACTGAACAAGCCCACCGTGCTCAGCAACGGCGACTGGCTGTTGCCAGTGGCGCTCTGGACTCGCGACCGCATGCACGGCCCCGGCGTGGACAAGGAGGCACACAAGGATCTCGATGTGATCCGCATGGCGAACGTCTTCGCCAGCACCGACCAAGGCAAAACGTGGGCGCGACGCAGTGGCGTGGCATTCCCGCGCACCGATTTCGACGAGCACATGATCGTCGAGCGCAAGGACGGCAGCCTCTGGATGCTCGCCCGCACGAAGGACGGCATCAGCGAGAGCACTTCCTCGGACAAGGGAATGACGTGGAGCGAGCCGCAGCCGAGCACGATTCAGAATCCCAGCGCACGCTTTTTCATCCGCCGTCTCGCCAGCGGAAAGCTCATTCTAGTTAAGAATGGGCCGATCAATGTGCGCCTGCCGAACCGCACGAACTTGAAGGCGTTCTTGTCGGATGACGATGGCAAGACTTGGGGCAAGGGGCTGCTCATTGATGATCGTGCCTCCGTCTCGTATCCCGATGGCTTCCAGGCACCGAATGGCGACATCCACATCCTCTATGATTGGAACCGCCACACCGACGCCGAGATCCTGCACACGAAGTTTACCGAAGCAGACTTTGCTCCGCGCAAACCGGCCCCGGTGACTCCGCTGGATCATAACAAACCACGCGCCACCAACGCCGCACCCGTTTGGATCCCCAAGAAGACGGTCGTCAATAAAGCTCACGCGCCACATTTGCCGAAGGACATCAAGCCTGATCCCAAATGGGCCGCGCAGGCCGCCGAAGACGCGAAGCAGGACTTCAAGAGCATCCCGTATGACGGCATCACGCCGAATAAGATGGTTTGTGATACCACCCTGCGTGAGCTGCCAGATGGATCATGGATTCTATTCATCCTGGCCGGTGGCGACACTGAGCCGTCGCCGCTGAACTACACCGGCGTCACGCGCAGCACGGATCAGGGCAAAACCTGGACGCCGCTGGCACCCTTCGATGTCGGTTTCCCACGTGAGGGCAAGACCATCGGCCAGGGACCGACGGAACTCATGATCCTCGGCCAGCGCAGCACGCTGTTCTTCTCCACGCACTCGAAGCACTGGGCCAATGACTGGCGCTCGTGGTATCTCACCAGCGACGACTCGTTCAAGACCTGGAGCAAGCCGATGGAAGTGCCCGGACGCCTCAAGGAGCGCACCTTCATCCGCAAGCACATCGTCTGCAAAGACGGGCGCATCATGATCCCCTTCCAGCATTACATCGGTCCCGATGACGAACAGAAAAAGGCACCGCTCGACCGCTCCTTCACCAACCCGCGCAACGGCGTCCTCATCAGCAGTGATGGCGGCAAAACATGGAGCGAGCACGGCAACATCCGCCTCACGCCGAACAGCCGCTACTTCGGCTGGGCGGAGAACGATCTCTTCGAGCATCCTGATGGCCGCATTACCATGGTCATCCGCGCGGATGGCCTCGGCGGACTGCTTTACAAAGCCGAATCAAAAGACGGAGGCAAAACCTGGCCTGAGTTCGCCAGCGTCACCAGCATCCCGAACCCCGGCAGCAAAACCACGCTCTACAACCTCGGCCCCAGAAAGCTTTCACAGAAGATAACGGAGCAAACGAAGGATTCAGAATCTCCGTTGCCTTCGTTATCTCCTGTTCAAAATCAGGAAACTCCGGTGCATGACGCCGTCGCCATCCTGCACAATCCCAACAGCAAGCACCGCAGCCCCATGGCCCTCTGGATCAGCTTTGACGGCATGAAGACCTGGCCCTACCAGCGTGTGCTCCAGCAAGAGTCCGTCGATGGCCCCAAAGGCCGCATGAACTACCCCGACGGCTTCGTCAGCAAAGACGGTCAGTGGCTCCACTTCGCCTTCGACGACAATCGTCATCGCGCGGTGCATTACAGCGCGAAGCTGCCGCCGTTGAAGTGATCCTCAAAATCGCAGGCGCAGATAGGTTCCCAACACCGATTCCGCATCCCAACCCGAGCCTCTGGCGCGCTGCGAGACGATCATGTGAAACACATCCAGATCCGTGTTTTCCGTGAGCTTGAAGGTGAGGCCGAGCGGCACGAGGCGGTTCTCCGTCCAGTTCTGGCGATGAAGGTCAATGAGCCACTCGTTGCTGGCAAAGATCCGCGTCAGCGGTCCAAGAGGCTGAGGCAGTGTCCAGCCGAGTTGCAGACGGTGACGTGAACGATGGGTGGTGAACGGTTCGCCCTCGTTCCAGCGCCATTCCATGCGATTGCGGTTTTCGAGGCGGAGCTGGCGCGTGAGGTCGAATTTGGGGTTCAATTCGAGTTCGGGCCGTTCCTGCCAGTAGCGGACGTGGGTCCTGGTGTTTTCAATGCTCAGCGTGGAGAGGCCGATGCCGGTCTCGAGCCAGGGCAGCAGTTGGTATTTCACGCGCGGACTGATGATCTGCACATAAGAACCGTCTTCCGTGTCGAGACGATTGCCCAGAAACACTCCGGCGCTCCACGGCGGGGCACGCCACAGGTCCAGCATCGTCCACGCCCACCATTCGTCGGCTTGCAGGCAGGCAGGCGCGAGGCAGACGAGCAAAAGTAAAATCCGCATGACCTTGCCTAGCGCATCAGCGCCGGTTGTCCCGTGCATTCCAGCACGGAGCGCCACAACTCCTGCGTGGCATCGACCTTGCGGCGGCCGTGAATGACGAGTTCGAGCGGCAGATGCACGAAGGAGCCGTGCCAGCGACCCACCAGCATGCCGGTCTTGCCGGCCATCGCGGCATGCACGGCGGACTGGGCCAGGCGTGAGCAGTACACGTTGTCCGCGGCGTTCGCGGGCACGCTGCGCACGATGTAGCTGGGATCGATGTATTTGAGGTTCACCTCCGTTCGGCGTTCCTTGAAGAAAGTGTTGATGCGGTCCTTCAAGAACAAGCCGATGTCGCCATAGCGCTGATTGCCGCTGGCGTCGGTGGCACTGTTGGTTTGCATGAGGTGCTGTCCCGCTCCTTCGGCCACGACGACCACGGCGCTGCCGCGTTTGTTCAAACGGTAGCGCAGGCTCTCCAGCAGTCCGCCGTCGCCTTCCAGCTCAAACGCCACCTCGGGAATGAGCACGAAATCGACATTGCTGCCCGCCAGCGCCGCATAGCAGGCGATGAAGCCGGAATCGCGCCCCATGAGCTTCACCAGTCCCACGCCATTCACCGTGCCGGTGGCCTCGACGTAGGCACATTTCACCGCCTGCACCGCCGCCGCAAAGGCCGTCTCGAAGCCGAAGCTCTTGTCGAGGTAGCGGATGTCGTTGTCGATCGTCTTCGGGATGCCGACCACGGCTTTTTTGAGTCCGCGCCGCTCGATTTCCTTCACGATCTCCGCCGCGCCGCGCAGCGTGCCGTCACCGCCGATGACGAAGAGAATGTCCACCTTCATGTCCTCCAGCGTGTCCACCATCTCGCCGATGTCCTGCTGCCCGCGCGAGCTGCCGAGCAGCGTGCCGCCAAAGTGATGCGCTTGCTCAACGGAGGACGGCTTGAGCATCAGCGGCGTGTGCCCGTAGCGCTGCACCAGCCCCTCGTAACCGTAGCGGAAGCCATAGACACGGGATATTCCGTACTGCTGGTTGCACTGGTTCACGAGACCCCGGATGATGTCGTTCAGCCCAGGGCAAAGGCCGCCGCAGGTCACGATGCCCGCCGTGGTGCGTGCCGGATCGAAATAAATCCTCTCTCTCGCTCCTGCCTCTTCATAGCTCGGTGTTGATGCATCGCGTCCATCTTCGAGCAAATGGCTGTGGTAGAGAATGCGGTCCGCCGCATCTGTCTTGAACGGGGCATCCACCCCGCCAATGCGGTGCAAGGGCGAGGGAAACAGACAGGGGCCGAGCGTGGGAATGCTCGTGTCGGGCGGGGCGGGAGTCATGGCGGCTGGCGGGACGCCTTCCTGCAAAGCAGGAGCAATGCCATTACGGTGTCCCAGACGTGTTGAGGTGACACAAAGCTCGTTTTACCACGTTCCAAGACACCTCAGCCAGCCATGAAGCCCCTGCTCCTCATCCTTTCGTCATTTCTCATTCTGAATGCGTCATTTTCGGCCCCGCCGAACGTCGTCATCATCTTCATCGATGATCTCGGCTACGCCGACATCGGCCCCTTCGGCGCGACGAAGCAGAAGACGCCGAATCTCGACAAGATGGCGAAGGAGGGCATGAAGCTCACCTCATTCTATGCCGCGCCTGTTTGCAGCGTGTCACGGGCGCAAATGATGAGCGGCTGCTATGGTGCGCGCATCTCCGTGCCTGGTGTTTATTTCCCCGGTCACGCCAATGGCCTGAATCCCGCCGAAACGACCATCGCCGAGCATTTGAAGCAGCAGGGTTATGCCACGCAATGCGTCGGCAAGTGGCATCTGGGTGATCAACCAGAGTTCCTGCCCACGAAACAGGGCTTCGACCACTACTTCGGCATCCCTTACTCGAACGACATGCAGAAGACCGCGAAGGAAACGGGCGCGAAGGTCGTGCCACTACTGCGTGATGACAAAGTCGCCGAACTCCTCACCGACGAGGCCCAGAGCCGCATCGTCGAGCGCTATACCGAGGAGGCGGTCGGTTTCATCCGTGCCAGCAAAGACCAGCCCTTCTTCCTCTACTTCCCACACAGCGCTGTCCACACACCCATTTGGCCCGGCGAGAAATTTCGCGGCAAATCACAAAACGGCCGCTTCGGTGACTGGGTGGAGGAGGTGGACTGGAGCGTCGGTCGTGTGCTCGACACGCTGCGCGAACTGAAGCTCGATGAAAACACGCTCGTCATCTTCACCAGCGACAACGGCCCCTGGCTCATCAAAGGCGCAGACGGTGGCAGCGCCCTCCCGCTGCGCGGCGGCAAAGGCAGCACCTGGGAAGGCGGCGTGCGCGTGCCCACCATCGCCCGCTGGCCCGGCAAGATCGCGCCCGGCAGCGTGTGCGATGCCGTCGCTGGCACCATCGACCTCCTGCCCACCTGCGTCAGCATCGCCGGAGGAAAAGTGCCCGCAGAGCCCGTCATCGATGGTCGCGACCTCTCGCCGCTGCTGCTTGGCAAAACGACCGAGTCACAACGCGAGGCGCACTACTACTTCGCCGGTTACAACCTCCAAGCCGTGCGCCAAGGCCCGTGGAAGCTTGCCATCGCCACGCAGCCCGAGACCATGGGCAAAGGCGCTGCCAATGATGCCAGCAAGAACCCGCGCCTCTACAATCTCGACACTGAAATCGGCGAGCAAACCAACCTCGCCGATCAACATCCCGACATCGTCGCCAAGCTCCAGACACTCGCCGACAAGATGAACGCCGAACTGGGCGGCAAGCAGCCGACAGCCCGCCGTTCCGCCGGTGAAGTCGCCCATCCGCAGACGCTTTATCCCACCAGCGACGCCCCACGCGGCAAGAAGAAGGACACGCCGGAAAAAGCCGCAGGAAAACCCGTGTCACTCGAAGCCCTGAAGCCCGGCGATGTCCTCAAAGCCAACGCCGCCCCGCAAGTCGCTCAAACTGGGTTCACTCTGAGTTGTACCGTCGAAACCACGCAACCCGACGCCATCCTCATCGCCCACGGTGGTCTCTCCGCCGGTTACGCGCTGCATCTGCGCGGCGGTCATCTTGTCTTCATGGTCCGCACCGGCGGCGCTGATGCCTTTGATGAAATCCAGTCACCGAGCACCATCAGCGGCTCGACTCGCATCCTCGCCACTCTTGCCCAAGACCGCACCATGACCCTCACCGTGAACGATCAAATCATCGCCACCGGCAAAGCCAGGAACTTCATCAACCGCCAGCCGCAGGAGGATTTCTGCGTCGGGCATGACAACGTGAAGCCCGTGGCGGCTTACACAGCGAAGGGGAAGTTTGAGGGGAGCATCACCATCTTGAAAATCACCACGCCATGAAACACCTCCTTCTCACTCTGCTCCTCCCCTTCATCCTGTTCGCGCAGGAGAAGCGCAACCTCACCACTGACGAGCCACGCGCTCCGAAGGGCAAGCCGGACGGCGCTGCTGACTACATTGCCAAGGCGGAGCCGCATGACGGCCAGCATCTGGCGCTGACGATACACAAGCTCGAAAACGGCCTCACACCCGTGCGCCCCTTCCTCATCTGGGCCATCGGCTCCAGCTACACAAACATGCTTGGCAACGGCGAAGCGTGGAAGGTGGAGATTCCGCAACGGTTCCCGAAAGCTCCGCCCATCGAATACAAGAAGATGGTCGGCAACTCCTGCCCCTGGCAGTATGCGCGTGGCTGGCTGCGGCATCTCGTCATCCCGGAGCAGCCGGACCTCGTCATCACCTACACGAATGGCAATCCGGCGGATCTGGAGAAACTCATCGTCGAAGTCCGCCAGCACACCACCGCCGACATCATCGTGCCGAGCCTGCACTGGCGCGAGCGTGATCAGGAGCTCTGGGGCAAGTCCGAGAACGCCATGGATCAGGACGTGGCAGCCGTGCGCGAGGTTTGCCGCAAACACGCTGTCGAATTCATCGAAAGCCGCCGCGATTGGGCCGCCTATCTCACCGCGAACAAGCTGCCCGTCTCCTCGCTGCTCAAGGATGCCGTGCATCAGAGCGACTACGGCGCGAAGATCATCAACTCGAACATCCTCGCCCACCTGCGCCGCCCGGAGGCCTTCAGCTACAAGCCTGAATCCCGCGAGCGTCGCATCACCGCGCCTGCCGCGAAGGATGGCATCATCAAACTCAGCTTCACCGGCAACCGCATTGATCTCATCGGCCAAAAGTCACCCACCGGCGGCAGCGCCCGCGTTTGGATCGACGGCAAGCCCGCCGACCAGCTCGACGCCTTCCTCATGAGCTACGTCCAGCCTAACACGAAGAACCACAAGGAAGGCAAAGGTGCGACACCACGCGACCAGTCTCCGCACGCCGTCACGCTCGGGAAAAACGTGGTCCCGCAGTCCTGGACGCTCATCATGACCAGCGACACGGGTGACTACGATCTCACCGGCAGCGTCACCGGCCCGGATGGCAAAGGCAACGCCTTCAAACCCTTCACCAGCACCAGCGGCCAGATCCTCGTCGAGCCCGAACTCTGGCGTCGCGCCGAGCGGAACCGCACCGGCGACCGTTTCATTTGGGACGTGCGCCGCGCATGCGTGGGCGAGATTTCCTTCAAAGGCGCGGCGAGCGAGACTTTCGTGGTGCGGCTGGCGCAATCTCTGCCGAACACCAAGCACACACTGAAACTCGTGCCGACCGGAGAGGGCAGCATCGCGGGCTTCGACGTCTTCGAGCCGCCGATGAAGTGAGCGTATCGTCACATGCCGGTTGCAAAAGCAGCCGTCCCGTCCTGCTTTCGCCGATGAACAACGCCTTTCCCGAAGATCTCCGCCTCCAACTCAACCGCACCGGCGTCATTGCCGTTTTGATGATCGACCGTGTCGAGGACGCCGTGCCGCTGGCGCGGGCTTTGCTCGCGGGCGGTGTGGATTGCATCGAACTCACGCTGCGCACCGATGCCGCACTCGAATCGCTGCGGCGCATCCGTGCCGAGGTGCCGGAGATGACCGTCGGCGTGGGCACGATTTTGACGCCAAAGCAGGCGAACGATGCCAAGGAGGCTGGTGCGAGCTTCGGCGTCGCTCCGGGGATGAATCCGCGCGTCGTCGCCGAGGCGCAGCGCATTGGGCTTCCCTTCGCGCCGGGCGTTTGCACGCCGACGGACATCGAACTTGCTCTCGAAGCGGGCTGCAAGGTGCTGAAGTTTTTCCCCTCGGAGCCGAGCGGCGGCCTGATCTACCTGCGCAGCATCGTGGCACCCTTCGCTCATCTCGGCGTGCAATTCATTCCGCTCGGCGGTGTAAGCGCGGCGAATGCGGCGAATTATTTGAAGGAGCCGTCCGTGCTCGCGCTCGGTGGCTCATGGCTCGCGCCGAAGGACTTGATCATCAGAAGCGGCTGGCAGGCCATCACCACTCTCGCGCGTGAGGCCAGCGACATCGTGAAACAGGTCCGTCCATGAGCCGCGTCGTCACGTTGGGCGAAATCATGGCCCGCATCGCCACGCCGGGCTTTGCGCGGTTTCAGCAGGCGATGCCGGGCGGCGTGAATGTCACCTTTGCAGGAGCGGAGGCCAGCATCGCGGCCTCGCTGGCCTATCTCGGCATCGACGCGGCCTTTGTGACCGCCTTGCCTCAGCACGCCATCGCCGATGCCTGCATCGCCGATCTGCGCAGCCTCGGTGTGGAGACGAAACACATCCTGCGCACGCCTGAGGGCCGCCTAGGTATCTACTTCCTCGAACACGGCGCGAACCAGCGCGGCGGCAATGTCATTTACGACCGCGACGGCTCCTCCGTGGCGATCACGCCCGCGTCCGCTTACGATTGGGACGCGATCTTCACCGGTTGCGAATGGTTTGTCATCTCCGGCATCACGCCCGCCATCTCACGCAATGCCGCCGAGGTCTCGTTCATCGCCGTGCAGGAGGCGGCACGTCGCCAGATCAAAGTTGTGTGCGACATGAACTACCGCACCAAGCTCTGGCGCTGGGAGCCGCCGCTCTCTGCCCGCGAACTCGCCACGCGCACGATGAAAACGCTCCTGCCGCACGTCACCGTCTTCGTCGGCGGCATCAGCGATGCCACGGCGATGCTCGGCATCGAGCACAATGACGATTTGCATGAATTGGCGCGGCAAATCGTCTCCCAATTCCCAAACCTCACCCACACCGCCTTCACCCTGCGCGATGGCAGCACCTCTGCCGCGCAATGCTTCAGCGGCGCGCTTTACGAAGCCGCCACCGGCACGCTCCACACCGCGCCGAGTTACACCATCACTCAAATCATCGACCGCCTCGGCGCAGGCGATGCGTTCACGGCGGGCTTGGTGTTTTCATTCCTCCAAAACTCCACCACTCCAACCGCCATCTCCTTCGCCACCGCCGCAGGTTGCCTCGCGCATTCCATCGAAGGTGATTACAATTACAGCACGCGTGAGGAGATCGAATCACTCATGCAAGGGGATGGCGGCGGAAGAGTGAGCCGGTAAGTCGCAGACAGCCCCCTGGCGGCCCCAAAAGCGCCGGTTTGCTGCGTCGGTGGCAGCGTGTCCCGGCGTATTCAAGGATGTGAGCGCGCGGCAATCCATCAAGCCTCGGGAGGTGCTGGCCGAACTCGGCAGGCATGTCCTTGTCGATGGTTTCAAGCTGGTGCTCGATTTGAAAAAGAGCCATGGCAGCCGACTGGTGGATGCGTCCACCGGACGAACGCTGCTGGATCTTTACGGCTGCTTTGCGTCGATGCCGGTGGGGTATAATCATCCGCGCTTCGGCGAGCCGGAGGTTCAGCGTGATCTGCTGGCCGCGTCACGCTCAAAGGTGGCAAACTCGGATGTCTATTGCACGCTCTACGCGGACTTTGTGCGGACGTTTCATCAACTGGCCGGACTGGCGCCGCTGGAGCGCTTCTTTTTCATCGAGGGCGGCTCGATGGGGGTGGAGAACGCGTTGAAGGCGGCGATGGACTGGAAGGTGCGTAAAAACCTGGCCGCGGGCCGTGGCGAGTGGGGCACGGCCATCATGCACTTCGAGGGAGCGTTTCATGGCCGCAGCGGTTACACGCTGAGCCTGACGAACACGGACCCGCTCAAGATCGCGCACTACGCGAAGTTTCCCTGGCCGCGCCTTCCGGCTCCGTATCTCGATTTCTCGTTGCCGCCAGAAGAGCGTGAGCTTGATGCGATGGAGAAAGAACGGCTGTGCGAGGAGCTGCTGATGAGTTTCATCGACCGGCAGAAGGACGACATCGCCGCGATCATCATCGAGCCCATTCAAGGCGAGGGTGGCGACCGCCATTTCCGTGGCGAGTGGCTGCGGACGCTGCGGCGCGTCTGTGATGAGCATGATGTGCTGCTAATCTTTGATGAAGTGCAGTGCGGCGGCGGCACGACGGGAAAGATGTGGTGCTGCGAACATTTTGATGTGCAGCCGGATCTGCTCGCGTTCGGCAAAAAGATCCAGGCATGCGGTGTCATGGCCGGACCACGGCTCGACGAAGTGAAAGACAATGTCTTCCGCCTGCCGGGCCGCATCAACTCCACCTGGGGTGGCAATCTCGTGGACATGGTGCGCGCCACGCATTGCCTGCGGCTGATCCATGAGGAGCGGCTGCTGGAACATGCGGCCCGCGTCGGGGCGCTGCTGGTGGAGGAACTGGAGCATATCGCCGATGAAAGCCATTTTTTGAGCGCCGTACGTGGTCGTGGTTTCATGATCGCCTTCGATCTGCCGACAACGGAACTGCGAGAGAAGTTCCTCTGCGGACTGTTCGACCTGGGACTGCTGGCCCTGCGTGCGGGTACGCGCTCCATCCGTTTCAGGCCAGCGCTCGACCTGCCTGAGGAGGCGGTGGGGCAGGCCGTCGAGATTCTGAAAAAACAATGCCAGCGGATGGCATCGCATGGTTGATCTATTCTCATCATGCAAGACTGGCTCCAACAACTTGGCATCACCGATGAAAATCCCGGTGTCTTCGATGGCGGGTGGTGGGGAGGTGGGCCGCTTGTCGATTCGATCTCACCCATTGATGAAACCGTGATCGCCCGGGTGCGTCAGGCGACGGCGGCGGAATGTGAGGCGGCCATCGGACGCGCGCATGTGGCTTTCTTGAAATGGCGAACCGTGCCGGCACCAGTTCGAGGCGAAACGATCAGACGTTTTGGTGATGCGTTGCGCCAGGCGAAGCCCGATCTAGCGAAACTGGTCACGCTGGAGATGGGCAAGATCATCGCCGAGGCGGAAGGCGAGGTGCAGGAGATGATCGACATCTGTGATTACGCGCTCGGCTTGTCGCGCCAGTTTCATGGCCTGACGCTGCCCTCGGAGCGGCCGCATCACCGGCTGATGGAGCAATGGCATCCGGTTGGCGTCGTCGGCGTGATCTCCGCCTTCAATTTTCCCGTCGCCGTCTGGGCCTGGAACAGCGCCATCGCCGCCGTGTGCGGTGACAGTGTGGTGTGGAAGCCCTCGCACAAAACACAACTGTGTGCGATCGCGGCCACACGCATCGCCGAACGGGTCTGCCAGGACACAGGCGCCGATCCGGCGATCTTCACTCTCGTGTGCGGCGATTCAACATCCGTCGGCGAGCAGCTTGTGTCAGATCGCCGTGTGCCCTTGATCTCCGCCACCGGCTCCTGCGCGATGGGCCGTGTGATTGCACAAAAGGTTCATGCCAGACTGGGCCGCACATTGCTCGAACTCGGTGGCAACAACGCCGTGATCGTCGCTCCCAGCGCGAACCTCGATCTAGCCACTCGGGCGATTGTGTTTGGTGCCATCGGCACCGCCGGGCAACGTTGTACTTCGACACGGAGGGTGATTGTGCATGAGTCCGTGGCGGAAAATCTCAAAGAGCGTCTCATCGCCGCCTTTCACACGGTGCGTATCGGCAATCCGCTGGAGCGCACCACGCTGATGGGGCCGCTCGTCAGCCGTGATGCGGTCACCGCGATGATGAAAGCCATCGAACGGCTGAAACACGAGGGCGGACGGATTCTCCACGGTGGCGGACGTCTGCCCGGTGAATTGGACACGGTGCTGGCGATTGAACATGAGCAAGAGGAAGGCGGCCTCGTGCTGCCGGATGACGAAGAGAAACTGCAAACGGACCTTTTTCCAAACGACTGCTATGTCGCGCCCTGTCTCGCCGAAGTCCGCGCCGACATGCCCATCGTGCAGGAGGAGACTTTCGCGCCGTTGCTCTACCTCATGACATATCGTGATTTCGACGACGCCATCGCGATGCACAATGCCGTGCCGCAGGGCCTCAGCTCCGGCATCTTCACCAATGACTTCCGTGAGGCGGAACAATTCCTCAGCGTGTGCGGCAGTGACTGCGGCATCGCGAACGTGAACGCAGGCACCAGCGGGGCTGAAATTGGTGGTGCGTTCGGCGGAGAAAAAGACACCGGCGGCGGCCGAGAAAGCGGCTCGGATTCCTGGAAGAACTACATGCGCAGGCAGACCAACACGATCAACTATGGCAACGATCTGCCGCTCGCGCAGGGAATCGAATTTGGAGGTTAAAAGATCATGGAAACAGCTCCTTCCCACGAACAACGCTTCGACTGGCCGTTGTGCCAGTTGGCGGAGGAACTCGTGCTGCAGCGGCTGGAGTCCTTCGTCGAACGCAATGCCTTCGCGCGTTCGCTGTTCCATCGGATGCGCGATGAAACGGGCACGCTGCTGATCGACTGGGTCGATCATCTGGTGCTGCCTGCGTCGGATGAGAAGCCGTTTCGAGCCGCGGGCTACACCGACGATCTGCTGGCCGATGCGCCGGCCGGACAGCACGCGCTCTGGCACCCGGAGGCGATGCTGCCGCGCATCCTGTTGGCTCAAGATGCCGGTCCCATGGTGTTGGCACTGCGTGTGGAGAGCGTTTCCGTGTTTCTATTCGCGCATGGCCTGAGCCTGGCCATCAAAGGCGTGCCGCTCTCGCGTTATCGTTGGGCGTGCATCACCGAGGAGAAAGGGGCGCGTCTTGATGTGGTGGAGCGTCGAGGCTATCGCGGCTTTGTGCATGCAGGTCATGCCGCGAACGCGCTGGAAGCACAGCTTGATGCCCAGGAATGGTGGCGGCATCGACAGCGCCAGTTTGCGGATGATGCCGAGGGCTGGCGGCACACGCACGAACTGCTCGACCGGTTGATTGCGCTCACCGGTCGCGATCTTGCCTGTCACATCGTCTTCGCTGAGGAACGGACGTTCTGGCAGAGCCGCAATCGCGCCGCATGCGTTCAAAAGGCCCGGCAGGACCGGCTCGGGCTCGGCTGGGCGAACCATGATCATCACACGTTTCGCTCCTCACGAAGGCATTTCGTGGATCTGATGCGTGCGCTGGAAAAACTCGGCTTTGAACGCCGCGAACGCTACTACACCGGCAAGGAGGCAGGATGGGGCGCACAGATTTTGGAACAGGCCCATGAAGGCATCGTGGCGTTTTGCGATGTGGACCTGCTGCCGGAGGAAACGGAGCTGGATTTTTCACGCGAGCAGTTACCACCGTCATCGAAGCTCGGAACCATCGGCCTGTGGGTCGGCCTGCACGGCGAAAGCTTCGTCCAGGCGGGCATGCATCATCTGGAGTGCCGCTTTGATCATGAGCTGCTGCAGGAACAACTGGAACGCGAGGGCGTCAAGACGATGAAACCCTTCTCCGATCTGCCGTTTCTCTGGCAGGCCTTCACCGAAGGCGAACGCTGGCCGGTGAAACACGAACGTGCGCAACGCCTGCACGAGGCGGGCCTGATTGATGATGCGCAGCTCCGCCAGTTCATGCAGGAAGGCGCGATCGGCAGCCATTTGGAGAATCTGCAACGCAAGGGCGGCTTCAAAGGCTTCAATCAAAAATCCGTCAGCGCCATCATCTCTGCGACAGACCCGCGGAAGCAGATGGCGCACTGAAGGAAATGGAGATGGCGAGGGTCAGGTGGTGAAACTGGCCACACGCGGGTTGACCAGACGCTCGAAGTCGTGCCAGCCCATGCTAATGATCTCCGTGTGCGTGCCGGCGTTGAAGGCGATCTCCGCCTCCTCGGCCAGGTCGGTGGAGACATAGACGGACATGTCGTAGAGATTTCCGAAGGGTGGCATCGCTCCGGCCTCGCAGTCGGGGAACAGATCTTTGAATTCTTCTTCACGGGCCAGCCGCACATCTTCCGTGCCGGTCAGTTCGCAAAGATCGTCCAGCAGCACACGATGGTTGGATGGCAGCACGGCCATCGCCATCGCGCCATCGACGATCACCATCACCGTTTTCGCCAGCACACGACCGGAGATATGCGCTGCGGCGGCGACTTCTGCGGCGGTGTAGGCGGGTGAGTGGACGAGAGTGTAGTATTTGACCCTCCGTTCATCGAGGAAGGTTTTCAGTTTTCTGGCAATCATTGGAACCTCGCTTTCTTGGATGAGGGAAGCCGGTCTTGGAAGGCCGGCCTCCATGGGTTGATTGATTCAGATCGCCCCGGGGCAATCCAGTTCTCAAAAGATACGTCACCCAGACCCGTGGTGATGCCATGGATCTGCGGACAAACGCAGCACGAGGCACTTGCACGCGCCGCCCGACTTGATGAACTCGCTCATGGGCAGTGGATGGCACTCGTAACCGCGATCCACCAGCATCCGGGAGGTTTCCGGGCAGCCAGCGGGGATCAGCACATGACGGTCGAGCACGACGGCATTGCAGGCGAAGCGCAGCGCCTCCTCCGGTGGAACGGTGATGAGATCCAGCACATGATCCCGCATCATGCGCCGGCTTGCTTCGCTGAAGGCGGGCGGATGCCAGAGCGCTTCCCCGCCGCGCAGAGGACAGAAGCAGGTGTCCAGATGGTAGAAATGGGGATCATTCAGCGCAAAGTCCACCACCGCACAGCGAAGCTCCTCCGCGAGCCAGCCGGCGATCTCGCGATCCGTGCGGAAACCGTGACCGCAGAACAGCGTGTCGCCAAACCACAGAGCATCACCCTCGCCCTCGAAGACATGGATCTTGGGCAAAGGTACGATTTCAAAGCCGTGATCCGCGAACCATCGCTCGTAGGCGGGAGTTTCGCCCTGGCGTTTCGGATGGCGGAAATTCCCCAGGAGGAACCGCGATCCCGCCACCAGCCCCGCGTTCGCAGTGAAGACCATGTCCGGCCAGTCGGGTTCGGGTGGCAGCACCTCCACCTCGCAATCGAGCGATCGCAGTGTTTCGTGCAATTGTCGCCACTGTGCCGCCGCAGTCTCGGGATTCACATCCCGCGACAGGCTCATCCACGGATTGATCTCGTAGCGGATCGAGAAAAAATCCGGCGGGCATAGCAGCACCCGGTTCATGCTTCAAACTCTACCACAACCTGGACAGCATGCACTTTGCAGCTTGCAAAAAAATGCGCTAACAGGCGGCATGACTTCCGCTTCACCTCAGACCCCCGACCGCTGGTCCCTCGAATCCTGGTTCACCGGCTTCGGCAAACCCGACTACACTGACTTCAAAGCCGTGCTCGTGCGCGATGTCGAGTCTCTGAAGACCCAAGCCGCCGCTTTGGGCAGTGACACGACTGAGATCATTCGCGTCATCAATGCCCTGGAGTCTCTCGGCGACCGTCTCGGCCATCTCTCCGCCTATCTCGGCTGCTTGTCGGCGGACGACGCCAATGATGAGGCGGTGAAGGCCGATGAGGCGTGGATTTCGACACTGGAAGCCGAGAGCACAAAGCTCCAGGCATCCCTGCGCTCAGCGCTGGCCGCTTTGAGCGATGCAGCATTCGCGACGATGCTCACCGATGCCTCGTTGAAAAATGCCGAACACGCTGTGCAGCGGATGCGCTACGAAGGCCAGCATCAGATGAAGTCGGAGATGGAAGCGCTGGCAGCCGATCTGAATGTGAACGGCCTCCATGCCTGGGGGCGGCTGTATGACACCCTCACGGGCAAGATGGAGTTTGAGATGACCTTCCCGGACGGGCACAAGGAAACCGTGCCGATGTCACGCCGCCGTGCCTTGATGTCTGAACCGGACCGCAAGCTGCGTGAAGCAGCATTTCATGACGGGCAGAAGCCATGGAATGATCACGCTGTCACCCTCGCTGCCGGTTTGAACGGCATCGCTGGCACGCGGCTGAGTTTGTACGGCCATCGTGGCATCCCGCACTTCCTTGACACGCCGCTCTTTGACGGTGCGATGAGCCGCAAGTCGCTCGATGCGATGCTGGAGGCCATTCACACGCACATCGAGCTGCCGCGTCGTGCGTTGCGCAAAGCGGCGAAGCTGCAAGGCACGCCCGCGCTGCACTACTTCGACCTCGAAGCGCCTCAAATCGCAGCGCCGGAGGAAAAACCGCTCTCATGGGACGAAGCCTGCAAGACGGTTGATCAAGCCTTCAGCGCCGCGTATCCGAAGCTCGGCTCGTACTTCCGCGAGATGCTTGCACAGCGCTGGATCGAGGCTCAACCGCGTGCGGGGAAGCGTCCAGGCGCGTTTTGCACCGGATCGCAGCTCAAGCACGAGGAGCGTGTGTACATGACCTTCCACAGCACCGTGCATGACATGGTCACGCTCGCCCATGAGGTTGGTCATGCGTGGCATTCGTGTGTGCTCCGCCCTGCGCGTTCCTTTGCGGCGAGCTATCCGATGACGCTTGCCGAGACGGCGTCGAATTTCGGCGAGATGATCCTGCTCAGCGGCCTCATGAACGATCCCGGCATCACCGAGGCCACCAAAGCCTACCTGCTCGACCAGGAGATGCTCCGCGCACACGCCTACCTCATCAACATCCCCATGCGCTACGAGTTCGAGAAGGCCTTCTATGCCGAACGTGCGTCCGGCGAAGTCTCCGTGTCTCGGCTCAGCGAACTCATGAGCGAGGCACAACGCAAGCTCTACGGCGACACGCTGCTCGACGACGGCACCGACCCGATGTTCTGGGCCTATAAGATGCATTTCTTCATCACCGGCGTCTCCTTCTACAACTTCCCCTACGTCTTCGGCTATCTGCTCAGCCAGGCGCTGTTCGCACGCTTCAAAGCCGAAGGCGCGGCTTTCCTGCCACGCTACGAGGCCTTCCTCTCCATGACTGGCAGTGCCACCTGCGAGGAAGTCGTGAAACAAACGCTCGGCGAAGACCTCACCAATCCCGAGTTCTGGGCCACGGCGCTGCGAGCCATCGAACCGACGTTAACGGCTTATGAGAAGCTGCAGTGAAACCGCGGTGGAGGACATGCACGAACACAGACCGCGAATGCAGGGTGTGAGGATCAAGCCGCGGGCAACCGCACGGTGAAGGTGCTACCGTGTCCTACCTCGCTCATCACGCTCACGCCGCCACCGTGAGCTTCGACGAGCGCCTTCACAATCGACAAACCGAGGCCGCTGCCGCCGTTGGCGCGTGAGCGTGCCTTGTCCACACGGTAGAAGCGCTCGAACAGATGCGGCAGATGCTCGGGTGCGATGCCGCCGCCGGTATCGATGACCTGAATCTCGATGCATGGCGGTGATTTGCAGATCCGCACAGTGACGCTTTCGCCCCCAGGCGAGTAACGCACGGCATTTTCGACGAGGTTCGTCATCACACGCTCCAAAGCAATGCGATCACCGTTCACACTGAGCGGTTCATCCGTGGTGTCTTCGTGGTGGAGCGTGATCTGACGCTCAGTTGCCAAGTTTTGCAATCTGGCGGTCACGCCGGCGCAGAGTTCGCTCACGTTCACCAGTTCGCGCTGTGTGATGGCGTCGCCGACATCGACATGGGCCAGCGCGAGCATGTTTTCGGTGAGACGGGAGAGGCGTTCGATCTCCTCCTTGTTGCTGACGAGCACCTCACGGTATTCTTCGGCGCTACGGGGCCTGCGCAGCGCCACCTCGATCTCGCCGCGCAGCACGGTGAGCGGCGTGCGCAGTTCGTGGGAAGCATCGGCGGTGAAACGCTGCTGTGTTTTGTACGCGGCTTCGAGGCGGTCGAGCAGGTGATTGAATGAATTGGCCAGCGCGGCGAGTTCAGCGTCATCAGAGGGTGCAAACAGACGACGCAGGCCGAGTTCGGAGCTGCTGAGCCCGCGCGCGGCCTCCTCCAGACTGGAAACAGAGCGCAGCCATTGCCGGCTTAAATACCACGAAGCGGCCGCGCCTGCGGCGAGCATGGCTGTGCCGCAGCTCACCAGCCAGGCAAGCAACCGGGCCTGCCGGGCCTGCAGCGCATCAAATGAGATCACGGCCTGCGCATACATCACGACTGGCTCGCCCCAGCGGTCACGCCGTGGATGCGTGGCGACACGGTAATTTTTTCCGCCGATCACAAGGGTTTCCAAAATCACGCCACCGGCGGGATGCTCGGAGCGGCGCACTTTGTCCGTCAGCGGCACTTCGATGGCCAAAGTGCTCGATTTGCCTCCCGGTGTGCCATTCACATCGAAAACCTGCACGCCAAACTGCCGCTCCTGCACCTGCAAGTCCTGCTCCATCCATGGCTCCACACGCAGGCGCTCCGCCGGCATGAGGCGCGAGAGCAGCATCGCCTTGCCGCGCAGAAAATCGTCCATGTCATTCGTCATCGCCTCCCGCGCCACGAGCCACACGATGACGCCGAACATCATCAACGCCGCCGCAAGCAGCGCGGTGAAGCTGATGAAAAGACGGGCACGGAGGGATTTCATGACTCTTGCAGCAGGTAGCCCGCGCCACGCACGGTTTGAATCAGCGCTGGCGAGAAACCACGATCAACCTTCTCACGCAGATGGTAAACCGTGACCTCGATCACATTGCTCGGTGTGTTTGGCAGGTCTTCCCATACCTGCTCCGCCAGCTCAGCGCGTGTCACCACGTTTCCAGCGCGGCGGAGCAGATGCGCCAGCACGCCGAACTCCTTGGCCGAGAGCACCACGAGCTGGCCGCCGCGTGTGACACGACGCGCCCGCAAATCCACCTGCAAATCCGCCGCGCGAAGCAGCGCCGGCTCCTCCGAAACTCCACGGCGCAGCAACGCGCGCACGCGGGCAAGCAATTCGGCGAAAGCGAAGGGCTTCACGAGATAATCATCCGCGCCGAGATCCAGCCCGTGCACGCGGTCACCCACGCCATCGCGTGCGGTGAGCATCAGCACGCGGGCGGGCATGCCGGAGGCACGCAGCTCGCGCAGCACGGAGAAGCCATCGCGTTCCGGCAGCATCACATCGAGAATGACCAGATCAAAACTGCCGCCTCGGGCCTTCTGAAGGCCTGATTCACCATCTGAGGCCGTTTCAACGACAAAACCCTCCTCCCGCAGTCCGCGCTCAATGAAGCGGGCCACCTTGATTTCATCTTCGACGACAAGGAGACGCATGGAGGCAATGGAATGCGCTATTTCTTCTCCAGCACCATGAGAAACTGGCCGGCCTGCGTGTTGGTTTGCAGTTTGCTGGGGCGGTTGGAGTTCGGATTGTCATTCGCTGAGCACCATTTCAAGGTCTTGCTGTCGAGATCGAAGATGCCCTCATATTTCTTGCCAGCGAACTGACCTTCCGTGCCGGTGGCGTCGATTCGCTTGCCCGAAATCCGGTACGTGCCCGCGCCCATGACGGAATTACCGCGTGGATTGGAGGCGGTGATCTTTTCCTCGGTGATCTCCAGGCGGATGTCGCCATGCCGTGAGCCATCGCTGTCGGCCATGTAGCCGTCCCAAGTGCCGAGCAGTTGCTTCTTCACGTCGTCCTTGCCCGCGCTCTTTTCGTCCGCTTTCGCGGCGGTGGCCTTCGGGGCGGCTTCCGCCTGCTCTTTGACGAAAGTCTGATCAGCCTCGCTCAAGCGTGCCAACGGTAGCTGGACGGTGGAACCGTTGGCACTGCGGATCACCACGGCGTTGTCGAGAACCTTCACAAACTCACCTTCCATGGTACGGCCCGTCTGGGCCTCGGTCCAGGTTCGGGCCTGAAGGGTGGATATGACGCAGAAGACGAGGCAGACGTGCAGGAGGTTGGTTTTCGTTTTCATAGAGATGATGAAACCGCATTGCGGAGGATCAGTCGTTCACAGTTCTTCAAAACGCACGCGGAAGAAGCGGTCCGGGCTGCCGAGCGAGGCGGTGATGGTACGGGTGGTGTCAGCGGCGGGATAGAAGGGCAGATTGCCCGGCGCATCCCAGGTGCGCCAGGTGATCAAATCGCTGCTCACCTCAATGATGGCGGCGCGGTTCGCCGGATGCGTGAACTGAAACTGCGCCACACCGCCGCCGGACTGCATCACGCCGTAACTCCAGCCGCTGGAGGAGGCATGCGGATTCGTGCCAGTGAGGAATTCCAGCAGATTGCTGCGGCCGTCGTGATCGGGATCATCGCCGACATCTCCCACGGGCGGGCTTTGTGCCGTCTGCCATTGAGTGAAGTTCTGCCGTGTGCTCAGAGCGGCGATCCAGTCGCTCACGAGCTGTTCGTTCACTAGATCACGCTCAAACGTGCCTAGCGGCGGCATGCGTGTGATGCCATTGCCCTGCTGACGGCGCAGAAGTATCGAATGCGTCGTGTCACCCGGTACGATGAAGCGATTCGCGGTGTCACCATCGTTGTTGACGAGCAGGCCATTGATCAGGTTGGCCGCGTCGGTCTTGGTGGTGATGCGCGCGTCCCAGCTTCCCTGCGAGGCACCGCCTGGCTGATGACACTGCACGCAGTTCACCGCGAGATACGAGCGCACACGCCATTCGAGCGACTGCGATGTGTCATTAGCCGCCGCGAAGGCGGCAAGATTGTTCACACCTGTCACGGCGGCGCTGAAATAGCCCGCGTCGCTCAGGGCCTGGAGTTGGTTTTGCAAGCCGGTGCCGTAGTCGCGGGCACGGTTGAGCTGCGGCGTGTTGAAGCTCAGTGCGTGGCCGCCAACAGGAGTGTGGCAGGTCACGCACTCTCCACGGCTCGGATAACGCCATGTTTGGGAAGGCAAACTGCTCGAAATTTCCTCCGTAAGTCCGGCCTCGGCCACCAGATCGGCGTCGCTTTGATCCGCGCGCCATTTGTAGCTCAGGCCATAGACATCCGTCGCTGTTTTGACGAGGAAACGCGTCTCCAGCTTTCGCCGTGTTGCCGGGACACCGCGTGTCGTCTCGAAGTCGAAGTGCTTGATCCAAACCGTGCCAGTTGGAAAGGTCCAGTTGCCCGTGGCACTGAAGGTGATCGTGTCCGTGGTGTTTGGAATGCTGAACCAGCGGCTCTTGATCGCGTAGTCGCTCCAGAAGTTCACATTTGGATCGTAGGCCACGATGCCCGCGCCCGGCGTGAGCGTGGCGAGGTTTGAAAACGCGCCCGTGGCCGAGAGCGTGGCCGGTGGCTCCGTGCCCGTGATGCCATTGCGCACGAGCCTGTAAATCGTGCCTTGCAGGCTGCACAGCAGCGGCTCGCCATTGCGTGGATCGGTGCCGAAATCGACGATCTGCTGCCGGGTGGTGAGCTGCTGAGCGGTCCAGACGCCCGGACTCGTCTCCGTGAGCGCCGCGATGATGCCGCCGCCACCGTAAACATCACCGAAGATGTATTTGCCCTGCAGCTCGGTGAGCTGATTGCCGCGATACACGATGCCGCCGCACACGGAGGGGCCGTAGATGGTGCCGCCGGCGGAAAGGTCGCTCACATACTCGAAAATGGGGTCGATAGGCGTGAAGCCGTTGACGGGTGGCGCGTTCGTGTTGCCTCCGGAGTTGTCCGGAAAGCGCGGTGGCACGGTGGCGGACTGGAAGAACTCATGAAAGCCCTCGCGCCAGCTCCAGCCGTAGTCACCGCCCTTTACCACGATGTCCACCTCCTCCCAGTTGAGTTGGCCGACATCGCCAAGAAAGATGCGCCCCGTCGGCGGATCGATGGTGAAGCGGAACGGATTGCGGAAGCCTGTGGCGAAAATCTCCGTGCGCACCGTCGCGGGAACAATCGTCTGTCCGTGCCAGCTCGTGAAAGCGATGAACGGGTTGTCCGCCGGTACTTTGTAGGTGCCCGCATGAATGGCGGAGGACACGGGGCCTGGCTGTGCATGTGCGTTGGGCGTTAGATTTTCCGGCCGGTTGTCCACGTCGAGGCGGATCATCTGGCCCCAGAAGTCCTTGTTGATGAAACGTGCGTTGTTGTAGAAATCGCCGCCGCCGCCCTCGTCACCGAGCGAGAGGTAAAGATAGCCATCGGCACCGAAGGCGAGATCGCCGCCGTTATGGTTGATCGCCTGATCATAGATCGTCAGCAGCGGCGTCATCGTGGCCGGATCAGCGCTCGCGGCGGCATTGTAGCTGCCCGGTGTCCCTGTGGCCTGGAAACGCGCCAGCCGCTGATGAAGCTGGCCGCTGAGGGTGATGCTGAAATAGAGGTAGAAGCAGCCGTTGTCGTTGTAGTCCGGATGGAAAACCATGCTGAGCAGGCCGTTCTCGTCCGCAAACGGGAGCGACTGACCGATGCTGGTCAAATAACTGGCCAGATCCATGAAGATGGCCTGGGAGGGTGTTGCCGCGCTCAAATTGTTCACCACCCGCACCACGCCCGCACGTTGGGCCACATAGAGGCGGTTCGTCTCGCCATTCGGGAAGGCCGTGCACATTGGATTCGTGAAAGTCATCCCGCCGCCACCGGCAAAGGTGATCGCGTTCGTCGTCGTGTAGCCCGTCGCCGCAGGCAGCGTGGCAGGCAGATTGAGCGTGGTGTTTGGCTGCCGCACGAGCTGCGCGTGCAAACACTCACCCGTCATGCCGAGGACGGCCAGGCAGAGTATTGAGGCAGCTTTCATGGGTTGGAACCTGCCCAATGCTGGCTCCCTTGGTCAGAAAACAAAAATGAAAATCAGTTCATCTTTAGACCTGCTTCGCCTGCTAGAATACCCAGGGCCTTCCCGTTTGCCTGCCCAGCCATGAAGTTCACGCGCACACTTCTCATCATGCTCTGCACTGCCGCCACGGCGGATGCGGGCGAGACATCCCAACAGATCGACACCCTGCTCGCTAAAGACTGGCAGCAGCACCAGCTCACGCCGAATCCACCCGCCAGCGATGAAACCTTCGTCCGCCGCGTCCATCTCGACATCATCGGTCGCATCCCGACCGCGCAGGAAACACTGTCGTTTCTGCACAGCCCCGACAAGGGCAAGCGTGCGAAGCTGATCGACCAGCTCCTCGCCAGCGAGGGATACAACCAGCACATGTTTCATTTCTGGGCCGATCTGCTCCGTGTGCAGTCGCGGGCGAACGGCGGGCAGGGGGAGATGACCTCGAAGCCCTACCTGGAGCATGTGAAGCAGCGCATTCGCGAAAACAAGCCGTATGACGCCTTCGTTCGCGAGCTGCTCACCGCGCAGGGCAAGGTGTGGGACAACCCCGCCATCGGCTACTACATGCGCGATCTCGGCATGCCGCTCGACAATTTGTCGAACACCACACGCATCTTCCTCGGCACACGCATCGAGTGTGCGCAATGCCACAATCATCCGTTCGACAAATGGACGCAGATGCAGTTCTACCAGATGGCCGCGTTCACCTATCCGCTGGAGACGAATTTCACCGGCGTGGCTGAAAAAGGACCGTTGATGGATTTGAAGCGTGCCGCTGACAAAAAGCCCGAACTGGCTGTGCAAACCCGCCACATCGGCCGCGTGTTTGAGAACCTCGGCGACTTCGTGCGCTACAGCAAAGTTCAGACACTGCCCACGCGTGTGCTGAGGCTGCCCCACGATTACCAATACACCGACGCGAAGCCGAAGGATGCCGTCAATTCCGCCACGATGCTCGGAAAGCCGCTCACGGGCGATTTGCAAACTTTCGCAGACTGGATGACCTCGCCGGAGAATCCGCGCTTTACCAAAGTGATAGCGAACCGCTTATGGAAGAAGGTCTTCGGCCTCGGATTGATCGAACCGGTCGATGAACTCATGGACAACACCGTGGCGATGAATCCGGCGCTCATGAAGCACCTGGAGCAGTTCATGATCGCCAGCCACTACGATGTGAAAGCCTTCCTCCGCGTGCTCTACAACACGCAGGCCTATCAAAACGAAGCGACAAAGACCGAGCTGTTTGCTGGCGAGGTTTATCACTTCACCGGTCCGCTGTTGCGCCGCATGACAGCGGAACAGATCTACGACAGCTTTGTCACGCTCATCCATCCCACACCCGATCTGCCGCGTCGCAAGGGTATCGACTCTGACATGGCGCAGAAGCTCGTCTATCGCGGGAAGCTCAGCGACGCGCTCGATTTGATGACGCCGCAGGAAGTTTTCGATGGCGCCATGAAGGCCTCCGAGGTTTACGAAACCGTCTCCGCACGATCGAAACCTCTGCGCGAGGCCTACACCGCCGCGCAGAAGGCCAAGGACAAGGAACGGATCGAAAAACTGAACCTCGAAATCCGCTCCGTCGAGTTCATCGCGCGCACCGGCATCCACGATCACGTCGTCGTTCCCGCCGTGGCGCGGCTTTACACGAAGAAGACCGGCAAAGCCGCGCCGTCGCCGATTCCCGTCGTCAAACCAGATCTCGAAGAACTCAAGAAGGCCGGGCAAAACCGCGCTTACATTGAGGTGCCCGGCTACGACATCGACCAAGCCATCCCGCACGAGGAAAAAACCGCCGCAGACGCCCGCGACATCGTCTTCCGCGATGAAGCCAAACAACTAGGCGTCACCGAAATCGACTCCTATCTCAAATCACGCCAAGCCCAAGCCCGGGACTGGCCCCGCGCCGCCGACCTCGAATCCCCAGCCCCGCGCGGCCACTACCTCCGTGAGTTCGGTCAGAGCGACCGCGATCTTATCGAAAACGCCAACGCCGACGCCTCCATGCCCCAGGCGCTCGTCTTGATGAACAGCGAGCTGTTTGAAGCCATCCTCAAACCGCACACTCAGCTTCGCGTGAATCTCGCCGCCGCGAAATATCCCGATGATCAGCTTGCCGCAGTTTATCTGACCGTGCTTTCCCGCCACCCGACTGAGGCCGAAAAAGCCGCTTGGGCCAAATCCGGCCTCAACAGCATCGAAGACCTCGTCTTCGCCCTCATCAACACGCAGCAGTTTATCTTCGTGCGCTGAAACCGGCTGTTTGTTTCATGAACCTGTTTCGCCGTTCCTTACGTTTCTTTCTCCGGCTCGTTCTCGCCCTCATTCTGCTCGTTCTGCTGTTGTTCGGCGGAGGTTGGTGGTATTTTCATCCGGAGTTCACCGAAACACGCGGCATTGTTTACACGCAGCGGCATGGACATGCCCTGACACTTGATGTGATACGCCCGGCGAATCCCAATGGCATCGGCATCCTGGTCATGATCAGCGGAAGGTGGAAGTCGGACCCGAATAAGTTTCAGCCTTGGGCGGCTTCATCCTTTTTACGCCAGGGGCATACCCTCGTCGCCGTCTCGCATCTGTCGCAGCCAGAAGCCAACATCATGGAGATCGTCGATGATGTGGAACGTGCTGCCCGGTTTGTGCGGCATCATGCGCATGAATACGGCATCGATCCGAACCGCCTCGGCGTCTTCGGCGGCAGTTCTGGCGGGCATTTGAGCCTGATGCTCGCCACGCGCGGTGGGCCGGGTGATCCGAACGCCTCAGATCCGGTGGACCGTGAAAACAGCGCGGTGCAGGCCGTGACGGTGTTTTATCCGGTGACGGACCTGCTGAATCTCGGCCCATCCACCGAAAATCTCGGTGATGGCGGTCCGCCCAAGAGCTTCCGCAACTCCTTCGGTCCGAAAGCCACCGATCTGAACGAATGGAAGGTCATCGGTCGCGATCTCTCGCCGATCTTTCACATCACCAAGAGCCTGCCGCCCGTTTTAATCGCCCACGGTGATGCCGACACGCTGGTGCCGCTGGAGCAGTCCACGCGCTTCAAGCAACGCGCCGCCGAACTCGGCCGCGAGGTCGCACTGACGATCCGGCCCGGCCAGAAACATGGCTGGTCCACAATGATCTGGGATGCGCATCTGTTCGCGGGGTGGCTGACGGAGAAGTTGAGGTGAGAAACAGCGGCCTGCCGCCCCGTTGATGGCTGGTTATGTCCACGCGCGCGATCCTGTTCCTCTGCAGCCTTTGCGTATTGTCGTCGGCTTCGTCGGCGGAGCCGCAGAATCCATCGCCGATGGTCGAGCACACGCGCGAGCATCCGCGCTTGAAGGAGGAGCATCCGGCGGGCAGGCGCGTGAAGCTGGAGGCGGACACGCTTTTCATTCCGCAAGACATCGCAGCCCAAAAAGAAGCGCCGCTGCTCATCTTCATGCACGGCGGCACCTGGATTCCCGAAGTCGCCGCAGCAAAGCACGGCATGGCTGCGCTCGTGATTCAGCGCGGCGACGGCTACAAGGTGCTGTTTGAGAAGGAAGATGCGTTCGAGTCCTTGCTGGCCACTGCGGCGGACAAATCGGGCATGCGCTGGACGCAGATCACCGTTGGTGGCTGGAGCGCGGGTTGTCAGGGAATCCGTGCGATGCTGAAATCTGCTTCTGCCGCGAAGATGCTCGATCGCGTGTTGATGATTGATGGCATGCACACGAGCTACGTTGACGGCAAGCCTGGGCCGCTGGAGTCGGAGATCGACACCGAAGCTCTGAAACCCATCGCTGACTATGCGCGTGAGGCCATGTCGGGGAAAAAACGGCTGCTCATCACCCACAGCGAGATTTTTCCCGGCACCTTCGCCAGCACGACGGAGACCGCGGACTGGCTGCTGCGTGAACTCGGTGTGAAACGCCGCCCCATCCTCGAATGGGGGCCGATGAAGACACAGCAACTCAGCGAGGCGAAGCAAGGCTCATTTCACCTCGTGGGCCTGGCAGGGAACTCCGCGCCGGACCATGTGGACCAACTCCATGCCCTGCCAGTGTGGCTTGAATGGTTGAAGTAAATCAGTGAGTTGCGCTATGAAATTCACGCCGGGCTTCCCTCGTCATTTCCTCCGCCATGCGCTTGTGGCTCTGAGTCAGTTCATGTGCCGTGGCTTCGTGTTCCTGCTGCTCGTCAGTGGCTCGGCAGCCGCTACAGTGAAGCACGCGCAGCCCGAAAATTACCGTCGCTTGCTGACCACGCTGAAGCCTGGAGACACGCTCGTGCTCGCAGCCGGTGTGTATGAGCGGGGATTGCCGGTCAGCGACAGCCATGGCACGCCCGAGGCGTGGATCACGATTCAAGGACCGGAGGAAGGTGTGGCGGAGATTCGACAGACTCAGGTGGCGAATTGTGTCGAGTTGAAACAGTGCAGCCATGTGGCCTTGAAGAAGCTCTCCATCCTCGGTGGCGGTCCGCAGGGCATTTCCGGCCTGTTTGGCATCAGCGCCCAGGGCGGGCTGAAAAACTCGGTGCACCACATCCTCATCGAAGACTGCATCATCAGCGATTGGAATACCTCGCAGCAGGCCGTCGGCATTTCCACGAAGACACCGACGTGGGATTGGACCATCCGGCGAAACATCATCCGCAATTGCGGCACGGGCCTCTACCTCGGCAACTCGAACGGCGCTGATCCCTTCATTCGAGGTGTCATCGAGCACAACCTCGTTCAAGACCCGATCGGCTACTGCATGGAGATCAAGTTTCAGAAAACGCGGCCTGTGATCGACGGGATGCCGACCACCGCCAGCCGCACGATCATCCGGCACAATGTCTTCATCAAAAACGACGCGCCCAGCCCCGATGGCGACCGTGCAAATTTGCTCGTCGGCGGCTTTCCTGACAGCGGCCCCGGCTCCGACGACCTGTATGAGATCTACGGCAACTTTCTCTGGCACAATCCGCGTGAATCGCTGCTGCAAGCTTCGGGTCGCGTCTCGATCCATGACAATGTCTTTGCCGACTGCCCAGCCAACGCCGCCATCACCGTGCGCAATCACGATCTGCCGGTGAAGCTCGCCCATATCTACAACAACACCATCTACGCCGCCGCTCGTGGCATCCGCATCGCCAGCGCCGCGACGGACGGTGCTGCTATCATCGGCAATGTGGTGTTCGCTGGAGAGCCGTTGTCTTTGCACAACACCATTACTAATGTGCGCGAAAACGTCACCGGGCCTGTTGCCGATGCCGCGCTGCATCTGGCGAACCCTCAAATGACATTGGGCTCCTTGGACCTCCATCCGAAGCTTGGGAGCTGTGAAGGCACGCCACTCGACCTTTCCTCTTTTGCTGATCAGACAGCGTTCGACCTGGATTTCAGCGGAGCTGCCAAGGGTGAGCGGCGCATTCGAGGAGCGTATGCCAGTCCGGCGACAAAGACGGGCTGGATGCTTCAAGGCAGCATCAAGCCGCCATCGGCCTCGAAGCCGAAGTTCTGATAGTTTTTATCCACGCCTGCCGTGATGATTGGCCCCATGAAACCCGCTCCCGTCTCTCGTCGCCATTTCATCTCCGCCGCACTCGCTGGTGGCGCTGTTAGTCAGGCCTCGATTTCCGCTGCTGAGGTCAAAGAAGGCCAGTTCAACGAGCCTGCGCATGATATACCGCTCGCCGAGGATGCGGACGTGATCGTGTGTGGTGCCGGGCCAGCCGGTGTGACTGCGGCAATCACGGCCGCGCGTGCCGGTGCCAAGGTTCGTCTCTTTGAATGGCGCGGGTGCCTCGGTGGCATCTGGACGGCTGGGTTGCTGGGTTACTTCCTCGACTTCAACAAGCCCGGCTTCGCCAAAGAACTGCGCGACAAGCTGGATGCACGCGGTGCGCGTGCGAACTCGACCAGCACGAGCCGTTTTTGCTACGATCCTGAAGCACTCAAGCTGCTGCTCGAAGAACTGTGCGTGGAGGCTGGCGTGAAGTTTCAGTATCACACCAAAGTCTCCGCCGCTTTCAAGGAAGGCAACAAGCTCACCACCATCGTGACGGAGTCCAAATCGGGGCGACAGGCATGGCGCGCACCCGTTTTCATCGACACGACCGGCGATGGTGATCTCGGCGTGCAAGCAGGCTGCGCGTTTGAAATTGGGATGGCGGAGGACTGCCCCTGCCAGCCGATGTCGCTCAATGCGCTGCTCGTCGTGAAGGATGTCGAGGCGCTGCGGGAGTTTGTGCGTTTCGGCCAGTCGAAGCCCGGTGAGAACACCGACAGCGAGAAGAAGAAGCGCATCAAAGATGTGCTCGTCAGCACCGGCCACTTTCCGTCTTATGCCGGGCCAACCATGTGGCACGTCAGCGGCAATCTGATCTTTGCCATGATGAACCACGAATACGGCATCAAGCCCTGGGATGCCGCTGAAGTCACCGCCGCCACGGTACGTGCGCGCGCCGAGATGAACAAGATGGTCAACGGCCTGCGCGCGCTCGGCGGACCGTGGGAAGGCATCCAGATCGTCGCCACCGCCGAGCAGATCGGCGTGCGCGATGGACGGCGCATCAAGGGGCGCTATGTCGTCGTGCAGGACGATCTCGCCAAAGGCGTGCGTCATGACGACGCCGTCGTGCGCGTGACCTTCGGCATCGACGTGCATGCCCTCAGCTCCGACCACAACAAGAACCACGCCATCATGCCGAAGCCCATCGACATGAAACCCTACGACATCCCGCTGCGCGCCTTGATCGCCAAAGATGTCGATGGACTCATGATGGCTGGACGCTGCATCAGTGGCGACTTCATCGCCCACTCCAGCTACCGCGTCACCGGTAATGCAGTCGGCATGGGTGAGGCAGCCGGTGTCACTGCTGCTCTGGCTGCTTTGTCGAAACGCATGCCGCACGAGGTCGCGTGGAGCGAGAGCGAGGCGAAGCTGAAGGCGATGGGACAGCGCGTGTGATGCATTGTCTCATGAAAGCCCTGCTCTCTCTGTTCCTCATCGCCACGTTAGCCTCCGCAGAAAACTGGCCGCTGGATGCCGTGGATGCTTCCCTCTCGCTTCATGGTCACGCACGCTCGCTCACGGGCAGTCTTGTGCTTGATGGCAGCTCCGTCATCGAATTGAAGGACACCGCGAAGCTCAACGGAAGCTTCACCGTCTCCGTGTGGTTCAATCCGTATGTGCTTGAAGGCTCGCAGCAGATGATCATTGGCAAAAATCGTTACTCGCTCAACGAACGCCAGTGGGGCGTCACCATCGAGCCGGATGGCAAGATGAAGGCGCACTTGCGTCAGGACGGCTGGAGTGAAATCACCTGTGCGGAGCCACTGAAGGCCGGTCATTGGCATCTGGCGACACTGACGGTCGATTCCGGCAAAGCAGCGCTGTTTTTGAATGGGAAGCCCGTGGGCGAGGTGAAGCTCAATAAGCCGATTCCGGCCACGAAGGCACCGATCACACTCGGGGGCATCTTGGATGATGAAAAGAAGCGGCAACAGTTCCATGGCGCGCTCGATGAAGCACGCTTCGAGCCTCGCGTGATGAGCGCGGAAGAGATCGCCGCGAGTTATCGCCCCATCACGGCAACGCATGAGCTTCCAAAATCCAAGACCGCCGATTTCCCGCTCTGGGACGACTCGCAGAAGCTCGGCGAGACCAAGGATTTGCCTCTGCTCGACGGCGTGGAGTTTCACGTCATCAAAAAGTGGGACAAGGCAGCGGATGGTTACACCTTCCTCCACGGCGTCGGCCTCGCTTGGCACAAGGGCAGGTTCTATGCCTCCATCGGCCACAACAAAGGCGCGGAGAACACCGTCAGTGAAGAAGCGCAGTATCGCGTGAGCGAGGACGGCGGCAAAACGTGGAGCGAACTTGGTGTCATCGACGCAGGCGAGGAGAAAGACCTCGCGATCAGCCATGGCGTGTTCCTTTCACATGACGGAAAGCTCTGGGCCTTCCACGGAGCCTACTACAACAAGATGGAGCGCATCCATACCCGCGCTTACTCGCTCGATGAAACGACCGGCCAATGGACCAAGCATGGCGTCGTGCTTGAAAACGGCTTCTGGGCGTTGAATCAGCCGGTGAAGATGAGCGATGGCAAATGGATCATGCCCGGCATCAGCGCCGGGCCTTACTCCAACAAAGGCACCTTCCCCGCTGCGGTGGCGATCAGTCATGGCGATGACTTTACCAAGTGGGATTTCGTCAGCATCCCCGTTCACGAAGGCCTGAAGATGTGGGGCGAGTCGAGCATCATCGTGGACGGCTCCAACGTGCTCAACATCGCCCGCTACGCAGCCAAACCGCTCGCCTTGATTTCAAAGAGCACCGACTACGGCCGCACCTGGAGCACGATGGGCGAAAGCAACCTGCCCATGACCACCTCCAAGCCCGCCGCAGGCATGCTCAGCACCGGCCAGCGCTACCTCGTCTGCACCACCGCCGCGAACAACGGCGGCAAACGCTTCCCGCTCACCATCGCCGTCAGCAAACCTGGATCATCGCTGCTCAGCCAAGTCTTCGTCATCCGACACGCCGAGCACAGCGGCCCTGGTGAGTCGAATCCGAAGGCCGCTTTGAGCTATCCCTGCGCCACCGAGCACGAAGGCAAGCTCTACGTCGGCTTCTCCAACAACGGCGGCCGAGGCGGCAATCATAACAGCGCCGAGATGGCCGTGATTCCGATTGAGCGGCTGAAGTAGCATGGGCTTTCTAGCCCGTGCTCAATGAATCGCGGAAGACACAGGCTACATCACCGCCCAAAAGATTCAGGCCAAGCCACATTTCTCTCGACGAACTGAGCAGGAGTCTGAAAATGTCGCCTATCAACCAGCTCCGTGTCACACCCGACTTTGTTTCAAAGCGTATCGGTTGTTTAATTCCGAACGGCCATGTCCGATAACATCATCAAGCAGCTTCTTCAAGATAGCTCGTATCGTCGGCAGCAACTTCTTGCTCCACCACCTCCGAAGCCGACTTTGCGCGAACAGGTGAATGGGTGGGTTCGAGTGATGCTAGCGATTGGTGTTATTGGTGGACTCATGTGGTTTGGGCATCGAACCGGTGGCATCTTGTTCTTTCTTCCCGCTGTCGTTTTGTTGTTCACCTTCGAGTATTCCGATATTGCCACAGTTAGTTGGTCGCGACGTCGCAAGGTCGTTTCGACTTTGGGTTTGTTTTTGCTTATGTCCCTGTTGGTGGCGCTGGAGTTCCACTTTTCTACTATCGTGTTAACCGCAATTCGTGATCATGGTGCCATTTGGATTTTCGCCTCACGGCTCGGATTGGTGCTAGGGTTTATCTTGGCAATGGCTCCGTTGTGGATTGCTTTTCATATTTACGAGCGTCTGACCAAGCCGTGTTGGACTTCACATCCTGTTTGCGGGTGGCGTATCTATGATGGCATATATGATCCCAAGAACGATGCTCATCCGCATTGATCTAGTTCGGCGCTGCCCCTTTCTAGCCCGTGCTCAATGGATCGCGGAAGACACAGGCTAGAAAGCCTATGCTACATCGCCGCCAGCGTCGCGGTGAGCAGCTTCCAGAACTTCTGCACAGAGGAGATACTGCAGCATTCTTTCTCGGAGTGCGCTTCGTGGATGTTTGGGCCGAAGGAGATCATGTCGAGATCGGGATAGGCGATGGCGATGACGCCGCATTCGAGACCGGCGTGGCAGGCGCTGACCTTCGCGTCGTGGCCGAAGAGGTCGCGATACAGCGTCTTCATCTTCTCCAAGATGGGCGATTCGGCGCTGGGACTCCAGCCGGGATAGCCTGCGTCATGGCAGACCTCAGGGCGGTTCATCTCATCCGCTCCCATGATCTGAAACGGCGCGGCGAAGGCCCGGGCGACATCTGCCTTGCTCGAATCGACCGAACTACGCTGAAGACCGCTCCATTCGGCGTGGCCCTCACCAAGCGAGATGAGCGAGAGATTCGATGAAGCCTCAACCAAATCGGGAACGACTGGGCTCATGCGATAAACGCCGTTCACCACGGCCTGGAGAGCGAGAACGAAGGGCCTTTGCACATGATCGGCCATCGTCGGGATGTAGCCGTGCTCGGGCTTCACCGGCTGCGTCGTGATGCTCAGATGTGGCTCAATGAGACGGAACTCCTCGCGGATGCCTTCGACCTCGTTGGCGAAGATTTCATCAAAACGCGGCTGATCGAGAATGACGACCTGCGCGGTGCATTGAGCCGGAATCGCGTTCCGGGCACTGCCGCCGCGCATAGTGGCGAGCGCGACGACTTCCACGCCGCAGGCGCAGAGGATGCGGGCCATGAGCTTGATGGCATTCGCACGGCCTTCGTGGATTTGCAGGCCGGAGTGACCGCCACGCAGGCCGGTGATGTGGACGGCGAGGTAAGGCTCGTCGGGGCCGTGCGCCGCTTCGGTGTAGTCGAGGCTCGCTAGCGTATCGACACCGCCCGCGCAGCCGATGGTGAAGGTGTCGTCCTCTTCGGAGTCGAGATTGAGCATCGTTTTGCCCGTGAGCAGCCCGGGTTGCAGCCCCAGCGCGCCACCCATGCCCTGCTCCTCATCCAGCGTGAACAACGCCTCGATGGGCGGATGCGAAAGGTCTTTGGAAGCCAGCACCGCGAGGATCGCGGCCACGCCGAGGCCGTTGTCCGCGCCGAGCGTGGTGCCGCGTGCCCGCACCCAATCGTCATCGACCCACATGTCGATGCCTTGCTTATCAAACTCGAAGTTCAGTCCGTCAGCGGCCTTGTGAACCATGTCGAGATGCGCCTGCATGATGACCGCAGGCCTGCCCTGACGATCCGGCGTCGCAGGCTTCTTCACGATGACATTGCCAGCGCTGTCGAGCATCGATGTGAGGCCGTGGCGCTCCGCAAACTCACGCACAAAGGCCACCACGCGTTCCTCGCGCTTCGAAGGCCGCGGCACGGCATTGAGATCGGCGAAGCAGTTCCAGAGAGTGTTGGGTTCGAGGGCGCGGATGTCGGACATGGCTTGTAGCATAGGCTTTCTAGCCTGTGATGATCAACACGAACATCGACACAGCCTAGAAAGGCTATGCTACGACACTCGGCCCATCCACCCACTGCGGCGGGATCATGATCTGGCGTGGCACCTCGGGCACGCCGTGCTCATGCTGCGAGAGCTGCGTGACGATCAAATCGACCGCTGCAGCGGCGAGATGATCGCGTTGCTGATAAATCCCCGCGAAGTCCGTCATCTTGGGCGTCCAGTCATGCACTACGAAGCCGATGTCCTGTGGAATGCGCAGGCCGAGGCGCTTCAGCCAGCCTGGAATATGAGTGTCGAACGTGATCAGCGCGTCCGGCTGGTGCTCGCGCATCCATTTCGCAAAAGCCTCGAAGCCCTTGCTGATGTCGTTGCTCGGGAACAGCAGCAGCGGCACGCGATCTTCCGCTGACAAACCGTGCTGCCAGTGAAACAAGCCGCCGCTGTAGCCGAACTGCGAGCGGTTCACGATCCACTTCGTCACCGCCACGCCGATGCGCCGGTAGCCACGCGCATGGAGTTGCTCCGCCGCCGTGTGGATGCCCAGCGTCATGTTTCCTGCGCACATGTGCAGCGCGGGCGTGCTCATCGCATTCCCAAACGTCACCGCCGCGAAGGGCGAGTAGTCCAGCTTGCTGCATGGAAGCTGCATGCTCTGCGGCGAAACGATCACGCCCTCAATGCCTCGCGCGTGCAGGATCTTTTGCAGCCGCTTCGGCGTCAGGCCGTCCTTGCCCAGATAAAACTCCGCCACCGCATAACCATGCCCGTGCGCACGTCGGCGGATGTCCTCGATGGGCACATATTGATACGACGGGCTCAGCAACCCGTCCTGCGGCACATGCTCACGGATCACCGCGATCACCGCCCGCACCCGCGTCTCCTTCTTGCCCCGCACCACCTGCATCATCCGCGCCAGATGCGGGTCCGGCTGGTAATCGAGCCGCTTTGCCTCACGCAGCACCAGCTCCCGCTTCTCCGCCGAAACCTTTGGCGCTCCACGCAGCACCCGCGACACCGTCATCATCGACACGCCAGCGGCGCGGGCGATGTCTTTGAGCGTGGCGGAGGTGGTTTCGGGCATGGTGTTAGCATAACATGCGAAGACGCCTGTCCATCTGTGAAATGCATTCGCTGAGCGCGTTTTAACCCATCATGACCTTCCGACCTCTTTTCTGCCTCCTTGCGATCTCGGCACTTCTTTGCGTCCAAAGCCTGGCTCAGAGTCTCGTTCCCGCGAACTGGGACCCGGCGCTCGCTGGAGACATCGTGATGCAGCGCCTCGTGAACACCTCCGCGCCTCGCGTGAAAGGCACGCACGATGCGGAGTTTATCTGCATCGGCGACCGCGGTTATCTCGTGACCGAGGCGAATGATCGGCGCGCGGGGGAAAGCTCGGGCTGGCCTTTCATCTACGTCACGATGTCCATCGTGAATCTGAAGACGCTCGCGCTGGAAAGGGTCATCGACTTCGCCCGCAGCGAGCAGGTCTTTGAAAACGAGACGCTGCCGTTCGGGCAGTGCTTCGTGCCGCGGATTCTTCAGAAGGATGCGAAGACGCTGCGTTGTTATTTCACCAGTCAGGATCCCGGCAAGCGGCAGTCGCAGATGTGGTATATCGACTTCGATCTGGAACGCGCGGCGTTCGAGAACCGCATTTTTCGTGCGAAGCTCAAAACGGCGGCTGGCACCTTCGACATGCAGCCGCAGTATTTTCATGCGGATGCGGCGGCGCAGGGCTTCAAGCGGCCGGCCAGGGACGCGGGCTTGTTCATTTTCGATTCGTTCAAGCAATTCGACGGCAAGACCTACGTCGCGCTGAACAACTTCCCCGTCGGGCAGAACGCGCTCGCGCTAGTCCACGACGACCTCGTCACCTTTGAAGTCGTCGGCCATTACAACGAGCCGCAATCGCAGCAGCTCAGCGAATCCGCCGTGAACAAACTGCCCGACGGCACCTGGATGGCGATCTGCCGCAACGACAAGGGCAACTACCACTTCACCACGAGTGCCGATGGCAAAACCTGGAGCGTCGGCACGGAGATGCCTTTCGTGAATGGCTCAAACTCGAAACCCACTTTCGACAAGTTTGGCGGCATCTACTATCTCGGCTGGCAGGATGCCGAACTGATCAACCGCGACCGCCGCACCATCTTCAACATCGACATCTCCCGCGATGGCAAAACCTGGGAGCGCAAATACCGCTTCGTGACACCGTATTCATTCCAGTATCCCACGCTGCATGAGCATCAGGGCGTGATCTGGCTCAGCGTCACCCAAGGAACGTTGAAGGACCGCATCATGTTCGGCAAGCTGGAGGATGTGGGCCAGTTCGAATCCCTTGCTGGCAAAAAGCGCATTTCCTGGCCTGCGCCACTGCGCGCGGATCAGGGCACCATGAAGCGCGGCGAGAAGCTGTTCACAGATCGCGAGTATGTGATCGACCAATTGCCTGATCAGGTGCGCGACATGCCCTTCCTGCGCACCAGCATCGAGAAGACCGATGTGAGAGTCAGCAAGGCGGGCACGCTCTACGCCCTGACACCGACGAACCGCCCGAAAGCGGCCTGTCAGCATGACGCGCTGATCAAGGCAGGCTTCAGCAAAGTCGAAGTGCCCGAGGTGCAGCTTTTTCCCGGTGAGATCAATCGCGTGAGCCTTTACCGCAAGGAGGTGAAGACCGGCGAGCGGCTGCAATTCAAGAAGATGGTGCTGCTCATCATGGGCCAGGGCGTGAAGCTCGGGGCGCTGAATCCCGATGAGCCGCTGATCCTCATGAATCCGGGGGCGGAGTTTCAGGATGAGGCGCGGCCGGGCGCGATGATCATCGGCATGGATCGCACGCCGAAGGGTAGGATCTGGGGCTGCTGGACGGGCACGGGCGACAAGAAGGACGGCTACTTCCTGCTGGCGACGAGCGATGACGATGGCACGACGTGGTCGAAGCCGCGTCTGGCGGTCGGCGCACGCACCGAGTTCACGCAGAAGCTCAGCGGGGCGCTGGTGGGCAATCTGTGGACCGATCCAAAGGGCCGCTTGTGGTTGTTTTTCGATCAGCAGCTCGGCGATGCCGCAGGACGCATCAGCAACTGGTTCATCCGCTGCGACAACCCGGATGCCGACGCGCCCGAGTGGTCAGAGCCGGTGAAGTTTGCGGAAGGCTGCACACTGAACAAACCGACGGTGCTCAAAAACGGCGACTGGCTGCTGCCGGTGTCGGATTGGCAGAAGAAAACAGCGCGTGTGTTTGCCTCAACCGATGAAGGCGCAACGTGGAAGGAGCGCGGCAGCTTGCAGTTTCCTGACTGGCAGTTCGACGAGCACATGACCGTCGAGCTGCGCGACGGCCGTCTGTGGATGCTCGCTCGCACAAGTGGTCAGCCGCACGAGAGTTTTTCCACCGATGGCGGCGCGACATGGAGCGCACCGAAGCAAGCCGCGACGGTGCAGAATGTCAGCTCACGCTTCTTTCTGCGTCGGCTCAAATCCGGCCGCATCCTCCTCGTGAAAAACGGCTCGCCTGCCGAGCGCCTGCCAAAGCGCACGCACATGTCCGCCTATCTCTCTGACGACGAAGGCCAGACATGGAAAGGCGGCCTGTTGCTCGATGAACGCAACGCAGTGTCCTACCCCGATGGCTTTGAGTCGCCCGATGGCCTCATCCACATCCTCTATGATTGGAACCGCCACAGCGATGCCGAGATCCTCATGGCGAAGTTCCGCGAGGACGATGTGCTCGCGGGCAAGGTCGTGTCGAAAGACGCGAAGCTGCTCATGCTCGTGAACAAAGCCACCGGCCCGAAGCCCGAGAAGCTCTACAACGGCATCGAGCTGTCGCTGCCATGGCCGCCGCCCTTTCGCGATCCGAACTCTGCCGAGCCGATGGAAGTGCCGTATTTGAAGCGTCCACTCAAGTCGATCCCGATTGATGTGGGTCGCCAGCTTTTCGTGGACGACTTCCTCATCGAGAAAACCACGCTCAAACGCACCTTTCATCAGGCGAAAAAGTTCGAGGGCAATCCCGTCTTCAAAGCCGAGACCGAGCGCGAACTCGGTAAGTCCACAGAGGGTGAGAAGGGCGAGGAAGCCACCACCTTCACCGGACAAGGCGGCGTGTTTTACGATCCGGCGGAAAAGCTCTTCAAGATGTTCTACGTCGCCGGTTGGCGCGGACCCCTCTCGCTCGCCACGAGTCCTGACATGAAGACTTGGACACGTCACGGCCAGCTTTTGCCCGAAGGCTTGCGCTGGACCGGCCCGAAGCTCGCCACCGGTGGCTCCGACAACTGCGTGTGGCTCGATTTGAACGCAAAAAGCCCCGCCGAGCGCATCAAGTATCTGACCTGCTGGCTGCATGTGCCGAAGGAGCAGCGGCCCGATGGCTTCATGCACTCGCTGCATGTCTCCGATGGCAAAACGTGGTCCGACGCCGCGCCCACCACAATTGCGGCAGATGATTACTGCTCCTTCTTCTACAATCCATTCCGTGAGAAGTGGTGCTTTAGCATCAAGCGCGGCACGTCGCGTGGCCGCAGCCGTTACTACCATGAGAGTGACGAGTTCCTCAAAGGCGCTGACTGGGGCAAAGGCGTGTATTGGACCTGTGCCGACAAACTCGATCTTCCCGAGCCGAAAGACCGCTATACTGGCGCAGGTGAGCAGGCGCAGCTCTACAGCCTGAATGCCGTGGCGTATGAGAGCCTCATGGTCGGCATGCACTACATCCATCGCGGCCCAAAGAATGACATCTGTGAGAAGGGCAAGTTCCCGAAGCTGCTCGATCTCGAACTCGGCTTCAGCCGCGATGGCTTCCACTGGGATCGACCGGATCGCCGAGGCTTCATCGTTGGTTCACGCACCGAAGGCTCGTGGGATCGCGCTTATCTGCATGGCGCGGCGGGCGTCTTCGTGGTGCTCGACGACCAGCTCGTCTTCCCCTATATGGGCACCAGCGGCATCGCACCGAGCGGTCATCGCGGCATGTATACCGGCGGCAGCATCGGCCTCGCCACGCTGCGACGCGATGGCTTTGCGAGCATGGATGGCTCTGGTGAGCTGACGACGCGTCCGGTGAAGTTCAAAGGCAAGCATCTCTTCGTGAACGTGAATGGAGAAGTGCGTGTGGAAGTGCTCGATGAGGCTGGAAAGGTGCTGCGAAGCTCCAAACCGGCGGTGGGTGACCAAACCAAGCTCAAGATCGAATGGACCGACGGCGCGGACTTGTCGGACATGGCCGGGCGAAATGTGAAATTGCGCTTCCATCAGACGAAGGGCTCGTTGTATGCCTTTTGGGTCACGCCGGACGAAAAAGGCAACAGCAACGGCTACGTCGGCGCAGGCGGGCCGGACTTTGGCGGCGTGAGAGACATCTCCCAATAACTTCATGAAACGCTTCTTCGACTGGTTCAACAATCTCTACCCCGTGTGGCTCGTCACGCTGGCGGTCATCGCGTTTTTCAAGCCACAGACGATGCTGTGGTTCGACAAGCCGTGGATCTTCTGGTCGCTGGCGGCGTCGATGCTCGGCATGGGGCTCACCTTGAGTCTGGACGACTTCAAAGCCATCGGCCGCATGCCGGGGAGTGTCGCGCTGGGATTCATCGCGCAATACACGATCATGCCGCTGTCAGGCTGGATGGTGGCGACGGCGCTGAAGCTGGAGCCGGGCCTCGCCGTGGGCATCATTCTGGTGGCGAGCTGCCCCGGCGGCATGGCGTCGAACATGATCAGCTACCTCGCCAAAGCGAACGTGGCGCTGTCCGTGGTGCTCACGATGGCCTCGACGATGCTCGCGTTCTTCTTCACACCAATGTGGACGAGTCTGCTGGCGGGCAAGTATGTGCCGGTGGACGCGTGGGGGCTCTGTGTGTCCGCTTTTCAGCTCACCATCGCGCCCGTGGTGCTCGGCGTGCTCATCCGATGGAAATTGCCGCGCACGGCGGATCAAATCGGGGCCTGCGGGCCGACGGTGGCCGTGCTGGCCTTCACGCTCGTGAGCGGCGGCATCGTGGCCGCAAGCGCGGACGCCATCGAGGCGAATTTTGGCAAGCTGGCGCTCGCAGCCTTCGTGCTGCATGTGCTGGGTTTTGGTGTGGGCTATGCCATATCAAAGGTGCTGCGTTATCCTGAGTCCGTGGCCCGCACGGTCAGCATCGAGGTCGGCATGCAAAACGGCGGCATGGCAGCGTCACTCGCCCGTGAGCACTTTGCTGCGATGCCGCTCGCGGCTGCGGCAGGTGTCTTCAGCGGTGTGCTGCAAAACATCATCGGCGGCCTGCTGGCGTCATGGTGGAAACGACGCACACCTGACGCATGAGCCGCCGCGACATCTATTATTGGAAATGCGACCGTCCGGCAGCCTTTCACGGCACGCAGTCGCGTGGCGAGGTGGATGCGAATCTAGCATCCCAACTCGAAACAGAGCTTCAAAGGCACTTCGACACGCAAAACGTCATTTTGAGCCCCGGAGCCGGTCAGGGCAATCATCTCACCTGGAATGCCGACGTGGATGGAAAGCCGCTTTTCATCCGCGTGGAGAATGGGCCCGAAAAAGACGCGCATCTGGCCGTGGAGTCGGCTTTGCTCGATCGGGTGCGTGTGGCGGGTGTGGTTACGCCGCGAGTTTTCGGCTGCGATGCTTCACGAAGCCGCGTTTCATTCGCGTGGCAGGCTTTGGAGCGGATCGAGGCACCGGATTTGAATCAGTGGTTCAAGCAAGGGACGCTGGAGGTGCCGAAGATCGCGTTCGAGATCGGCGTGGCGGTGGCGAAGTGGCAAGCGATCACGCTGGAGGGGTTTGGTGTTCTAGAGTGGTCCGGACAGTCCTCTGTGCGGAACGAAGGCCAAGCGACGCTCGAACCGCACAGAGGACTGTGCGGACCACATTGGGCTTACGCCGACTACTTCCATTTGCGGCTGGAGGAGCATTTGAGCTTTCTCGTTTCGCGCGACTTTCTGACCAGTGCGGAGGAGATCATGACCGAGATCGAAAACCACCGAGCCTTGCTCGATCTGCCGCAAGGCTGCCTTGTCCACAAAGACCTCGCGCTCTGGAACATCCTCGGCACACGCGATCAAATCGCCGCCTTCATCGACTTCGACGACGCGATCAGTGGCGATCCGATGGATGATCTCTCACTGCTCGCCTGCTTCCACGATGCCGCGTTTCTTCAGAGAGCCTTCGAGGGCTATCAAAGCATCCACGTCTTGCCAGAGCATCACATGCGTCGCTTCTGGCTGCATCTGCTGCGGAACATGATCGTGAAGGCCGTTATCCGCGTCGGCGCGGGCTATTTTGATCGTGACGACGGCTTTTTCCTCATCAGCAGTGGCTCATCCGGTTCAAGTCTGCGCGAAATGACGCAATCACGGCTCGCATTAGCCTTGCGCGGCTTGCGCGAGGGCAGCGGCCTCGACATTCTATCACCATGAAAACTCACATCGGCACCTTTCTCTCCATCGGATCACCTGCGGTTACGGAACTCGCAGCGGAATGCGGCTTTGACTGGGTTCTCATCGACTTGGAGCACGGCTGTGAATCCGAAGCAGCATTACCAAACCAACTGCGCGCCCTGCGTGGCAGCCAGACGCTGGCGATTGTGCGCGTGAGTGCTCCGCATCCTGATTTGATCAGCCGAGTGCTCGACTGGGGCGCGGACGGCATCATGGTGCCGCATGTGAACACCGTCGCGGAAGCGCAGCATTGCGTTGATGCCGCCTACTATCCGCCGAAAGGCCATCGTGGCGTCTCACGCACCGTTCGAGCTTATGGCTACGGCATGAGACTTCCGGCGGGTGCGATGCCGAAGCCGATCATCCTCGCTCAAATCGAAACAGCCGATGCGGTGGCAAATGCGGATCAAATCGCTGCGGTGGAGGGCATTGATGCTCTGTTCATTGGCCCGGCAGATTTGAGCTACGACTTGAAGGCCCGGAACTCACCGCTGCCTTATGATGACTGCGTGAACACCATCGTGAAAGCCACGAAGGTTCACGGCAAAGGCTGCGGCATCCTCGTGCGGCATGCGGATGATCAGGCGAAGCTGCTCGAAATGGGCTTTACTTGGCTGGCGATGGATTCTGATCTGTCGCTCGTGCGAGAGGGCTTCAAACGGAATCTGGCAGCGGCGCGGAAATAGTCGGACTTTTTTCTGCACGGCAGGCTTTTTTGCCTACCCTCGCGGCCCCATGACCGCATCCCCCCAAATCAAATCCAAGATCGTCGAACTGTGCGAAACCCTCGTGGCCGACAGCGACGTGCAAAGCGCCCGCGAGAAGGCCGAGGCCTTCCTCGCCAATGAAGAGGCCGTGTCGCTCTACCGCGAGATGGCGACGATGGGCCGTGCCCTGCACCAGAAGCAGCACAATGGCGAAGAACCCACCGGCGAGGAAATCAGCCGCTTCACCGATCTGCAGGACAGTTGCGATGCGAATCCGGCCATCCTGAGCTTCATCGAGGCACAGGACGTGCTGCGCGGCATCGCCGAGGTGGTGACGAGTTTTGTCGGCAAGAGCCTGGAGCGCGGACAGGTGCCGACTGAGGCGGAAATCTTCTCCAAGGGCTGTGGCGAAGGCTGCGGTTGCCACTAAACCATCGCGTGTGATGAAAGCGCTCGCCCTGCTCGCCTCGCTGCTGTTTTGCGCCTCAGCCTTCGCGGGCGAGGCGAAGACGGTCCGCATCCTCACCATCGGGAACAGTTTCTCCCGCAACGCGACCAATCATCTCGATGATCTCGCGTTGGCGGGCGGACACACGTTGATTCACACGCCGCTGGTGATCGGTGGCGCGTCGTTCCAGGTGCATGCGGACAAAGCGAAGGCGGAGGGCAAGGCGCGGCTGTACACGAATGGGCGTGATTTGGTCGCGAATCTCACGGCAGAGAAGTGGGACTACGTCACGATCCAGCAGGCGAGCATCAAGAGCCACGATTTTGCCACCTACCAGCCGTATGCGGGCATCCTGCGCGATTACATCACCAAGCGTGCGCCGCAGGCGAAGCTGCTGATTCATCAAACGTGGGTGTATCGGAAAGATGATCCGCGTTTTACGAAGCCATCGGACAAAGCGGGTGAGCCGAAGACGCAGGAGGAGATGTATCGTGGTTTGACCGCCGCCTACGACAAGATCGCCGCTGAACTCGGCGGGAAGGTGATTCCGGTGGGCGATGCGCTTTTCATGGCCGATACGGATGCGACCTGGGGCTATCAAACCGACACGTCCTTTGATCCCAAGACCGCGAAACAGCCCGCGTTGCCGAATCAGACGCATTCGCTACACGTCGGCTGGCGCTGGGCGAAGTCGAAGGATGGCAAGAAGATCACGCTCGGCATGGACGGGCATCACGCGAACACGGCGGGCGAATATCTCGGCGCCTGTGTCTGGTATGAGGTGCTGTTTGGAGAGAGCGCTGTCGGCAACAGCTACATCCCGAAAGGCTTCGATGCCACCTACGCCCGTTTTTTGCAGGAAACGGCACACAAGGCCGTGCAGGCGCGGGCGAAATGATGTCCAAAACAGCGCGGCGGTGTCCTATTGAAAGCCATGACACGTTTTGCCATCCTGTTCTTCGCCCTCAGTCTCTGCGCGCATGCCGCCACGGAGGCGGATGTGATTGTTTATGGAGCCACGCCGGGCGGGTTTTGTGCCGCCATTGCCGCGGCGCGTGAGGGAGCGTCCGTGATCCTGCTGGAGCCGACGGCTCATGTCGGGGGCGTGAATACAGGAGGGCTTTGCTTCAGCGACTCGAATCAAACGGTGCGCAGCACGGTGCTGGGTTTGTTTGATGAATGGCACTCTCGTGTCGAAAAGGACTACCAGCGGCGAGGCGTCGAACTGCCTTACAAGGTAAGCGAGAAGGATCACAAGCACTGGACCTATGAGCCTCACGTCGCGGCAAAGATCACGAAGGAGATGCTTGATGAAGCTGGCGTGAAGGTGCTGACGAAGCGCGTGCTCAAGTCAGTGATCAAAGACGGCGCACACATCACGAAGCTCACGACGAGTGAGGGCGACTTCGCGGCCAAAGTCTTCATCGACGGCACCTACGAGGGCGATTTTATGGCCGCAGCCGGCGTGAACTGGACGATTGGCCGCGAGGGGCGAAAAGAGTTCGGTGAGTCGCTGGCCGGGAAGCAGTACCCGAAGGCGAAGATGGCGATTTCGGGCCTCGGAACCGATGGCAAGCCGCTGCCGCTCGTCACCACGACGGATGCCGGCCCCGACGAGGCAGGCGACAAAAACGTGATGGTCTATAGCTTCCGTCTCTGTGTGACGAAAGACCCGGCGAACCGCGTGCCGTTTCCGAAGCCCGCGAACTACGATCCGGCACGATTTGAGGTCGTGAGGCATTACTTTGCGCAGGAAAAGCGACCGCATCAGCTGTGGGACCTGTATCCGCTGCCGGGGAACAAGTTCGACGCGAACAACGGCATCGGGAAACAGTTCTCCATGGGGCTCGTTGGTGCCTGCAATGGCTGGAGCGAGGCGGATGAGGCGGGTCGCGCGAAGATCTGGGAGGCGCACAAGCAATACACGTTGGAGATGCATCACTTCCTCAGCACCGATCCCGCCGTGCCGGTCGCGATTCGCGAGGAATACGCGCAGATCGGCCTCTGCCGCGATGAATTTCCCGAATACGGCCACTGGTCCCCGCAGCTCTACGTCCGCGAAGGCCGCCGCATGATCGGCGAATACGTCGTCTCGCAGAAAGACATCATGGATGAGCCGAAAAAGGACGATGCCATCGTTGTGTCATCCTTCCCTATCGACTCGCACGACTGCCAGCGCGTCGGAACGGGAGAAATGGTCGTCAATGAAGGCACCATCATGCCAGTGCGCATTCCAGGCCGCAGACACGGTTATGCGTATCACATCCCGTATCGCGCCATCACGCCGAAGGCGGCCGAATGCTCGAACTTGCTCGTGCCTGTGGCGCTCTCCTGCACCCACGTTGGCATCTCCTCGATCCGTGTGGAGCCGACGTGGATGATCCTCGGCCAGAGCGCCGGCATTGCGGCGGCGATGAGCGCCAAACAAAACCTCGCGGTCCAAAAGCTGCCGTATCCGGCTTTGCGTGAGCGACTGCTCGCACAAAAGCAGGTGCTCGACTTACCTGTCCTCGCCGATCTGCCACCCGAACCGAAAGGCGCGGTGAACATCGACCCCAAGACGCTTCCCGGCATCGTGCTCGACGACAAGCAGGCCGAGCTGAAAGGCGAATGGAGCCACTCCTCCGGCTTCAAGCCGCACATCGGCACAGGCTACCTGCATGACGACAAGCGCGGTGACGGCCAGTCCATCGCCATCTTCCGCTTCAAAGCCCCGAAGCGAGGAAAATACGACCTCCGCATGGCCTACTCTGCCCATGAAACCCGCGCCACGAAAGTGCCGGTGACGATTGAAAGCGGGGGCCGCAAAACCGAGATCAAAGTCGATCAAACACAGCCGCTCCCCGCTGGCGAAGCCTTCCGAAGCATCGGCACTGTCGAACTCGATGCTGGTTCTGAAACGAAGATCACCGTCAGCAACACGGGAACGGACGGCTTTGTGATTTTGGATGCGCTGCAACTCAATCCCGCCAAGGATTGAGCGCCGCATGACTCGTTTCGTTTTCGCTCTCGTCCTGTTTTGCACCGCCGTTCGTGCCCAGCCCTTCGCGTGGGGCGTCAACGGTCATCCCGTGTCGCAGGAAGGCTACTGGCAGGTGCCGCTGACGACGCAGTTGGATTGGGTGAAGGAACTGGGTGCCGGATGGTATCGCTGCGACATCAGTGCGGCCTCGTTTCAGGCGAACACGGCGCGGATCGACGAACTGCTGGCCGAGGCGGAGAAGCGCGGGATCAGGCTGCTGCCGGTGCTCGTGCCCGGTGCGGAGTTGATGTCTGAAAAGACATCGCTGCCACAGCTCCAGGCCGCTGCATCTGAGTTTGCCCGTGCCATCGTCAGCCGCTACCGAGGTCGCATCACCCATTGGGAGCTGGGGAACGAGCTCGATCTCTTCGCCCTCATCAGGAAGGGCGAGACCACACGCGGCGGGAAGCTGTGGGAATGGGACGGCGCTCCGGATGGCAGCAGCGCGGATGATTATCATCATGGCCGCTATGAACGCGCCCGCGCCTTCATCCAAGGTTTGCAGGGAGGTGTGAAGAACGCTGATCCTGCCGCGCTCACGCTCGTGGACACGGCGGGCTGGCTGCACCACGGCTTCATCGAGCGGCTGGTGAATGAGAATCGCGTGCCCTTCGACATCCTGGCCTGGCACTGGTATTCCGAAATGGGTGACATGACAAAAGTGCGCGGCACGCTCGATCTCATCGCGCTGCTGAAAGGCTACGGCAAACCGCTCTGGATCACCGAGATCAACCGTCGTGATGGCAGCAAAGGCGGGCAGGAGCAGGAAGCGGCGGATTATCTGGCAGCGACAGCGAAACAGCTTCGCGAGCATCCCGCTGTCGAGGCATTCTTCGTCTATGAACTGCTCGATGAGCCGTATTTCGGCGCGGATGGCGAGTCCGACTACGGACTCGTTAAAATCTCGCGCGAAGGCGGCTCCGGCTGGAAAGACAGCGGGAAGAAACTGGCCTTTGAGAAGCTGCGTGAGGTCATTCAGTCGCAAAAATAAGGCCGATCATGTCCAAACGCTCGTTTGAGCGTCCTGAGGAAGATCATCGTTCACGAACAAAGAGACAGATGGCTTCATCATCCTGGATGCGCTGCAACTGCTGCCCGCGCCTTGATGGCAAAATGGGCAAGATTTTGTGTAACCGATGCCTCTGGTCGGCATTTCATGAGGCGACGCGCTCCCTCGCCCAAATGAAACACCCCATGCTCAAAACGCTCACCCTTCTCGTCGCCATCACCTGCCTGACGAGTTCCACCTTCGGCCAAGGACCGCTGATCGAACGGCTGCGTGAACGCATGGCGGCACGAAAAGGCTCGGTTGACTCGGTCGAACTGAGCTACGGCAAAGACCCGCTGCAAAAGCTCGATTATTGGAAGCCGATGAAGGCCGGATCGCCACTGGTGATCTTTGTGCATGGCGGCGGCTGGAAGAGGGGTGACAAAAGGAACGCCACAGGCGAGGAAAAGCCGGGGCATTATCTCCAGCAGGGCTATGCCTTTGCCTCGATCAACTATCGCCTCGTGCCCGCCGCCACGGTGGAGCAGCAGGCGCAGGATGTGGCGGATGCCATCGCGCATCTCATCGGTCGTGCGGAGTCACTTGGCTTTGACGCTACTCGGGTCGTGCTGATGGGACACAGCGCCGGGGCGCACCTGTCAGCGCTCGTCGGCACGGACATGCAGTATCTGAAAAAGGCCGGGCTGCGGCCTCAGTCGTTGCGCGGCGTGATCCCGCTCGATGGCGCGTGCTACGATGTGCCACGCCAGATCGCGCAGGGCGGTGATTTCATGCATGACACCTACATTCAGGCATTTGGCAGCGAAAAGGAACGGCAGCTTGCGCTATCACCCACGGCGCAGGCCGCCGCTCCAAACGCTCCCGCGTTTCTGATCCTGCATGTGCAGCGGGTCGATGGCACGGCGCAATCGCGGGCGCTTGGCGAGGCCTTGCAAAAGGCAGGAACGCCCGCCGAGGTGCGCGGCTTTGACGGTGTGGGTCTCAGAGGTCACGCCGAGATTAATCGCCGCCTCGGCGACCCTGCCTATGCCGCGACTCCGGTCGTGGACGAGTGGCTGGAACGCGTGTTTGCGAAGTGAAAGCGGACGCGAATCATGTAATAGAAGGAAAAGCGGCCAGATCGTGTCCAAATGGTCGTTGCAGCAACCTGAAGAAGCTTTCCCAACCATGCACACCCGCCGCCACTTCATCTCCGCCATCACCGCCGCGCTTGGCGGTTCCGTTTTTGCCGCGAATGGCAAGCCCAAGACCATCGTGCTGCAATCCGCGTGGGATACGGTGAACATCGGCGACATCGGCCACACGCCGGGCACGCTGCGAGTGATCGAGCAGCATCTGCCCGAGGTGAAGATCGTGCTGTGGGCGATGAAGCTCGATGATCGTGTCACCGCGATGCTGAAGGCGCGCTTCCCCAAAGTGACCATCCTCCAAGGCAGCCTCCTCAAAGATGGCGAGAAAGACGAAGTGCTGAAGCAAGCTGTCAAAGATTGCGACTTCTTCATCCGCAACTCCGGCATGGGCCAGGACATCACCCACATGCAGTTTTGCCAAAAGCACGGCAAGCCCTACGGCCTGTTTGGTCAGTCCTTCTTCCCCAGCATGGTCGAAGGCAAGGGCGCGGAGGAGCGCATCGCGCTGCTGAATGGCGCGTCCTTCATCTACACCCGCGAGACGAAGACACTGAAAATTCTCCAGGGCGCGGGCATCAAGGCCGCCGCGTTGCAGTTCGGCCCCGATGGCTGCTTCGGTATCGACGTGCGTGATGACGAACGCGGACTCGCGACGATGAAGAAGCTCGGTCTGGAAGACCGGAAGTTCATTACCATCCAACTGCGCACCAACACCGCCAAACTCCCCGGCGTGGATGACACACGCACGCCGAAGCTCAACCCGCTGCACCCCACGCCCGAGCAGATCGCCGATGACGAGCGTCGCGCCGCGAAGTATCGCGAGCTGATCACACTGTGGGTGAAAAAAACCGGCCACAAGGTGCTCATCGCGCCGGAAGTGAAGAAGGAGATGGAGCACAACAAGCGTCTTATCCACGATCTGCTGCCGCCGGAGATTCAAAAGCACGTCGTGAACCTGGAGTATTTCTGGAACGCCGACGAGGCCGCTTCCATCTTCGCGCGAGCGCACACCATCGTCTGCCACGAGCCGCATTCACCGATCATCGCGCTGGCGAACGGCACGCCGATCATCCACACCTACTCCGAGTTCCACTCGCCGAAGTGCTGGATGTTCCAGGACATCGGCCTGCCCGAATGGCTGCTCGAAATGGACGAAACTCCTGTCGAGAAGATGGCTGAGACGCTGTTAGCCATTGATGCCGACTATCCCGCTGCTCAGGCGAAAGTGAAAAGGGCCATGGCCTATGTGCATGAGTGCTTCGCTGGCTCGATGAAGCATGTGAAGAGCGTGCTGGCAGAGCAGTAAGCCTGCGAAGGCCACGAAAAAAGCTCGGGAGGACTGGCTCCGCACACGTTTTACGGAGCCGGTGTTACTTTCAACCGCATGAAGCGATGACCGCTGCTGCCGGCGGGCACGAGGGCTTTGACGATCTGGGTGGTGCCGTCATCGCTCTGCACCTCCTCGGTCACGCCTGTGTTGCTCCAGCCGGTCGCTCCTAGGGTGTCGTTCCATTCCACTGTGAAAATGTCTCCGGCGCTCACAGCCGCGACACTTCGGGTGTAGGTGTACTCCAGACTGGAGCCTTTGACCGCCGTGGTGACGGGCAGGGCATTGCCTTTGGTCGGGTCCAGATTGCAGGCTTTTTCAATGAGATTGGGGATGCCGTCGCCATCGAAGTCGGCATCATCCGCAGTGGTGCCCGTGTTGGCGGTGGTGCCAAAGTGGCGGTGCCGCCATGCCTGCGCACGGGACAGGGTGGTGAGGGTGATGTCATTGCCGTCCCCTCCGGTGTAACTGATGACAAAATCATTGTTGTTGACGATGACGACGCTGCCCTGGGGTCTTCCTGCGAACGTGCCGCTGATGGGACCGGCGCTGGTCTTGTTCAGGATGGTGAAAGAGGCTCCCGCAGAGAGACTGGGGGCGGCGGTGATGGCCAAGTCTCCATGGAGGGCGACGTCACCGGAGACATTGAGCTGGTCATATCCGTCTCCCGGGGTCGTGTTGTTGAGGCGCATCCTTAGAAGGGCGCTGCTTTGCAGGCTGAGGTTGTTGTTGATCGTCGTCACCCCCTGGACAGCAAATGTTCCGCTGCTGATGGTGACGGGTGCGGTCTGAGTGTTGAGCTGTCCGGCAACCGTGTTAACGGTGTTAACCGTGCTGCCAAGCACAAGGTTCTGGGAGACGGAGGTTGAGAAGTTGAGCGAGGTGGCGTGAAGGCCAAGGACAGATGATCCGCTCAGGCTGACGGGATTGCTCCCTGGTGTGTTGATGGCTATACTGCCTAGGGTGGCAAGCGTGATATTCGACAATGTTAAAGACGAGGTGTCAGCGGTAGATAGGGTGAGCGGGGCCGTGCCGAGTGTGGGAGCGGTTGTTTCGCCCAAGACAATAGAATTACCGCCGATGGTGTTGATGGTCCCCAAGCTGGTTTGGTTGGCAAGAGTGGCTCCCGCCAAGGAGCCTGTGAGCACATCTGAGTTGAATGTATTGTTCAGGCTGATCGGATTTGTGACTGACGCTGAATTCTGCACAATAGTTGTGGCACCACTGGACGCATTAGTGAGCGGCGGCGTCGAGCCGATGATAAGAGAGCCGGTGTTGAGGCTAAGGTTCGACGTGATAATCGACACACTTAAACTGCTAGTCGTGGCTCCGGTGAGGGTGAGCGTGGCACCGGAACTGCTGCTGACGGAATTCTCAGTGGTCGAAGGGGGGCTTCCTGTGGCCCCGTTGTCAGGGCTGCTGGTCTGCGCTGCCACAGGGAGCACGAAGAACACAGCAACGAGCGCGGCCATGCGGTGTAGGTGGCGGAAAGACGGCATTTCAATTTTTTACCCAATGCGCGCCTGGCTGGCAATCTTTTTTCTCGGGCGGTTTAGCCTAAACCGATGCCGCAGATGCATCGTCAGGGATGGATCATGAGACTGCACGCCGATCATCCTCGCCTGTCTGAGTTCCGCTCACGGGAGAGCTGGGTGCTCAAAATTTCGGGCGAGAGTGTAAATGCCCCAAAAGAGCCAAGGCTTTGCGGACTCGGTGCGGCCGGAGACGGGCATTTTCACCGCAGTTTGAAGCATTTTCGGGCGGAATGCGTTATGAGCGCCCATGTCTTTCCGCAGCCTCTTTGCCTGTCTGTTTCTGATGGGAGATCTTCCAACGCGAGGAGATGTCACGCTCGTCAGTGAAGGCAGGCCGCTGACGGTGATCGTCACACCGGACCGTCCCACACGCGTTGTGGTTTACGCGGCGAAAGAACTCAGGGACCATGTTGAGAAAGCCTGTGGTGCGCGGCTGGAGGTGATCGCAGAAAGCGCGGTCAAAGCGGATTCACGCCCGCGCATTTATCTGGGTGCCTGCCGTGAGATGGGTGCCGATGTCGGCAGGTTGGCTGCCGAGGCGTTCGCGCTGCGGGTCACTGATTTGGCGGTTTTCATCGCTGGAAACGACGGCGGTGGTGATCCGCTCGATGCCAGCACCAGCGCAGGAACACTTTGGGGCGTTTATGAATGGCTCGACCGTGATTTGAATGTGCGCTGGCTTTGGCCGGGCGAACTCGGGACGCATGTGCCGAAAACAAAGACCGTTACCGCCAAGTCATGCGACGAGACCATCGCGCCGCGTTTCTTCCAGCGCCGCATCCGTCCAGGACTTGGTTTTGAAAGCACCCATCCCGCGCTGGGCTTCACCACGGCGGCGGCGAAGCAGTTCAGTGACGAACAAGCCGTGTTTCTGCGGCGGCATCGCATGGGACGGAGTTATCCGGTGAGTTACGGCCATGCTTTTGTTGATTGGTGGCAGAAGGACGGCAAGGCACACCCGGAGTGGTTTCAGCTTCTGGAGGGCGGCAAGCGCGGTCCGAAGAAGAAAGACGGACGCTTTTCCATGTGTGTCTCGAATCCCGATCTCCAGCGCGAGATCGTGAATCGCTGGACCACAAAACGGCCGCCGGATGCGAAAACACCCGGATTTATCAACGCCTGTGAGAATGACATCCTCGGCCTCTGCATCTGCGAAAACTGCCGCGCGCTCGATGGTCCCGCGCCTGCGGATTATCTCACATTTTATCCGCCGGACTCGAAGGTAGCGGGCTCGCGCTTTGTCTCGGATCGTTATGCGAAATTTTGGCTGGGCGTGCAACGGCAGGCTCCCGCAGGCACCACGGTGGTCGGTTATGCCTACTTCAATTACTTCTCGGCCCCCACGAGTGGTATCAAACTCAATCCGAACATCCTCATCGGCTACTGCCCGTCCGCGGGATGGTTCCCTCGCTCCGAGGAGGAGCATGTGTGGATGAAGCGGCAATGGACCGGCTGGCGCGAGACAGGCGCGCGGCTCTTCATGCGCACGAATCACCTGCTCGACGGCTACTGCATGCCCTTCATCTTCGCGCATCAGTTCGCCGACGAGTTTCATCATGCGGTGAAGCACGGCATGGTCGCCACGGATTACGACTCATTGACCGGTCACTGGGCCACGCAGGGGCCGAATTTGTACGTCGCCTCCCGTCTGCATGTGCGACATGAGGCTTCGGCGAATGAATTGCTCGCCGAATACTTTTCCGCGTTCGCTGCCGCTTCCGAGCAGGTGAAACGCTACTTCGACCACTGGGAAAATTTCACCACGAACAGCCGTGAGAAGATCAACCAGACGATGGAGGCACTGCAAACCTCCCGCTGGCGGAACTGGGCCAAAGCCGCACATGTGTTGTATCCGCCTGAATGCTTCACGCCCGCTGAAACGATTCTCGAAGAGGCAGCGAAGGCTGCACGTTCCGATTCGGAAGCCGCCGCGAGAGTGAAATTCCTCCAGCTCGGTCTTCAGCATGCGAAACTCTGCGCCCGCGTGTCCGCGCAGCTCTCACTCGCCAGCTCCACAGCATCGAAAGGTGAAATTAAGATCGCTGTCGATGAACTGCTCGTCTTCCGCCGGGCGAACGAGCGCTCTGGCATCGGCAACTTCAACCACCTCGCTTGGGTGGAGGAGCTGAGCTGGAAATTGTCCGAAGAATCCCGCCAGACCCCCGATTTGTATCCGTGATGCCCACACGCCGCGCTTTTCTCCAACACAGCACGCTTTGCCTCGCCGGATTCGGCGCGGGGAAGGTGCTAGCCGCCGAAAACGATGCCAAGCCGCTGCTGCGGGTCGGTTTGATGACGGATCTGCATTACGCGGACAAAAATCCGACCAAGACGCGCTTTTACCGCGAGGCGCTGGCGAAGCTCGACGAGGCTGTTGAGGTCATGAACCGCGAAAAACCTGCGCTGGTGATCGAGCTTGGCGACTTCATCGATCAGGCGGATTCGGTGGAGCGGGAGATCGAGTGGCTGAAAGTCATGGAGTCGCACTTCGCCAAGCTGGAGATGCCGAGGCACTACGTTATGGGCAATCACTGCGTCGGCACGCTCACGAAGCATGAGTTCGCGCAGCACACGAAGGCGGCGGGAGGTCATGCGGCCTTTGAGAGCAGTGGTGTGACCTTCTTGATCCTGGACGCCTGTTTTCGCGAGGACGGGACTCCGTATGAACGGAAGAACTTCAACTGGCAGGATGCGAACCTTCCCAAAGCCGAGCTGGCATGGCTGGAAGCTGAATTGAGCAAGGCCAGCGGCCCGGTGATCGTGCTGGCTCATCAGCGGCTCGATCTGGACAAGGCTCATGCCGTGCGCAATGCCGCCGAGGTGAGGTCGTTGCTCGAAAAGTCCGGCAAGGTGCTCGCCGTCTTCCAGGGACACTCGCACAAGAACGACTATCAACAGATCAGCGGCATCCACTACACCACGCTGGTGGCGATGGTGGAGGGCAGCGGCGTGGAAAACAGCGGCTACACGATGCTGGATGTGATGTCAGACAGCTCGCTGCGTTTGAACGGCTTTCGCAGGCAGATGAACCGCACTTTGAATCACGCATGAAACATCTCCTTCTTTTGGCACTGGCAAGCACTGCTTTGGCAGTGGAACCCGGCTTCGAGCCGATCTTTGACGGCAAGACGCTCGATGGCTGGAAGCACGGCGGCAACTGGTCGGTGGTGAATGGCGAGATGGCCTGCATCAAGAAAGGCGGATCGCTGGTGTATGAGAAGGCCAAGGTGCCGGATGACTTTGAGCTGCGCTTCGACTGGAAAGTCGCCAAGGGCTGCAACAGCGGCGTGTATTACCGTCCCACGCAGTATGAGTATCAACTGCTCGACAACGCGAACAGCCCCTACGGCGAGAATCCGCGTCAGGCGGCGGCTTCGCTCTTCTTCGGCATGGCACCAACGAAGGATGTCGTGAAACCGTTTGGCGAATGGAATGAGGGGCGCATTGTTTGCAAAGGCACGGTGATCCAGCACTGGCTCAATGGCGAAAAGGTGATCGACTTCGACTACACCGACCCGCGCTGGCACAATGAGATTGAGGTGCTTCGCATCCGTGGAGGTGACTTGACGAAACGCGGCGCGAACCTCTCGCTCCAATACCACGGAGCGGACGTGTGGTTCAAAAATCTGCGCTGGCGGACGATCCCGGCAGACGAGAAGGTCGTGTCCGAAAATTTAACGCCAATGCCGATCTCCGATGGTGCTTTGCGCAAAGAGCAGGAGCGGGTGAACAAGATGCTGGCGGGCAAAAAGGGCGACTGGCGGCACGAAGAGGGCAAACGCTTCAAAGCAGAAGAAGCGCATCAAGGCGTGGCCGTGGATGCGGAGCACTTTTATGCGATCACGAACGCCGCCATCGGCAAATACCGCAAAGACACGGGCGAGCGCGTCGGAGGCTGGAATCCGGCCGCAGGAGGTCACATCAAGCATCTGAACGCCGGTGTCGTGCTGGATGGCAAACTCTGGTGTGCGCACTCGAACTACCCCGAAATGCCGATGAAGAGCTCCGTGGAGGTCTTTGATCCGCAAACGATGCAGCATCTCGAAAGCATCGACCTCACGAGCGTGGGCGGTTCGCTGACGTGGGTGGATCGGCGCGATGGCTGGTGGTATGCCTGCTTCGCGCAGTATGCCAAGACGGGCAACCCAGCGCGCACGCGTGTCGTACGCTTCGATCTGAACTGGAAGACGGCAGGTGAGATTCGCTTTCCGCCCGAGGCGGTGGCGAAGTTTGGCAAGAATAGCAGCTCTGGCGGCAGCTTTGGACCAGATCGCCATCTCTTCATCACCGGGCACGATGCGTCGGAACTGTATGTGATGGACCTGCCCGTGACAGGCGATGTCTGGACTTGGAAAACGATGATTTCGATCAGCGCTCGTGGTCAAGCCTTTGCATGGGACCGGAGCGCAGGTGGCGTTTTGTACTCCATCGACCGGAAGAAGCGCGAGGTGATTGTTTCGCGAGTCACGGGTGATTGACAAGACGGCGGCCCGGTGGATGACATGCGGCATGTCCGCCAAACCCGATCCCGCCACGCTTCCTTGCAGTCCTCTCGATGAAACTGCCGGTCTGAAATACTTCCCGCGCATGATTGGCAAAATTCGCCTGCATTCCGCCGGTCGGTTGTGGGAGGACCTGCACGCCAATCTCGGCAAAGGCAGCGACGGTGCGCTGTTGGACTTCCTGCATATCAACTACGACGACCTGAAGACCCGCGTGCTGGAAGGCGGCACCGATGATGACATCCTGCAATGGTGCCAGCAGCGCAGTCGGACGCTGAACGACAACGAGAAGCTGATCTGGAATCATTATGTCAAAACACTCGGCTGGAATGACCACATCACGGCCATTTTGGCGAAGCGGAAGGCCGATGGAGGTCTCGGTGATCGCGACGACATCCAAACCATCGCTCATTACATCGACGTGGATGAAGGAAGGCTGCTGTGAATGAGTCAGGAGGCTTCCCAGCCAGTTTCGCTCTGGCGCAGCGTGAGACAGTCGCTGCGCGGGGAGGAGCATGATTACACCTCGCTGCCGCTGAATCGCGCGGTGATCCTGCTCGCGGTGCCGATGGTGCTGGAGATGATCATGGAGTCGTTGTTCGCGGTGGCGGATGTGTTTTGGGTGTCGCGGCTTGGCAAAGAAGCGGTGGCCGTCGTGGGCATCACGGAGTCGATCATGACGCTGATCTATGCGGTGGCGATTGGCATCTCGATTGCCGCCACGGCGATTGTATCGCGTCGCATCGGCGAAAAAAAGCCCGAACTCGCGGCGCAGGTCGCAGGGCAGATCGTGTTGCTCGGCGTGCTCGTCTCGGCGGGCATCGGCATCGTGCTGGGCATCTTTGCGCCGGACATTTTGCGGTTCATGGGCGCGGGCGAGGAGATCGTGACGCTCGGCGCCGATTTCACGCGCGTGATGCTCGGCGGCAATGTGACGGTGTTCATGATCTTCCTCATCAACGCCATCTTTCGCGGAGCGGGCGATGCGGTGATCGCGATGCGGACGCTTTGGCTCGCGAACGCGCTGAACATCGCCCTGGGGCCCTGTTTCATCTTTGGTTGGTGGATTTTTCCCGAGATGGGCGTCACTGGCGCGGCGGTGGCGACGAACATCGGACGTGGCGTGGGCGTGCTGTATCAGCTCTGGCATCTCGCAGGCCATCACAGCCGCGTGAAGGTGCGCTGGTGCCATTTCAAACCCGAGCGCGAGATCATCGGCGCGGTCTTGAGCAAGTCTGGCAGCGGCATCGCGCAGTTGCTCATCAGTACGACGAGCTGGGTGGGCCTGTTCAAGATTCTCGCCATGTTTGGCAGCACGGCGCTGGCAGGTTATACCATCGCGGTGCGTCTGGTGATGTTTGCCTTGATGCCCGCGTGGGGTTTGGCGAATGCTGGCGCGACGCTGGTGGGCCAAAACCTGGGTGCAGGCAAGCCGGAGCGTGCCGAGGAGGCGGTGAAGATCGCCACCAAGTTCAACATTATCGTGCTGAGCGTCGTCGGTATCGGTTTCGTGCTGTTTGCGGGGCCGCTACTGTGTTTGTTCACCACGGAGCCGGAGGTGCTGGCCTTTGGCACGCAGTCGCTCTGGATCGTGAGCCTCGCGTTCCCGCTCTATGCCGCCGGGATGTGCTTTGAGGCCGCTTTCAACGGCTCCGGCGACACCTGGACGCCAGCACGGCTGAACTTCATGTGCCTGTGGATCGGGCAGATTCCCATTGCCTGGATCTTGTCGAAATCACTCGGCTTCGGCCCTGTGGGCGTGTTCATCTCTGTTCCAGTCGCCTTCTCGCTGCTCGCCATCTGGAGCTGGTTCCTGTTCAAACGTGGGAAGTGGAAGTCGCAGAAGGTTTGAGCGTAAACTTTCATCCATGATCACCCGCAGCCTCATCTTCCTTGTTGTCACCGGTCTGCTCTCCGCCGACACGCCGGAGCAAGCCGTCGAAAAAGCGCACAACGAGCTGTGGCGGCGGTTTGTCGATGAGCACGATCTCATCCTCGATTACGTCGGCTTGAAAAGTGAGATCGTGCGGCCTACGGCGGAAGATTGCCGCGAGATGAAGCCAAGCGCCCTGAGCTGGGGCGTGCCGAATGAGGATGGGCCAATGTTCAACGGGCTGTATCTCGATGCGGCGTGCAATCGCTGGCTGATCACGCAGAAGAACGAGGATCGCACAAAGGCACGCCGACTCATCGACGGACTCATCAAGGTCTCGACCATCGGCAAGACGCCGGGCTTCATCGCGCGTGGCATCGCCACCGATGGCAAGACGACGTATCCGATGGGCTCGAATGATCAGACCACGCCGTGGCTGTATGGCATCTGGCGTTATGTGACCGATGGCTTGCCAAAAGACGACGTGGAGCGGCGAGACCTCGTGAAGCGCTTCATCGAGCAGGTGAAGGTGCTCGACAGCCACGGGTGGAAGGTTCCCACCGACGGGCCGCCGTCGAAGTATCGCGGTGATTTTGCGAAACCGACGTGGGAGGCCGTGCCAAGGCTCCTTTTCATCATGAAAGCGATGCACGCCTTCACGGGCGACGCATCGTGGCAGGAGCGCTACCTCGCTGCCGCACATGAAAAGGTAGGCAAAGGCCAGCGCGAGCGTTTGGAGATCTGCCGCATCGGCATGGTCTTCGATCCCAGCCAGGGCGAGCGTCATACGTGGACCGGCAGCGAGTGTGTCATCTGCCTGCGCGGCCTCTGGGAGATGGAAACGAACACCACTTTGAAAAACGTGTATGCCGAGGGCTTGCGTCACAGCGCCGAGGTGGCCGCGCAAAGCCTCGGCTTGATCGACAAGTTCGACGTGAACGGCACGGAGCCTTTCAACGTGGATTGGCGCGTGATGAACGCCGCCTGGAAGCCGCAACACAGCGAGGCGGAAGCCGTCGAGGTGGCCCTCGCCGGTCTGAAGCTCCAGCACGCCGCTTCACCGCGCATGCACATCGAGAAGGATTATCTCCGCGAGCCCTGCTTCGCCGCGTGGGTCGTCACGCTTTGTCCTGATCGTGAGTTTGTAATGTCTCAACGCGCCGCCATCGAAAAGGTCATCACGCACTATGATTTCAGCCGCGTGTATTTGAGCCAGTTCTTCCCCGTCGAGTCCGCGTGGTGGCGAATGCAGTTGTTGAAGTGAATGAGTCACCGCGCCGTCGGCGATGCGATCTCCGTGACGAACACTGCGGTGTCAGGTGCCTTGCCGGAGTAAAAGGAGACGTGGTGGGTGTCCCCGATCACGGTGGCGTTCGCGTTGCCTGCGTCGTAGGAAATCTTGCTCCCAGTGGCGATGGCTTCGGAACCGGGCCAACTGAGCGGATGGTCAAACACGCTGCCCGGATCGACGACGCGACGCCGGAGAATGCCGCGCCCTCGCTCATAGTAGTAATTGCTCATCAGCCCGGTTTTGGCGTCGAGGACCAGGCTCGGCGTAGAGGCCGAGACATCGCTGATGTTGGTGCGAGCGCGGGTCCATGTGGCTCCGTTGTCCGTCGAGATCATCTGGAATTGCGACGGACCGGTTTCCGTTCGTGCGATGGCGAGGATTTTGCCATCGCCGAGGTAAACCGCGGCGGGTTCGGTCGGCCAGTCCGCTTTCAGCAAGCCGGATTCGACAGGTGTTTGCGTCCACGTTTTGCCGTCATCACTGCTGGTCAGCATGCCCCACGATTGCGTGGGCTTGTCGCTGTAATCTCCCCCGAACCACAGGGCCATGAGCCCGACTTTCGGGACGCTGAAGACATCGGTGATCTGCATTGGGCGCACGGCGAGCATCGGCGTTGCGACGAGTGTGAAGGTGATCCCGTCGGTGGTGCGGTAGAGATCGTGGTGCCATTCGTTTTTGCCGATGCGGCGCACCCAGAGCAGCATCGCGCCGGTGGCATCGAGACCTTTGCCTACCGCGACCTCGCCGTAGTCCTTTGCGTCGGCGACCACTGTTTCTGCGGTCCAGGTTTTGCCGCTGTCGGTCGAGGTGCGGGCATAAACGGCGCGGTCGTCGCTGGCGATGGTGTGCCCTTTGCCGCGACCATAAACGCACACCAATTTCTCGCCGATGGCCTGAAGCATGGGCCACGAATTGTAGCCAGGCACGTCCTGCACGACGTGGGGCTTCGGGAGGACTTGCAAAGGCGTCACCTTCACCGCGGCCAGACCGGTGGGCTTGGTGAAGGTGTCGCCAGAATCACCAGGTTCCCGCTGGATGCGCACGGTGAGTGGCGCACCGGGCACGACTTCGTAACAGGATTCCAAGACGATGGTCCGCGAATGAAACGGCGCGTCGGGCAGCGCCGTGCGCACGGGCTTGCCCAGCGCATAACGTTCTGTGAACGGCGCGCCCTCCACCATCTGCGAAAGATGCACGCGATAGACATCCTGAAACTCTGGACTCGTCGTCTCATCCGTCGTCGTCACGACAATCTCGACCTTCACCGCCACGCAATCCCCCGGCAGCCCCGTCACCACCCCCGCCACCGATTGCCCCACCGTCCCACCCGACAATGACCACACGGGGATGTGCGTGGAGCCGCTCGACATGAGCACCAACGAAGGCTGGCCCGTGGCAATGGACATCTGGTTTGCATTCAGGCCGATGGAAGTCGGTTCCGCGCTGAAGCTGGTGACGGAGAATCCAAGCAGCGCGAGGGACGAAAGAAGACTTCTCTGATGTCGGGTGGTGATTCGCATGTGTGGTCGAGGTTTGCTCAGCAATAAGTCCATCTCAAGCGCGGCAAGATCGCTTGGTGGTGTATTTCAGTGTAAACAAAACCGTCGTTGGGCTCGACGAGCTGAATCGTTCCAAGGAAGTCGCCATCACCCTGATTGAATTGCAGAGAATGACCTCTGTCTCGCGCCTCACTCCCACGCCACCCGCAAAAACTCCGGCGCGGGGCCTTTCCAGAGCGGGACTTCGTTGGCTGGGAGGCCGTGGCTGGCGCAGAGGCCGAGTTGATCGATTTCGGACCAGCTTGTGGGTGAGCCTTCGGCGGAGGTGAAGTCGCTCAGGGCGAGCGTGAGAGTTTGCGGGGCGTCGGAGCTTGGGATTTCGCGCTGGCAGACGAAGGTGCGGCGTGGGCCACGGTAGCTGCGCCATTCGTTTTGCTGTAGGACGATGCTGAGGTGGTTGGTTTGCGGGAGTTTGAGCGTGACGTGCAGCTTGGAGCTTTCAGGACCGCGCCAGAGGGGATCGGTGACTTTGCGGGTCCAGAGTTGCTGATGCGTGGCGTTGCCGGCATTGAGTGCATACCAATCACGGGTGCCGTGAGTGAAGTCGTCGATGAGCGTGGAAGGTTTCGCGGTGAGCTTCGGGTTCGCTTGCTTGACCTCGTCGGCGCTGTGCGAGTGGAGGAGGCTGCTGAGGCAGAGCTCGGTGATCGGCTTGGCGTTGCCGGGCATCTGCGCGAGCGATTCGGGCTTTGGCAGCGTGTGGTAAACGTTCGCGAAGGCGAAGAGCGGCAGGTCGTGCGTGTGGATCGGCAGTTGGGCAATGTAGCCTTCGGGTTCATGATGCACGTCGGCGCTGCGCCAGAAGCGGGCGCGGGGATCGGGATCGGTGCTGTAGTAGATCTCAACGCGGGCGACGGGCAGCGTTTTCGCATCCGGCCGCACGCGCAGAAGTGGCACGTCGTCGTTCGATTTCAGGCGCAGCTCGCTCTGCGGCGTGTCCGGCAAGGCGGGACCGCCTTTGAGATGCTGATCAAACCACAGCGGCATCGTGATGGCGACCTCAGGGGTGAGGCGGTGGTTCATGTGCGGCACCCAACTGAAGCGCGTGGGCTGGTTTTGAATGAGTGCGTTGGTGCGATACACGTCGTCCATCCAGCCGTGGAAGTCGTTTGTGGCGCTGCGATGCAACACCGGGCACTGAATGAGCGGCGCGTAGCTTTCAAAGCTAAGCGTGCGCTTGAAGACCTCGATATCGCCTTTGATCCGGTCCTGCTGGTCCGTGCCGCCGATGAACGAATGCGCCTGCCAGCGCCAGCCCTGGCCGCCGACGCCGGGAACGGCGGCCTTCACCCGGCGATCGGTGCCAGCGACATACATCGTGAGATTGCCGCCCATCGAGTAGCCATGCACGCCGAGACGCTGCGGATCGACCTGCGGCTGCTGTTCGAGAAACGTGAGCCCGCGACGGCAACCAAGCGTGAGGAGATACCAGTTGTTGTTCTTCGGATGCTCGCGGTCCTCTAAGAGCTGCCCCGGTCCGGGCAGCATGGTGCTGTAGCCCTGCACATTGAGCTGCGAGGGATCGGCCGCGCCCCAGTCGGTGTTGGGATCGCCGGGCTCGGACTTCTCGCAGGTGTTGAACGGTGCCTTGCCCGTGCCGCTGCCGCCCCAGTTCACGGAAAGCGCCGCGTAACCTCGCGCGACGAGCAGTTTCACCTCGCTCACCGAGCCACGCTGACCGCCACCGTGGATGTGCATCACCGCCGGGAGTTTGTCTTTGGCGTTCTCCGGAAAGCCATACACCGCCGCCATTCGCGCGGGCTTGCCTTTGAAGCTGCCGATGAAATACCGCACATGCCGGAATACGCCGCCGTCTTCCTTCCATTCGCGGATGACTTCGACTTCGAGCGGGTCTTTGCGCGGATCAAAATCTGCCCACAGCTCTTGCACCGACTGCGGGATGCCTTCAGCGGCAAAAACGGCCTGCGAGGCAAGCCAGGGTGCGCTGGCGAGCAGCGAGGTGTTTTGGAGAAATTGGCGACGGGTGGACATGGTACGAATGAAGATAGGGACTCGTGCGATTTGGGAGACAGTAGCATAGCCTTTCTAGGCTGTGTCTCTTCCCTTGGAACACAGGCTAGAAAGCCTATGCTACGACCCATGACTCAATTCGCTGCCTCCCCTGTGAAACGCTTCACCTTGCCTTTGCTAGCCTGGTTCGCAAGCCTCACCCACGCCGCCGAACCAACTCAGCGCGTGGACGTGTGCGTGTATGGCGCCACGCCGTCGGGCATCGTCGCGGCGGTCACGGCGAAGCAGGAGGGTTGCTCGGTGCTCATCGTGGAACCGAGTCGATGGGTGGGCGGCATTCTTGGCGCGGGGATCAAACCGCTGCAGGATTGCGCGGAACCGGCGGCGGTGGGCGGGTTGACGGCGACGCGTGTTTTCAAGCTGGGCAAGAAGCCGAATGTGTTGCGCAAAGACTTCGCCGACTGGCTGGCCGAGGAGAAGATCCCGGTGATCTATGAGCAGCGGGTGCAGCGTGTGGAGAAAGCGGGCGCGAGCATCACAAAGCTCGTTCTGGAACTCGCGCCGCCGGACAAGCATGGGATTCCGGCTCCGACGGCGACCAAAAAGGATGTCAGGGTGATCGAGGCGAAGGTTTTCATCGACGCGAGTTACGAGGGTGACGTGATGGCCGCTGTGGGGGTGAAGTATGCCGTGGGTCGCGAATCGGCCGAGACTTACCACGAGGAACTCGCGGGCGTGGGACCGACGACGAACTGGACGCCGATTGATCCGTATGTGGTCGCGGGTGATCCGAAGAGCGGATTGCTGCCATGGGTCGAAGCGGACCATAGTTTGCCCAAGGGCGCGGCGGATGATTACACGCAGGCCTACAACTTCCGCTTCTACGTCACGCGTGATCCGCAGAAGCGCGTGCCCTTTGAGCCCGCGAACTACAACGCGCAGGAGTTCGAACTCGTCGGTCGCTACGTCGAGCATCTCGTGCGCACTATCGACGACACCGCCAAGCTCACGAAGCGCCTGCGCGACATCTTTCCCGGCTGGCTGAACAGCGGCGAATACAACTACAAGCGCGACTCCTTGATCACGATGGCGCCGCTGGGCCTGAGCCGCTTTTATCAAGACGGTACCTGGGAGGCGCGCTCGAAGGTGTGGCGGCAGCACCAGGATTACCTCAGAGGCCTGCATCACTTCCTCAGCACCGATGCACGCGTGCCGGAGGCGTTTCGCAATGAGACCGCCGAACTCGGCCTCGATCAAACCATGCACGCCGACACCGAAGGCTGGCCGAACCAGCTCTATGTGCGCCTCACGCGGCGCATGAAAGGGCCTTACATCCTCACGCTTGCAGATGTGTGGAATCAAACGAAGGCCGAGGACGGCGTGGGACTCGCGCTTTACGGCGTGGACATCTATCCGGTGCGCCGCTACGTCGTCGCGAATGAGAGCGGCCAGATCGGCGTCGCCACTGAGGGAAACATGTTCGTCGGCGGTTCGCAGGGCACCGGGCATCCGTATCCGATCCCGTATCGCGCCATCACGCCGAAGGCGGACGAATGCACCAACCTCCTCGTGCCCGTGTGCTTCTCCGCCAGCTACATCGCGTATGCTTCGGCACGCATGGAGCCGGTCTTCTGCGTGCTCGGCGAGTCCGCAGGCGTCGCTGCCGCGCAAGCCATCCACGCCAACACCTCCGTGCAGAACGTGGACGCTGCCCAACTACGCCGACGCCTTCTCGAACGCGGCCAGATTCTCGAATGGACCGATGAACTCGCGCAGCAGGCCAAGCAGCATCGCAAAACCGGCATCGAGACCGGCGAATGGGCCTCCCAGCAGGCATGGAATGACGCCAAACCCGGCTGGGAGTGGCTTTTCCCCTTCATCGACACCAACAAGGATGGCAAGATCGCCCTCACCGAGCACACCGCCTTTCAAGACTACAAAAAGCAGCATCCCGACTGGCAGAAGCGTCTCCGCGAGGAGTTGAAGAAGTAAATGTGCGGCTCAATTGACGCGTGCATCAGCGCCGGGAAATGCGATGAACCAAGGATCGCATGAAATCCCTGTTTTTGCTTCTTCTCGCCAGCTTCACCGCCTTTGCCGCCGACTTCAAAGCCACGAGCACGGGCATCGAGATCACCGCTGGTAGCCTCGGCAGTTTCACACTGACTTACCCGGAGTTTGAGCCGCCGCACAAAATCATCGAGGTGAAGCCCGTGGCCGCGAGTGCGATGCTACGCTATGAAGGCGGGACAGAGTGCGTCGTTTCGGTGGCGAAAGATGAGGTCGGGGTGAGTTTTCGCGGTGTGACGGCCGATGTGAAGTCGTGGAAGATGTCGGTGCTGATCGACATCGGCTTTGCCAAAGGTGGATCGTGGAAGATCGCGGAGAAGGAAGGGGCTTTTCCCGCCGAGAAGGCGACGCCACCGCACATCGCGAGTTTGAACGGCACGAGCTTCATGCTCAAAAACGCGCAGGGGCAGAGCTTGAGCGTCACGACGCCGGATTACGCGTTTCAGCAGCTCACGGACAATCGCACGTGGGACTGGGCTATCTACCACTGGATGTTCATCGTGCCGTATGCTGCGGACAGAGCGGACGCGAAGATCAAGATCACCACGGATCTCGCCTCGGTGAGGAAACTGATCGATCCCTTCGGTCAGAGCATCAAAGACGCGTTTCCAAACAAGCTAAAAAGCCTCGAAGACCTCAAAGCGGATGTGAAGGCTGACAAAACCTACTATGCAGGCATCGAGACGCCGAAACTCGACCGCTTTGGCGGCCTGCCGGGCAGCGGTGAATCGCAGGGACTGAAAAAAACGGGCTTCTTCCATGTCGAGCAAAAGCAGGACAAGTGGTGGCTCGTCGATCCCGATGGCAATGCGTTCTTCCATTTCGGCCTGTGCGGTTTTGCGCCGAGCGACGACTACACCTATGTCAAAGGCCGCGAAGGCATCTACGAATGGCTGCCGAAGGCGGAGGGCGAGTTCGCCAGCGCGTTTCGCCCCGGTGATGGCGACGCGCATTTCTCGTTCTACCTCGCGAACGTGATCCGGAAGTTTGGCGCGGCCTACGATTACGAATCACACGCCACACGTATGATCGAGCGGGTGCGCAAGTGGGGCTTCAACTCCATCGGCGCGTTCAGCCCCGTGCCGGAGACTGCGCATGTGAAGGCCGATTTTCCGTATGTGGCACATCTGCCGATCAACGAATGGGAAGGCGTGCCGCGCATTCCCGGTGCGCATGAGGTGTGGGATCCGTATGATGCCGCCACAGAAAAGATGATCGCCGCGAAACTCGCCGCCGGACTGCCTGCGCGCGCGAATGATCCGCTGCTCATCGGCTATTTCATCGTCAACGAGCCGCGCTACGACGAACTGCCACGTGTGATTCCGTCACTGCCCGGCAAGCATGCGTGCAAGCAGCGTCTCGTGGCGTTCTTGAAGGAGAGATACAAGACTGCCGATGCTTTCAACGCTGCGTGGCAGGCGAAAGCCGCTTCATTTGATGATTTGGTCGAGCCCGGACTCGCCGTGATCACCGACACGGCCAAGGCGGACGTGAAAGCCTTTGTCGGCGAATTCATGGAGACGTATTTCGCGCAGATCGAAAAAGCGTTCCGTCAGCACGACACGAACCACATGCTCATCGGCAGCCGCCTCCAGCCGATCACGATCAAGGACGAGCTGCTCTGCCGCATCATGGGCAAGCACCTCGATGTGGTGAGCTACAACTACTACACCTTCGACGTCGATACGGCGGCGTTGAAGCGTTACCACGAATGGACCGGCGGCAAACCGATGATGCTGAGCGAGTTTTTCTGGTCCTCGCCGAGGGACAGCGGTCTCATCGGCGGCCGCGCGTTAAGCAGCCAGCAGGAACGCGGCCTCGCGTATCGCAACTATGTCGAGCAAAGCGCAGCGCTGGGTTTTGTCGTCGGAATCGAATGGTTCACACTCATCGATCAGGCCACCACGGGCCGCTGGTTCAGCAAATACAACGGTGAGAGCTACAACACCGGTCTTATCAGCGTGGCGGATCGTCCATGGAAGGATATGCTGGCCGAGATGATGAAGACCAATCACACGATCTACGACCTCCTGCTTGGCAAACGTCCCCCGTTCAAGTGGGACGGTTCGCTGCTCATAGTGCCGTCCGCGAAGTAGCGGCAAGATCAAGAATCGTCAGCCCCATGCCAAGGATGCGCATCAGGCGTAAGTTTGTGACTCGTGCTGGCGGTCTATGAAACTCCCCGCTATGGTGCGGTTTATGCCTTCCAAACAAAAAATCGTTCAGCTCGTTGCCAGTGGAGATTTGCGCCTGTCCGCCAACCAAACGTGCTGGCCGGCTCAGCAGTCCATGGAGGCGGCGCTGGAGGCCGCGCTCAAAGCCGAGGACTGGCAGGTCAAACGTGCGCACGCGGTCGATCCCGCGAAGAAGCATGGCTTCATCGACTCACAGAAAATGGGCATCGAGGTGTTTCGTGGCATTGATCCCGAGGCACCACTGATCGTGGCGGAGGCGGTGTGGCAGTATTCGCATCATGTGCTGGCCGGGTTGACCACGCATCGCGGACCGATTTTGACAGTGGCGAACTGGAGCGGCCAGTGGCCGGGTCTGGTGGGCATGCTGAATCTGAACGGCTCGCTCACGAAGGCAGGTGTAAAATACTCGACGCTGTGGAGCGACGACTTCACAGACACGTTTTTCAAGACCAAGCTGAAGCAGTGGCTGAAGTCGGGCAGCATCACGCATGACCTCAGTCATGTGAAGCCGCTGGAGAAGGTGAAGGTGCCGACGAAGGCGGCAGCGCTGGGCAAGGAACTGGCGGCACAGCTTGTCACCGACAAGGCGATCATGGGCATCTTTGATGAAGGCTGCATGGGCATGTTCAACGCGATCATCCCTGACCATGCACTGCATGCCTGCGGTGTGTTCAAGGAGCGGCTGAGCCAGTCGGCGCTGTATCATGAAGCGATGCAGGTGAGCGATTCGGACGCGCTGGCGATTCATACCTGGCTGGTGAAGCACGGCATGACCTTCCAGCTTGGCGACAATCACGCGATGCAGCTCACGCGCGATCAGGTGCGGCTTCAGTGCAAAATGTACGCGGCGGCTCTGCGCATCGCAGATGATTTTGGCTGCGATGCCATCGGCATCCAGTATCAGCAGGGCCTGAAGGATCTGCTGCCGGCGAGTGATCTCGTCGAAGGCATGCTCAACAACACGGACCGTCCGCCGGTGAAGTCACGAGATCGCAAGCGCACGTTGTTTGAAGGCCTGCCGATGCTGCATTTCAACGAAGTCGATGAATGCGCCGGTCTGGACGGCATGCTCACGCACCGCGTGCATCGCGCGTTGCAACAGCCGGTTGAAACGACGCTGCATGACGTGCGCTGGGGCGAAAAATTTGGCAAGGACTACGTCTGGGTGTTTCTCATCAGCGGCGCGGCTCCTCCGGCGCATTTTGTCGAAGGCTGGAAGAGCGCCGAAGGCTTCCGGCAGCCGCCGATGTATTTCCCGAGCGGCGGCTCTACACTGCGGGGTATTTCCAAGCCGGGCGAGATCGTCTGGTCGCGCATCTACGTGCAGGATGAAGCGCTGCACATGGACATCGGTCGCGGCGGTGTTGTCGATCTGCCGCGTGAGGAAACGGAGCGCCGCTGGCAGCTAACCACGCCGCAGTGGCCGATCATGAGCGCGGTGACGTATGGTGTGAGCCGTGATCAGCTCATGGCGAAGCATCAGGCCAATCACATCCAGGTTGCCTACGCTTTGGACGCCAAGGCAGCGGACGAATGCATGTTCGCCAAAGCGGCCATGGCGCGTGGACTTGGCATGCAGGTGAATGTGTGCGGCACGCTGTCGCGTTGATCGCTGTTCTGAGGTCAGAGATCGTCAAAGATAGGGCAAGAAAGCGCCGCCATACGTCGAAGCATCCATGTCCGCCACGCGTTAACTCATTCGTTCATCATGAAGCTTTCCAACCTCCTCCTGTTTGCGTCTTTTTGCGGTCATCTCCTCGCCGCCGAGGGCCTGCATCCCATCAAATACAATCATCCCGGCCTTGTCGTCGATCTGGAGGTTGGTTTGTGGGCCTGGCCGGTGCCCTGTGATGCGGATGGTGACGGCGATTTCGATTTGATGATCTCCTGCCCGGACAAGCCGCACAACGGCGTCTATCTCTTCGAGAATACGACCGGTGACACCGCGAAGAACAAGATGCCCGTCTTCAAACCGGGCAAGTTCATCAGCAAGACCGCGCACTACGTCCTGCCCAGCTATGTGAACGGCCAGCTTCGTGTGCTCACGCCCGGCACTGAACATCCGAACTTCCTCAAGACCGGCCTTGATGAAAAAGTGAAACTGCCCATCGCTGCGAAATGGTACAAGCCGAAGGGCACGCAGCCGAAAGGCCCGAAGGTGCGGCACAACCAATGGCGCTACGTGGATTACGATGGCGACGGCAAAACCGACCTCTGTGTAGGCATCGAAGACTGGAGCTACTATGGCTGGGACGACGCCTGGAACGAAAAAGGCGAGTGGATGAACGGCCCGCTGCACGGCTTCGTCTTCATCTTCCGCAACAACGGAACGGACGCGGAGCCGAAGTATGACAAGGAGTTCCGCGTGCAACCGGTGGATACCTTTGGCTGCCCGTCTCCGAACTTTGAGGATTTCGACAAGGACGGTGATCTCGACCTGCTGTGCGGCGAGTTCCTCGACAAGTTCACCTACTTTGAAAACATCGGCACGCGCACCGAGCCGAAATATGCCAAGGGCCGCCGTGTGTTCGATCCTGCCGGGAAGTTTCTTCGCATGGATCTCGAGATGATCGACCCCGTGGCCTTCGATTGGGACAAGGACGGCGACTTCGATCTCATCTGCGGTGATGAGGATGGCCGCGTCGCTTTTATCGAAAACACCGGCAAGCTCAGCATCAACAAATCGCCCGTGTTTGAAAAGCCACGCTACTTCAAGCAGGAGGCCGACGAGATCAATTTCGGCGCGCTCGTCACGCTCTTTGGCTGCGATTGGGATGGCGACAAGGACACTGATGTCATCGCGGGGAACACCGCCGGTTACATCGCCTTCATCGAAAACCTCAGCGGCCCCGGTGTCGCCGAGCCGAAGTGGGCCGCACCCGCGAAGCTCAAAGCCGGTGGCAAGACGCTGCGCATCATGGCAGGCAAAAACGGCAGCATTCAAGGACCTGCCGAGGCCAAGTGGGGCTACACCACACAAACCGTCGCTGATTGGGATCACGATGGAGATCTCGACATCGTGGCGAACAGCATCCTCGGCAAAGTGGTGTGGTTTGAAAACACCGGCAACAAAACGAAGCCCGAACTCGCCGCTGAAAAACCCGTGGAAGTCGAATGGAACGGCGAACAACCCAAGCTCGCGTGGGGCTGGCTGCGTCCCGAAGGCAAAGGCCTGCTCACCCAATGGCGCACCACGCCTGTCGCGATTGATTGGAACAAGGACGGCCTCACCGACCTCGTCATGCTCGACCACGAAGGCTTTCTGAGCTTTTTCCAGCGCACCAAAACCGGCCTCCAGCCGCCGCAGCGCATCTTTGCCGACAAAGACGGTAAACTTCTCCAACTCAACGCCAGCACCGCCGGCAAGAGCGGCCGCCGCAAACTCTGCCTCATGGATTGGGATGGCGACGGCAAGCTTGACATCCTCCTCAACAGCCAGAACGCCCAGTACCTGCGCCAGTCCGGCGAAAAAGACGGCATCATCCTCTTCACCGACAGCGGCAACGTCAGCGACCGCAACATCGAAGGCCACGACACCAGTCCTACGCCAGTGGATTGGGATGCGAATGAATTGCCCGATCTACTCATCGGTGCCGAGGATGGCCGCCTGTATTTCCTGAAGAATCCGCAGGCGAAGTAGCCCAGTTGCTGTGCAACTGGAGCCACAAGCCTGTTGCACAGCAACAGGACTACTTTAGTGGCACATGATGACCACCCTTGAAATCCTCGTCCTTAGCGCCGCAGGCTGCACCGCTGGCGCGATCAATGCCATCGCGGGTGGCGGGACGCTGGTGACGTTTCCGGTGCTGCTGATGTTTGGCACGCCACCGGTGCTGGCGAATGCAACGAGCACCGTGGGGCTCGTGATCGGCACGGCGGGGAGCATCGTGAGCTTTCGTGGTCATTTGAAGGCGATCCGTCACTGGCTGGCGTGGTTCATCCCGGTGGGTGTGCTCGGCGCAGGCATCGGGAGCTGGCTGCTGACGCAGACGAGCGATGACCAGTTCTCGAAACTGGTGCCGTTCCTCGTGCTGTTCGCCACGGTGCTGTTTTTTCTTCAGGGATTCCTGCGCAAGCCGCACGCAACATCACGGCGGAATACGCTCTGGTTCTCGCTGGCTCTGCAACTGCCGGTGGCGATCTACGGCGCATTTTTCGGCGCGGGCATCGGCATTCTGATGCTGGCGTCGTTTGGATTCATGGGCATGACGAACATTCATGAGATGAACGCGCTCAAGAACCTGCTCGGCTCGCTCATCAATGTCGTGGCAGCCGTGTGGTTCATCGCCGCAGGCATGGTGAACTGGCCGCAGGCGCTGGCACTGACTGGCGGAGCACTGGTCGGCTACTATTTCGGCGCCCACTACTCGCAGCGCATCGAGCCGAGGCGTGTGCGGCATTTGATCACAGCGATTGGGCTGGTCATCTCCATCGTGATGTTCTGGCGGCAGTTTGCATGACAAAGGGACGGATCACGGCTATCTGCCGCCACATGCGTTTCCTCCTCGCTTCCATCTTGCTCAGTTGCGGTCTTGCCAGTTGTTCGCTGATCACCGTGCCGCTGGGAGCGGCTGGCACGGTGGCGGGTGCCACGGTCAAAGCCACGGGCGGAGTCGCCAAAGCGGGCGTGCAGGCGATGGGCAGCCATCGTCAGCCTGCACCACAGCCCCAGCAGCCGTATTATCCACCCCAAGGTTACCCTCAGCACCCTTACCCAGCGCAGTATTATCCACCTCAGCAGGGTTATACGCAGCAGCCATACGCTCCTGTTTATCCCCAACAGCCGCAGGCTTACCCGTATCCGCCTCAGCAGCCGCAGGGCCAGTGGTATCAAGGACGCTGGTATCCCTACCCACCGCAGCCGGTGAGATGAGCCATCGGTTCGGATGACAAATTCTCCACACGGTCTAAAATTTCATCCATGAAAACTAGCCTTGTTCTGCTTCTCGCATCCTTTGCAGCCACAGGCTGCTCCCTCATCACCGTGCCGGTGAAAACAGCCGGCAGCATCGTGACGACGACCGTCAAAACGACCGGTGACATCGTGACGGCACCGTTTGATGCGGTGGGCAGGAGCAGGGAGGCATCCGAACCTGATGCAAAAAAAGAGGAGGAATTGCAAAAGCCTCCGACCTCCTATCTCGAGGTGCGACCTGCGGAGCCTGTGCAGCGGTGAATCCTGCGGTGCCTGGCGGCGTCATTGATGCCACCGGGCCGCCGCCTCAAAGCTCTGGCAATTGGAACTGAGGCACAGGTTTGTCTTTCGGGCTGAGATACGCCACCTCGAGATACACATCCCACCACGCAGAGACCACAGCACCCGGGGCGGCCCGCATGCTGGCGCGCAGAAGTCGGAGGTGGGTGGTGATGCCAGGATCCGTGAACTGGATATTCTTCCGCGTATCAGGGAGTGGGACGACGTCTGGCGAACTCAAATCGGTGCCAGGAGGAAAGCCGCCTTCAATCCGGTGGAAAATGGCACCCGTGTTAGGATCGACGAAGTCGAGCAGGTAGTTCGGGCCGCCGTTCGGCAGAGTTGGCTTGTACGCGTGCCAGCGCAGGACGAAGCCTTTGGCGGTGTTGGCTGTTTGGAAGGTCAGCGGTTCGCCGTCCGCGATTCTCCTGCCGTCTTTGGCTGATTTCTGCAACTGCACGCGCATGACGGCGTGGTCGGGCAGCACGATGTCCTTCTCGCAGGTGAACAGCGCGCCCTCCGGCGCTGGCGGACGCGGCACTCCCGGTTCGCGCAGAATCCGCAATGCCATGGTGTACGTCCAGCCGTCGCGGTGCTTTATGTGGCCGATCTCCGGGACAGCGCCGTCGGGCAGCGACAACCGAGGCCTTTGCATCAGTTCCTGTTCGATTTGCCGGGTGGCTACACTCACTTCCGCCGGTGTGAAATCATCCGGCAGCGTCCAGTTCAGCACACGCGTGTCATGCAGGCCGATCCAGTGCTTGCGCAGCCAGAAGGGATCATCAGCGGCAGGCACTTTGCCATCGGGAGCGCGTGTCACATCCTGCCAGAGCTCGATGCCGAGGCCATGGTTCGAGTCGCGCTCAAAGAAGACGCAGATGTCGCGGCTGCCAGGCGGGTTTTCGACGCGTAGCATGTTGAAGTCGATCGCCATCGGGATCTGCGGCGCTGTGGACGCCGCGGGTTGCGGCAGCGCCTGGATCAGCGTGTCTGCGGCGGTTCCTGCCTGAGACAGAGCTTGTCCGGGCAGGATGGTGATGCCTGGGGGCAGTTTCATCGTGCGCACACGTAGAATCATCTCCTTCGGATGCTCCGGGTGGATGGTGGCACTGCCATGGGTGCGGAAGAGGGTGATTTCACGCATGGAACCCGGGGGAAGGAAGGTTTGCGCGGGTGTTTCGAGCGGCCACCAGTTCAGCAGCTCATCATGCTCGATGTGGTGGCTAAAGTGCGCCTCCACGTCGCGGTTTGGCACGGTGCGGGTGCCGTCCGGTTTGGATGCGTTGACGGCCCAGAACCAGAGCTGGTCGGCCGCTGCATTATCATCATCACGTTTGGCCGTCCAGAACACCTCGCCGTTGTAGGCGGCGTTTTTTCCTGCGCCGATGATGGCGGAAAGCTCCGGCACCAGCACGCGGCTGTCGTCGCCCTGACGCATGAAGACCTCCAGCACGGCGAGCTGGTCCTCAGGCACGCGGACGTTCAGAAAATTGGATGCCTGATGCACCAGGCCGCCTGGGTATTCGCGATGGCTGCCGTTCGAACTCAATTCCACCTGACTGGACATGCTCGCAGCGGACCGAGGTGCAACCGCGCGATAGCTGAGCATGTAAACAGCGGCGGCAGTGACGAACAGGAGACCGCCGACCAGAAGGATGAGCAAAACCACCATGCAGCCCGTGTTCCCTTTCTTGCGAGCCGAGAGAATGAGCAATATCAGACCCCCGACGATGATCGCCACAACGGCCAGCGCGATGAAGGGGAAAAGCGTCACATGCTCATTCCTGACGGCGGCTGGCTGTGTCTGCTCATGGGGCGTCTGCTGAATCACCGGCACTTCCAACAGCAACGGCCTGCCGTTCAGACGGCACAGCTCCACGCGCGCGCCCTGCTCGGTTTTAGCGGAGTTGAGGGCGGTGTCGAGCAGTTCATCACGCAGCAGCAGATAGTCGCCTGTGATTTCGCTCGTCGCCGTTGCGCCGCCGATGGCGCGGACGATGCGCACACGGTCAGCGCCGACCTTGGAGAGTTCGATTCGCGCTTTGACCGCATGCAGTTTCGTTTTGGCATCGCGTTGGAGTGACGTGCGTTGATTTCCCTCGTCGTCGCCCAGATGCACCATGCCCGGCTGGCTGGCGCTGACGAACCAGACGGCCTCCGTGTGCGATTCGTTCCAAGAGCGCTGTCCGTAGAGGCTCACCCAGCGCGGATGGGCCGAGGTCATGACCTCGGAGACCTTGAGGGAAGCTCGCTGCTCCGTGCTGCCCGTGTCTTCCAGGTCAAAGATGGTGCCAGCGTAGGTTTTTCCAGCGATGACGGGCAGCTCGCCAATCGGGCGCAAGTTCTTCGAGGCCTGCTGGGCGAGCTCGGGTGTGGGCAGCACAAAATTCAGCCGCCACGCGTGCAGCCCGGGCGGGAAAGCGCGCCACGGCTGGTTGCCTGCGGGAGCGCCTGGCATCACGAGCGAGCTTTGTCCCGTGTTGCGGTCCGCATCGACCAGCTTGCGCCGCTTGTCAGCCGGCGGGTAATGGCCTGTGAGTTCGGTCCGCACTTCAGCGATGCCGCCTTCCACCTGAACGTGCAGATCCACCGTCACTACGTTCCCCTCCACGCCGACCAGTTGCGCCGCCGCGCTCTTCACCATGATCTGCCCGCCACCGAAATGGCCAACCAGACGATAGCTCCAGACCGCCAGCATCACCGCTGCTCCCCCGACAGCCAGGAGTCCAAGAATCACGATGGCTGCGCCACGCCGCCGAGGCTGCGCAGAGCCATCGCCGTCACGGGCACGGTGAAAGAGCGCCACCACTCCAGCCATCAGCAGCGCACCGGCGATCAGATAGAAGAGGGCTATGCGCTGCTGCTCCGTGCGTTCTTTGGCGAGCGCGGCGTGATTCAGCGCCAAATCCGCCTGCATCGCCCGCAGTTGAAGACGCTGCGAGTCTTTCGTCAGTGTCGCAGCTTCAAGACGAATCCGTTCCTGCTGCTCCGGCTCAGTGGCGGCTTGTTGCTTGGTACGAACGGTGTTCAATTCCGCCTGTTTGTCTGCTGCCATCCTCCTCGCTTCGATGGCCTGCTGCCCGGCACGCTGGCGGGCGACAAGGTGCTTTCTCGCCGTCACCGTGAGGCCAAAATCATCCACGATCTCGTTCAACACCGGCGCGCCCAGCAGCAGGGCGGTGCCGAGGCTGAGTCCAGCCACACCCGCCCACCGCCACGGGCGGCGCAGGGCACCCTGCGGCTCAACCGGGCTGCTCCGGCGACGGAACAGCCGGCCGATGATGAAAGGCAACGCGAAAATCAGCAGCAGCAGGCCGAGGGCAAACACGAGCACGTCTCCGCCCCCGCCGCTGGTGCTCCCGCCGATCAGAGGCATTGCCAACACCAGTACAATTGTGATGCCGATGACCACCGGGAGCAGATACAAGGCGTAAATCAACTTGGAACCAGAGGGCACGCCGAGTCGTTCGGCGGGCGTGTTCCCCGGCGCACGGCCCGTGGCGGCGGTGACGGCATCGCGGATCGCGGTGAACCACTCGGCGACGCGCGCGTTCCAGATGGAGGGGAAGTCGAAGATGCCTTCCATCGGCGACAGCAGGACTTGTTTGCACTGAGCGTCCTCCTCGTAAGTCACGCTGAGGAGGTCGAGGCCCACCGGATTCATCGTGCGCGGATACCGGCCGATGCTCAGGTCACGGATGGCGGTGAGCGGGATGACGGTGGTCGTCCCGGCGCGCGAGTGCGTGAGCTGGTGGTCGTCGAGGATGAGCTGCCCGCGCGTGCGGTGGCACGAGAACTGTCCGCTTGCGGTGGCGATCTTCTCCGGGGTGACGAGGGTGCTGGTGCCGATTTTGAGGAAGCGCGACGGGGTTCCAACGTGAGCCTCCTCACGTCGGCTGTTGCCGGAAGTTCCAATCGCCGCCTCCACCTGTGTGCGAAACTCCGCCGCTGTCGCAAAACGCATCTCCGGCTTCGTTTCCAGCGCGCGCAGCACGATCTCATCGAGCCGCACGTCGATCTGCACACGCTTCGACGGCGGTTCGAGATTCGTCTGCGGCAGTTCGCCAGTCAGCAGTTCATACAGCACCACGCCGAGTGAATATATGTCCACGCGATGATCCGCGTGGCGCGGATCGCTCTGCTGCTCCGGCGCGGCATACGTCGGTGTGCCGAGAGCCGTAGTCCGCGAGTCTTCTCGCGGCTCTTCGTCCCCTGATCCGCGAGAGGACTCGCGGGCTACGATCTTCGCGATGCCAAAGTCCGCGATCTTCACGCGTCCCTCCTTGTCCATCAGCAGATTCTCCGGCTTGATGTCACGATGCACGATGCCGTGCTCGTGCGCGTATTGCAGCGCCTCGCAGACTGGCGGCACGATGGCCAGCGCCTGCTCCGGCGTGAAACGTCCCGCCGTCATCGCCTGGCGCAGATTCACACCGTCGATGAATTCCATCAGCAGGAAATAGAAGCCGCCTGCCTGGCCGAAGTCGTGAATCGTGACGATGTGGGGATGATTCAGCGCCGCGAGCGCCTGCGCCTCCTTTTCAAAGCGCGCGGCGAATTTCGCATCGTCCGCACGCTCCGGCGCGAGCAGCTTCAACGCCACAAGACGGTTCAGGGACTTCTGCCGTGCTTTATAGACCACGCCCATGCCGCCACGACCAAGGCACTCCAGAATTTCGAGCTGCGGGAAGTGCGGAGCTAGTTCCTCCGGCGTTAACGGCGTTTGTGTAGCGACCGGCGCGGCATCCGGCGGCATCGTTTCGGTCGCGAAGTTCAACGCGGCGAGACAACGCGGGCACAAACCTTGCGGCGCATCACTCGGCAGCTCGCAGCCGCATTTGGGGCATGGGGTGGATTCGGAATTCATCGCTTCCACGGGTAGTTCAGGGATTTCGCAGGTCTGTTACAAGCGATTTCCCATCAATCTCCGCCCAGCACCGTCACGATGTGCCGCATTTCCGTTTCCACGTCCTCACCTTCCGCCAGCGTCGCGGCGATGTTTGCGCGAAACAGCTCGCGGAAGCGCTTTCGCAGCCGATGCACCGCCACGCGTGCAGCGCCTTCACTGGAGTTCGTTTTTGCCGCCAGTTCCGCATACGAGATGCTGCCGCGATCCAGTGTGAGGCAGTGTTTCATGGCCTGAAAATCATCCGCTTTGCCTGCGGAGGTGAACTCGGCCTCCAAAGTCGCCAACGTCTGCTCCAGCAGCGTCATGGCCCATCTTCGCTCAAACATCGCATCCGGCGCGAGTTCAGGTTCGTTGGCAAACCGGCGTTCCGCATCTTCTGCGTCGAGCGGCACATGCGTGATGTGCCCGCCGCGTTTCAGCGAGGCATTCTTGTGCCACTCGTTAATCAGGAAGCGCTTCATCGCCACGAGCAGGAAGGTGCGGAAGCGGCCGTGCTCTGGCCCTGCCGCCTGGAGCCAGTCCTTTTCCAGCAATCGCGCAAAAAACTCCTGCGTCAGATCCTGCGCGTCATGCGGCGCATGCCCGTCACGCCGCACATACGCGTAGAGCGGATACCAGTAGGCCCGGCACAGCGTTTCCATCGCCTGTTTCGATTCCGGTGCATTCTCGTGCTTCGCCGCCAGTACGATGGACCACCGCGTGGTCGCGAAAAGCGGTGCTGGCGCTGCGGAGGAGTCGTTTCGAGACATGTGGTGCTGTTTCTTCAAGGAACGCTGCCGCCTGTTACACCGGAATCACACCAACTGCCACGATCCGCGCCTGGGACGCATCGCGCTCGAACAGAGCCTTTCGCCCATCATGTCACGGAATAGTTGAGCCTTGGGCTGAAAATCATTCTTGACGTTGACTGGCAAAAAATACTAGCCTGCGTCCGTTTATCACACCAAATCAAAAAACGCGCCATGAAAACACACCTCCTCGCCAGTCTGTGCCTGATTGCTGCCACCACTCTCTCCGCCCGCGAATTCACCGACCTGCAGGGGCGCAAGCTCGATGCCGAGCTGGTGGCCGTTGCTGGAGGCCAGGCCACTTTGAAGCGTGCCAGTGATGGACGCAGCTTTACCGTCCCGGCCGCCTCCTTCTCGGCGGACGACCAGAAATTCATGAAGGACTGGGCCGATCAAAACGCCAAGTACAATTTTGAAGTGAAGTACACGAAGAAGAAAATGGGCGAGACCAAGCAGAAGCAGGGTGTCGTCACGGTGGAGGATGAGCGTTGGATTTACAAAATCGAGATCAAGAACCGGATGCCCGTGGCTGTCGGTGACCTGCGTGTGGACTACTGGTGTTTCCGCAGAGAAGACGGCGGTACGGGCAAAGGTGGCGCACGCATTGAAACCTCCGGCAGTTCCAAAGTGAGCGCCATTCCTGGCTCCTCAAGCGCCACGGTGGATACGACCGAGATCGTGCTCCACAAAGAAGAGCTCCGAGGTGATTACTACTATATCGGCGGCAACAAGAACCGGCAGGCGGATGGCATGGGCGGCCTCGTGGTGCGCATCTTTGACAAGAATGACCGCGAAGTACACAAATACGCCACCAAGGACGACCTCCTAGCCGCAGCCGTGGGCAAACCGAGTGCGAATGGCTCCAGCACGAACAACAAATAGCCGCGCTTCTTCGCGATTGATCTTTCCAGCATTATCCGCTGATTGCAGCGCCGGGTGTCACCACCCGGCGCTTTGTTTTGGATCCCGTCAAGCGTGCCCCCAAACCCCGCGGCGTGAAGAAGGCTGCGAATCGTCAACCACCACCCCCGTCCGGGCGTGCGCGGGGGGATGCGCTCGGCCTCGTGGATATGACACTGGCTGTGGCGGAGTTTCAGCGCAGGCTGGGTGAGGAAAAACTTGTTCTGGATCATGTGACGCCGCAGGCCTTCGGCTTTGCGGCTGCGTTGATGGTGCGGCATGCGGAAAAGGCGCACCCTGGCCGCCGCGTGTGGATTCTCTGCGCGGATGTGAAGACGCAGGATCATGTGCATGCCGAGCTCGGTGTGTGGCAGTGCCCGGCGTTATATTTTCCGCGTCTCGGGCATGTCGTGAATGACGCTCTGGCAGATCCCGAACTGCTGGCGGAGCGTGCGGGGGTGCTGGGGCGCATGATGGAGGGCGATTCGCCTGTGATGGTGTTGTGCGCCGACAGTCTCGACGAGCAGGTGCCTGCGCTGGCGGAGATCGAGACGCAGCGCCAGACGCTGGAGGTCGGTGCCAAGCTCGATGTGGAGGCGCTGCTACGTCAATTGGGTGAGGCTGGTTACGAACGTGTGCCTGTGGTGACCGAACGCGGTCAATTCGCCCGGCGCGGCGGCATCGTGGATTTTTTCACCTGGCAGGCGGAGGAGCCACTGCGGCTGGAGTTTTTCGATGACGAGATCGAATCCATCCGTGCCTTTGACCTGCACAATCAATCCTCCATCAAGCGTCTCGACCGTGTGGGGGTGATGGTGCAGATGAATGAGAATGCGGAGGATGCGGCGCTGGTGCGCGAGCATCTGCGGCAGGACGATTTCATCGTCACCATCGACTGCGAGGGCGATGTGACGGTGCATGCGAGCATTCTCAGCTCCGCCGCGCCAGTGGAGGGGCTGGAGGACTTCTCCACGGCGATTCACGAGAATCCGCTCGGCGTCTTCGATGCGTCTGATTTCGTTCTGCATGAAGCGAGGCGAGAGCATTTCTCCCGGCAGATTCGCGAATGGCACGAGGCGGGCTGGCGCTCGGTGATTTTCTTCCACAACGAGGCTGAGCGTGAGCGTTTCGCCGAGTTGCAAAGCGGGCTGCCGTCCTCGTTGGAGACAAAGCTGGGCCTGCTCTATCGCGGTTTCACTGTTCCAGCGGTAAAACTGGCCGTCCTGACCGGCGCGGAGATTTTTGGAAGGCATCAGCAGATCCGCCGCGTGCGTGGCTCGAAGTTGGATGAGGCCGAGGTGCTGCGCAAAGCGCGGGATGTCATGCGCGATCTGCGTGAAGGCGACACCGTGGTGCATTCGGAGCACGGTGTGGCGCGCTACGGCGGTGTCGAAGTGCGTGATTCGGGCAAGCGGGAGGAAGTGCTCGTGCTGCATTACGCGGATAGTGCGAAGCTGTTTGTGCCGGTGGCGCATGCGCACATGGTCACGCGTTACGTGGGTGTCGGCGGCAAGGCGCCGGCCTTGAGCAAGCTCAGCGAGGCACGCTGGCAGAAGACGCGCAAGAACGCGGAGAAGAGCGTGGAAGATTTCGCCGCACGCATGCTCAGCGTGGCGGCGGAGCGGCAGACGCTGAAGGCGTACTCGCATCCGCCGGACACGAAATGGCAGGTCGAGTTCGAGGAATCATTCCTCTACCGCGAAACACCGGACCAGCTCCACTGCGCGGAGGAGATCAAACGCGACATGGAGGCGGAGAAGCCGATGGACCGCCTGCTGTGCGCCGATGTCGGCTTTGGCAAGACGGAAGTGGCGATCCGTGCCGCGTTCAAAGCTGTGATGGGCGGTCGTCAGGTGGCGATCCTCGTGCCCACAACCGTGCTGGCCCGCCAGCACACGGAAAACATCCGCCAGCGCATGAGCGAGTTCCCCGTGACCGTGGAAATGCTCTGCCGTCTCACACCGGCCAACCGCGAACGCGAAATTGTGCGCGGAATCGCCGAAGGCACGGTCGATATCGTCATCGGCACGCATCGTGTGATCTCCAAAGACGTTCAGTTCAAGAACCTGGGCCTCGCGGTGATCGACGAGGAGCAGCGCTTCGGTGTGAAGCACAAGGAGCGATTCAAAGACCTGTTCCGCCTCGTCGATGTGCTCACGCTCAGCGCCACGCCGATTCCACGCACGCTGTATCTCGCTCTCATGGGCATGCGTGACATGAGCACCATCGAGACGCCGCCGCCGAACAAGCAGGCCGTGCAGACAATGATCTGTCCGTATGACGACCGTATCATTAAAGAGGCCGTCGAGATCGAAATCGACCGCGGCGGGCAGGTTTTCTTCCTTCACAACCGTGTGATGACCATCGAGAAGACGGCACAACGCATTCGCGAGCTGTGTCCGCGCGCGCGCGTGATCGTCGGCCACGGCCAGATGCACGAGGAGATGCTCGAAGACGTGATGCACACCTTTGTTGATGGCGACGCGGATGTGCTCGTCTGCACCACCATCATCGAGAGCGGCGTCGATATCCCGAACGCGAACACGATCATCATCGACCGCGCGGATCGCTTCGGCCTGGCCGATTTGTATCAGCTTCGCGGTCGTGTGGGCCGTGGCGGTGTTCAAGCACACGCCTATTTGCTTCTTCCACGCGACGCCGTGACCGCGGGTGATGCGCGCAAGCGTGTGAACGCGATCAAGCAATACGCCGGCCTTGGTAGCGGCTTCAAGATCGCGTTGCGTGACCTGGAGATTCGAGGTGCGGGCAATCTGCTCGGCACCGAGCAGAGCGGGCACATCGCCGCCGTCGGATTTGATCTGTACTGCCAGATGCTCAAGCAAAGCGTTGCTCGCATGCAGGGACGCCGCGTGGCGCGTCCTGTCGAGGTCGGCCTGCGCGCTGATTTCCTCGTGATGAGCGAGGCCTTGATGCTCCAGGCCGAAAAAACGGCTACGCCCGCCTTCCTGCCTTCATCCTTCATCGAGGATCTCAAACTGCGCATCACCGCGTATCGCCAGCTTGGCGAGATCATGACGCGCAAAGAACTCGACGAGCTCGAAGCGCAATGGCGCGATCAGTTTGGCGAAAAACTGCCCCACGCCGTGCAGAACCTCCTCACCTGCGCCTCCATGCGCCTCGCCGCCGCGCACGCCGGCATCAGCGAGATCGAAATCAAGGACCGCAAGCTCATGCTCACGCGCAACGGCAAGTTCGTCATGATCCAGGGCAAGTTTCCGCGCCTCAGTGCCAAGGAAGGCCACAAGCAGCTCGCCGAAACGCTGGCGATGCTGCGCACGCTTTAATCAGAGGAGTTGGGACAGCTCCGTGTCGAACAGCTTCTGCGCCGTGTCCTCGCCCAACTGGTAGCAGTTTTTCAATCGACCCGGAAACAGCGGTGACGGGCGTGGATGCGTGGTGGTGATGAGCGTGAGCTTCTTGCCGTGCAGGCGGGCAAGCTCGATGCGGTCGGCCAGGATTTGACGGGTCATGGACTCATGGGAGGCGGCAATGGTGTCAAGCAGACGCCCGGGGAGCATCAGTGGAGGCTTTCCCTGAGGCTGTGTGATGCGGTGCATGACGATGTGATCGATGGATTCATCTTTGAACCACGGATCGACCGGTGTTTCATGGGCCACGCCGCCGTCAGTACACATGCGACCATCGAACTCCAACGGAGAAAAAAGCATGGGCACACATGAGCTGGCGGCCATGGCGGTGGCGAGCGGTCCGCGGCTGGCGAAGAGGGTCTCGTTCTTGGAGAGGTCGCTGAGGGTGATCATGAGCTTCGGATCGGTGAGCGATTCGATGCTTCGCGTGCCGACGAGCGATTCAAAATGGGCGATGGCGCCTTTGGGATCGAGAAAGCCGGGATGGCGATGCTTGAACACATTCACGAACTGATGCCAGATCCATTTGGTGCGGCTGGCAAAGGCGAGATACAGACGCGGGCTGAGCACCGTCTGCCGGATCGCCTCCTGCTCCAGTCCTGCGGCATACAGGCCGCTGGTGATCGCGCCTGCGGAAGCCCCTGCCAGGGCGACAGGACGCACCCCGAGAGCATGGAGACGCGCCATGAACCCCGCATGCGTGGCGTAGCCCATGAAGGACGCGCCGAGTGAGATGGCGATGCGCGGTGGTGAACTCATGCAGTTCGCGCCTCAGGTGCGATGATTTGCGTGTGCTTGGAACGCAGGAACAGCACTCCACCCACGACTCCCCAGAACAGATTGAACATCCAGCCGGCGAGCGAGGCGGAAATGCCCACCGCTTCGGGCACGCCCGCCAGTCCTGCGAGCAGCGCCTCGAAGGTGCGCTCGCGCACACCGAGGCCCGAGATGGAGACCGGCAACGACGCGGCCGCGTCCACAATCGGCATCGCGGTGAGCACATCGAGAAGCGGAGCCGCGCCTCCGACGGCACGCAGGCCGCAGTAGAAGCTCATGAAAAACGCCACATGCATGCCGGTGGAAACCACCGTGGCGGAGAGCATGCGCCGCCAGAGCAGCGTGAAGACCTCGTTCACCTGCCCCATGCGGGTGAGGATGCGGGCAAACTTGGGATGGCCGAACGTGCGGGGGAAGGTGCGTTTTCCCCAGGCGAGCACGTTTGGTTTGAAGGAAATCCACGTGAGCGCCATCCCGCCGACCCCACCGCCGACATACATGCCATAGCCCGTGAAAAGCAGCCGCACATCCTGGCCGAACTCCTGCCAGCGTGAATGCACCGCCAGCATGCAACCGAGAAAGAGCAGCGCCACAGAGACCAGCCCCGCGAGATGATCCAGCACCAGCGACACGCTCACCGGTATCGCTTTTCCCGGCAGACGCCGCGAGAGAGACATGATCTTGTAAGTGTCCCCGCCGACCACGCCGACGGAGCTGATGTTGAAAAAGGCGCTGACGATCTCCGCGCGCAAGACCATGCCAAACGGCAGATGCGGTACCAGGCCGCGCAGGAGAATGTGCCAGCGCGTGGCGGTCAGAAAGAGCGAAAGGAACGCGAACACGATCCCGGCGAGCATCCACGGCCAGTTTGTCAGCAGGGCGCGAAAACGCGGCGCTATGTCGGCGATGAGATCATGCTCGCGAAACAACAGCGCGAGCAGCACGCCGCTGATGAGCAGACGAAGGGAGATGGAGATCAGGCGTTTCAAAAAGCTGGGGCAGGGAAATCAGGCCGCCGCTTTCTGGTCCACGGCCTCGGCGATCGTGTTCACACTGTGCAGGATGCGCTTCGCCTGCTCCTGGTCGGCCATTTTGAAACCGAAGTGCTTCTCGATCATCACCACGAGCTGAAGGGCATCCACGGAGTCCAACCCGACTCCCGCAGGGCCGAAGAGCGGGGTGTCATCGCCGATGTCATCTGCCGACATGTCGAGCATCAGCTCGCTGATCATGAGTTCCTTGAGGCGCTGGCGGGTGGGCATGCTGGGGATTACGTTTTGGGAGGCGACGGGGAGAGCTTAAAGCATGCCGCCGTCGATTTTGAGGCTTGTTCCAGTGATATAGCTCGCCTCTGCGCTGGCAAGAAAGAAAACCGCCGCCGCCACCTCGGCAGGTTTCGCAAAACGGCGCATCGGGAGCTGCATTTTGAGCGCTTTCAGGTGCTCCGGCGTCCAGTCGGCGGGCAGGCCCCCCTCAATGTAGCCTGGGCAGACCGCGTTCACCGTGATGCCCATGCGGGCGGATTCCTTCGCCAAACTTTGCGTCAGGCCGATCACACCTGCCTTCGCCGCCGCGTAGTTTGTCTGCCCGGCAGGTGAGGAGATGGCGCTGAGCGAGGCGATGTTGACGATGCGCCCCTGCCGCTGGCGCATCATCCCCGGCAGCACCGCCTGGCAGCCGTGAAAGACCGCGTTCAGGTTCGCATCCAGCACGCGCGACCATTGATCTTGCGACATGTTCGCCAGCAGCGCGTCTTCGTGGAAGCCGGCGTTGTTGATCAAAACGCCGAGCGGCGCTCCTTTGCCCTCGATTTCTGTCAGGGCAGCCTGCCACGCTTCCGGTGAGGTGATTTCGAGCGTGATCAGATCCGTACGTCCCGGAAATCGCCCGGCAAGCTCCTGCGCCTTCTCACGGCGCTCACGCACGCCCAAAAACACGCGGCAGTCCGCCTCCTTCGTGAGGAAATATTCAGCGATGGCGAGGCCCAGCGCCCCATTCGCGCCAGTGATCAGGATGTTGCGGCTCATGCTTCTTGCATTGGAGTTTCACGCTCAAGGTTTCAAGCGAAGAGATGCGCCCCAAACCTGCGGCGATCTAACCCCCGGCCGCGCTTCGCCGCCTGGAATCACGATTTGATCGTTCCAGAGCACGGCATTCGTGGTGACGAGCGAGAACGGCACTTGGGCCGATTTTGACCAGGAATGCGTTTTCAGGTCAAAAACCAACACATCACGCGGAAAGCCCGGATGCTTCGATTTCGGCTCGAAATTCACGTTCGCGCCATCATCACCGCCGATGATCAGAATTTTGTCATCGACCACCGGAGCTGGATTCGGCGCGGCCACGGCCACGCGGGGCATGTCGGGCAGTTTTTTCCAGCCTGCGTCCGGTTTGTAGGCCCACGCATCGTTCAGCCACTCGCGCTCCGGTTTGCCGTCAGGTCCGGGCTTCAGTGCCGCGCCGCTAAACAGATGCACCGCGCCGTTCGCAGCGGCCATGCAGCTCAAAATGCGCGGTTTGCCGGGGCAGGGGAGCAGTTCCTGCCATTGGGCGCCGAGTTTCTTCAAATGCAGCGACCAGAATGTGTTCAGCGCACTCGTTGCCGTGGGTGTTTCGATGCCACCGGCGATGTAGATCACATCATCCAGCACGCCGCCCGCCATGAACGCGCAAGGCTTCGGCAGGGGTGGTAGCGCCACGTTGTTGTCGAGCCAGAACACCTCGCGAAAATGCTCCGTCGCATTCCCACCGCCCGCGATGACGAGTCCTTCCGGCGTGGTGATGCTCACACCATAGCCATTCGGTTTCGGCAGCTTGCCGAGGATGCGCCATGAGCCGTCTGGTTTGTCGAGTGCGAAGACGGTGTCATACCAGAGCTTCGTTCCGCCTTCCCACGGCATTTTGTCGATGAAATGCGTGCCCCCGGCCACGATGAGCGATCCGCCGCTCACACCGGCGAAGGAACCCGCGAAGCCTCGTTCATCAGGCAGCGGCGGCAGTTGTGACCATTTCAAATCAGTGGCGGAGGCGGCAACGGTGAGAAACATGAAGAAAAGAAGCGTGCGGCGCATGACCGGCACTTAACGCGGTTTTGCTGATAGTTCCGGCACGTTCGGTGCTTATTTTGGCGTCCCCATGCTCACCCTCTCCGGCAAATCCCACGGCAAACTCTGCGACGGCGTCTCGCGTCGCGACTTCCTGCGCATCGGTGGTCTCGCCATGGGCGGCTTGTCGTTGCCGGAGTTGCTCAAGGCCGAGGCGGAGGCACGTACCGGACGCAGTTTCAAGTCCGTGATCATGATTTACATGTGCGGCGCTCCACCGCATCAGGACATGTATGATTTGAAGATGGACGCGCCGCTGGAGATTCGCGGCCCCTACAAACCCATCAAGACCGCCGTCCCCGGCATCCACATCTCCGAGCACGCGCCGCGTCTGGCGAAGATCATGGACAAGCTGGTGCCGATCCGCAGCATGTGGGGCTCGCCGAATGGCGCGCATGACAGCTTCATCTGCTACACCGGCAAAGCGCCGCCTCCGAACGGTGGCAATGCTCCCACCGGCCGCCTTTCCGATCCGCCTTCCTTCGGCTCAGTCATTTCCAAGCTCAATGGCCAGGCTGATCCCGCGATCCCTGCCTTCGTCGGCCTCGCGCCCAAGGCCGGTCATCCGCCCTACGGCTCGCCGGGGCATCCAGGTTACTGCGGCAACACGCACTCCGCCTTCCGTCCGAATGGTGCGGGTGTGGAGGATCTCCAGCTCAACGGCATCACGCTCGACCGCCTCGAGGACCGCCGCTCGCTGCTCATGGGTTTTGACCAATTCCGTCGCGAAATCGACGCCAGCGGACTCGTGAGCAGCATGGACGCCTTCAACCAGCAGGCGTTGAACGTTCTCACCAGTAGCAAGCTGCTCAACGCGCTCGATTTGAGCAAGGAGACCGTCAAAACGCGCGAACGTTACGGCAAAGGCGATCCGAAAAACTACGGCGACGGTGCGCCGATGAATCTGGAGCACTTCCTTCTCGCCCGCCGCCTCGTCGAAGCCGGTGCGCGTGTGGTGACGCTGAATTTCGGCCGCTGGGACTTCCACGACAACAATTACCCGCAGCTCCTTCGCCACCTGCCGCTCTTCGATCAAGGCATGAGTGCCCTCGTTGAGGATCTGCACGAGCGCGGACTCGACAAAGACGTGGCCGTCGTCGCCTGGGGCGAGTTTGGCCGCACGCCAATCGTGAACAAAGACGGCGGTCGTGATCACTGGCCGCGTGTCGGCGGCGCGTTGCTTGCCGGTGGCGGTTTGCGCACCGGCCAGGTCATCGGTGCCACCGACAAACTCGGCGGCGAACCCACCGAGCGCCCCGTGCATTTCGGCGAGGTTTTCGCCACGCTCTACAAGCACATGGGCATCGACACCGTGAAGACCACGCTCAACGACCTGACCGGTCGTCCGCAGTATCTCGTCGATGGCTGGCAGCCGATGCCGGAGCTGATTTGAGGCGGAGACGTGGCTTGCCCGCGACGTTTGCAGGGCTTATGAATGTTGCATGTATCCGATCAAAACGACCATCCCAGAAGGATTGGCGCTCAAAGAAGGCGATGAAGCCGATCTTCGAGTGGTCATTCAAGACGGCGTGATTGTGGTGACCAAGATTTTGCGGCAAAAGAGCGCGGAATCCTCTGCTGCCGACTACAAGGTCAAGCTGGGTGCGTGGAACCGAAAGTAACGTGCTCGGAAAGGCTGGGCGGAAGCCGGGCGTATTTCGATGCGCATGTCATTCCCGCATCCAGCCCATCCCGTCAGCCGCCGTGATATGATTCAGGCTGGCGCGGTCGGTTTGCTGGGCCTCGGGATGAATCATCTCACGGCTTTGCAGGCCATGACTGCGGCGACGCAGCCTGCGCGGGCCAAGTCAGTGATTTACATCTTCCTCAGCGGTGGCCTGGCGCAGCAGGACAGCTTCGACATGAAGCCGGACGCGCCCATGGAGTATCGCGGTGAGTTCAAACCCATCCGCACGCGCACGCCAGGCCTGCACATCTGCGAGCACATGCCGAATCTCGCACGGATTTCAAAAAAGTGGTCCCTCGTGCGCTCGCTCACGCATGGCAGCAGCGATCACTCGCTTGGGCATCACATCATGCTCACAGGCCGCACGGACGCGCCGCTGGGCTTCAGTCCTGCCAAGCCGCAAAAATCGGATCACCCGAGCATCGCCGCGCTCGCCACGGCACTGCTGCCGAAACGCCGAGACAACCTTCCGCCCGCCATCGTGCTGCCGGATAAACTCGTGCATCGCGAAGGACGCACGCTCGCAGGTCAGTTTGCAGGCACGCTCGGTGCGCAGCATGATCCGTGGTTCTTGGAAATGTCGCCGTATCATCCAAAGCACTATGGGGCCTATCCGCAGTATCTGTTTCATCATGAGCGTGGCTTTGAAACCGACGACAAGCTGCGCTTTCAAGCGCCGCATCTCTCCCTGCCACAGGGTTTGACACTCGACCGTGTGATGGATCGAGTTTCGCTGCGAGACTCGCTCGAAAAGCAGACGCAGAACCTCACCGAGCTGGCGGGCGATGAAGCCTTTGATTCCACACGCCAGGCCGCCATCGGCCTGCTGAGTAATCGCAAGGTGCATGACGCCTTCAGTCTGGAGAAAGTCGATCCCAAGCTGCTCGACCGTTATGGTCGCCACAGCTACGGCTGGTCGCTGCTCATGGCCAAAAATCTCGTGCAGAGCGGTGTGCGCATGGTGCAGGTGAATCTGGGCAACAACGAGACTTGGGACACGCATCAGGCCGCATGGGGCAACCTCAAGAACTACCTGCTGCCTCCGATGGACCAGGCCGTGAGCGCCTTGATCGAAGATCTCGACGCCAGCGGCCAGCTTGATGAAACACTCATCGTCATGGGCGGCGAATTTGGCCGCACGCCGAAAATCAAGAGCATCTCCGCCACCGCGCTGCCAGGGCGGGATCACTGGGGCCACGCGCAGAGCATCTTGCTCGCGGGGGGCGGCATCCAAGGAGGCCGCGTCATCGGCGAGACCGACAAAATCGGCGGCTATCCCATCAGCGACGCCCAGACGCCCGAAAACTTCGCCGCCACCATCTACGAAGCCCTCGGCCTGCCCCGCGAGACGATCTGGAAAGACTTCACCGGCCGGCCGCACACGCTCTACATGGGCTCGCCGATCAACGGGCTGACCTGATTCGCGGCAGCGTTTTGGAGTGCGGCGGCCCTCCGCCGCTTTCGAGCGCCTCATGGCCTGCGAAAAGCTCCAGAGGGCTGGAGCACTCCAAGCCGCTGCCGCGCTCATTCGACACGCCATTGGCTTTTCAACTCGCTCCATTCGTTCGACGGCTTGCGCGGCAGTCCACGCCATTCCGGCACCTGCATCACCACCTGCTCGATCAAATCAGCGCACTGCTCGGCAATCGTTACCAACGTGCGGCGCATGCCCGCTGCTTCGGCGATTTGGATCATTTTTGCATGATCCAGGCCACCGCTGACGCGTTTTGCCTCTTCACTGTCACGCTGCGCCACACGCAGCACATCTTCGGTGTGATGCTGCAGCCAGCGGCGGTTCTCGGTCAGCACGGCGGCCAGCAGCGGCTGCAACTCGGGCTTCCAGCCCTCATCGAACAGTTTGCCGAGATCTCCAAGCTTCTCGCCGATGCGCATGTAGTGCGGCTGGATCGCCTCCACGGGCGTCGCGGCCATGTCACGGAAAGTTTTGGGCCAATCGACACCCAGTTCACCGCCAATCGTGTGAAACGTGAACTGGTCCTGAACGATGCGGTTTCGCGGTGTGTAAACGCCGTCGAGCAAATGCATGCGAATGCCGGGCTGGACCGATTTGATGAGCGAATCGCCGACGATGTGAACCATCCAGCCCAAGGCATACGCGAGACCACGCTCGGAGGTCATGTCATCGCGAATCGCGAGCGCGCAGTAGTCCGCGAGATGATCCCACGGCACGCGCAGGCTTACGTCTGGCTTGGCCCAGCCGAAGACGAGATGCGCACGGCCATAGAACAGCTCGTGGATCTGCTTGGGTCGATACATTTGCCCGTCCTGCACGAGCACCCACGGCCTCACCACACCGCCAGTGAGCGGACTTTTCTCCAGAGGAACGGTGCCAAAGCCAACTTCACGGCCGGTATCGACACAGACGGCTTCTGGCATCACTTGGATGTCACAACCAAGATAGGCACCGCACAGGAAGCTCGGCAGATGCCGCTCGATGATCGGTGTGATCGGCAGCCCGCGACCCTTCGCCGCTTTCGCCGCGAGGATGCCATACATGGTGTGTCCGATCAGTCCGCTCATGACTCGGGAGCAAACGCGGGCCATGTCACCGGTCTGGCAAGAGACGTGACCCTGCCGCCGTAGGTTAGCGGCCATGCTCTCCATCTATTCCAAATCCAGCGGCGGTTTCTGCGATGGCGTGTCGCGTCGAAACTTCCTCAAGATCGGCGGACTCGCCATGGGCGGGATGTCGTTGAATGATGTGCTGCGTGCCGAAGCGGCGCAGAAGGCGGGCAAGTCGCACAAGGCGGTGATCATGGTCTTCCTGCCGGGCGGCCCGTCGCACCAGGACATGTTTGATTTGAAGCCGGACGCGCCGAGCGAGATTCGCGGCGAGTTCAAACCCATCTCCACCAACGTCCCTGGCATCCAAATTTGTGAGCACCTGCCGCGTCTCGCCAAGATGATGGACAAATGCACGCTCATCCGCTCGCTGGCCGACTGCGACAGTGGTCATGATGCCTTCCAGTGTCTCACCGGCCGCAGTGCGAAACGTCAGCCGCCCGGTGGCTGGCCGTCGATGGGTTCCATCGTCTCCAAGCTCGAAGGCAGCGTGAATCCCGCGATGCCCGCGTTTGTCGGCCTCGCGCCCAAGATGGGTCACATGCCTTGGGCACGCACCGGCGAGCCGGGTTACCTCGGCGTCGCGCACGCGCCTTTCCAGCCGAATCGCGGCGGCGGCACGGAGGACATGTCGCTCAATGGCATCACGCTCGACCGCCTTGGCGATCGCAAGACACTACTGAGCAGTTTCGACAATCTGCGCCGCGATCTCGACGCCACCGGCCTCATGGGCGGCGTGGATGTCTTCAATGAGCAGGCGCTCAATGTACTCACGAGTCCCAAGCTGCTCCACGCCCTCGATTTGAGCCGCGAAGACCCGCGCATCGTCGAGCGCTACGGGAAGGGCGAGAACCGCAACCGCGACGACGGCGGCCCGCGCCTCACCAGCCACTTCTTGATGGCGCGTCGCCTTGTGGAAGCCGGTGCACGCGTCGTGACGCTCGCTTTCAGCCGCTGGGACTATCATTCGAACAACTTCGGCCAGCTTCGCGAAGATCTGCCGCTGCTCGACGCCGGGCTTACCGCACTCATCACCGATCTGCACGAGCGCGGCCTCGACAAAGATGTCTCTGTCGTCGTTTGGGGCGAATTCGGCCGCACACCGAAGATCAACGACAAAGGCGGCCGCGATCACTGGCCGCGTGTCGCCTCCGCGCTGCTCGCTTGCGGCGGCATGCGCCACGGACAAGTCATTGGCGCAACCGACAAGCACGCCGGCGAACCCACCGACCGTCCCGTCGCCTTCGGCGAGGTCTTCGCCACGCTGTACAAGCAGATGGGCATCGACGTGACGAAAGCCACGCTTACCGATCTGACCGGCCGGCCGCAGTATCTCGTGGATGGCAATCTGCCGATGGCGGAGCTGGTTTGACCAGACTTGCGCATGTGCTACCGAGGCCTACATGCCACGCACCAAAGCATTTCTCGGCGTTTTGACGCTGTTCATCACGATCTCGGCCCTGTGGTTCCGTTTCGGCAAGGCCTTCCCCGAATGGCTGTCCATCGCGGCCTGCGCTTGGATGTTTCTGATCGGACCGGTGGCGTTGTTCATCACCGCGAGGCTTGCGCGTGAGGAGATCCATTTTGAAAATCCGCGTGGCATCATCGGCATGGTGGTGCGCGTGCTGGTGATCTCTCCTCTGGGTTGTTTTGGCATTCTCTGTATGGTCACCGGCCTGGCTGTGATCGCGCTGGCGGTCTGGTCAGCCGTGGTGAAAGCGGACTTCGCCATGCTCAAGAATGTGCCGGGACTGCTGGTCTTTGCGGGAATGACCGCTTTTGGAGTGTTCGTCCTGCGACAGGCGCTGATGGGCGAGGGACAGACGAGGCGTGAAATCGAGAAAGCCGAGCAGGCCCGTCAAGAAGCACTGCTGCATCCAGACTGGGCGTTTTACGCGGAGCATCTGCGCCGCCCGGTTCCTGACGCACTGCAAAAGCTCTACCAGGATGAGCAGAGGGTGCAGGCTATTGCTGATTTTCCGGAGAAGGATGCCGTCGCGGAGCTCCAATGCTTAGAACCTTTGCAACGCGACTACCTGGTGCCAGCCGGGAAGAGCGACCTGCCTTACGACATTGTGCCTTTTGCCACCGCCGATGATGAAAGCTGGGTCTTCCTGAAACCGGGTGAGAACGAGACAAATCAGGTGCTCATGGCGGACCCCGAGGAGCCAGAACGAATCGTGATCCTGGCAGATTCCGTGGAGGCCTTCCTTGCCGCGTTGTCTTGGGAGCGCACGGCTACATTCGACTCGTGACCGGGTTGAGCCGTCCAAACAAACTCAAACATTCCTCAGACTGAACACAGGACTGTTCTTCCGCCGACAAGATTCCCATTCTCAGCCCGTAGGTTCTCGCCGTCATGAACCTGCCACGCCTCACCCTCCTCGCCGCCCTCGCGTCTTCCTCGGCTTTTGCTGCCGATGCACCGCGTCCGCTGAATTTCGCGAACGACATCGTTCCCATCCTCACGAAGGGCAGTTGCAACTCGGGCGGCTGCCATGGCAAATCGGGCGGGCAGAATGGCTTCAAGCTCTCGCTGCTCGGCTTTGAGCCGCAGGAAGACTATGAGCACATCGTGAAGGAAGCGCGTGGCCGTCGTGTGTTTCCGGGATCGCCGGAGCAGAGCCTGCTTTTGACCAAAGGCACCGCTCAGTTGCCCCACGGCGGCGGCAAGAAGCTCGATCCGAACTCCGAGGACTACGCCGACATCACCCGCTGGATTCGCGAGGGCATGCCCTATGGCAAGGACACCGATCCGAAGATGGCCAGCATCAGCGTCGAACCCTCAAAGCTCACCATGCCGCTCAAAGGCGCGCAGCAGCTCAAAGTGACCGCCCATTACACCGACGGCAGCACGCGCGATGTCACCAAACGCGCCCTGTATGAGGCGAACGAAAAAGCGATGGCCGAGACGACCGAAACCGGCCGCGTGCAGCTCTTTGATCTGCCGGGCGATGTCGCCGTGATGGTGCGCTATCAGGGCAAAGTCTCAACCTTCCGCGCGACGGTGCCGCTCGGTGCTCCAGTCGATCAACTTCCCGCAGTCAGCAATTTCGTGGACGATCTCGTCTTCGCGAAGCTGAAGACCATCGGCATGCCGCCGTCCGACATCGCCGATGACGGCACTTTCGTCCGCCGCCTCACGCTCGATCTCACCGGCCGTCTGCCCACCGCCGCAGAGATGAAGGACTTCATGGCCTCCAAAGATGCCAACAAGCGTGCCGCGCTCACCGACCGCCTGCTCGACAGCCCGGAATACGCCGAATACTTCGCCAACAAGTGGAGCGCCCTGCTGCGCAACCAGCGCACGCAGCCCACCTTTGCGCGTGGCAGTTACCTCTTCTACTCGTGGATTCGCGATAGCATCGCGGACAACAAACCCTACGACCAGTTCGTGCGCGAAGTCGTCGCCGCCGCAGGCGATCTCGAACAGAACCCGCCCGTTGCTTGGTATCGTCAGGTGAAGGAGCAGAAGCAGCAGATGGAGGACGTGGCGCAGCTCTTCCTCGGCACGCGCATGCAGTGTGCCCAGTGCCACCATCATCCCTTCGAGAAATGGAGCCAGCAGGACTACTACGGCTTCGCCGCCTTCTTCAGCAACGTGTCACGCAAGCCCTCCACCTTCATCGGCGAGGAGACCATCTTCCACAAACGCGGCATCGCGCAGACGCAGAACATCCGCACGAAGGAAAATGTCATGCCCACCAGCCTCGGCGGCAGCGCTTTGAAGCTGAAACCCGAGCAAGATCCGCGTCACGCCCTCGCCGAGTGGATGAGCGCGAAGGACAATCCCTTCTTCGCCCACACGCTGGTGAACCGTTACTGGAAGCACTTCTTCAATCGCGGCCTCGTCGAGCCCGAGGACGACATGCGTGAAACGAATCCGCCTGTGAATCCTGAGCTGCTCAGCGCCCTCGCCGCCGACTTCGTGAAAAGCGGCTACGACATGAAAAAACTCATTCGCACCATCGTCACGAGCACGACGTATCAGCTCAGCGCCGTGCCGAACACGCACAACGCCAAGGACCGTCAAAATTTCAGCCGCTACTATCCGAAGCGTCTCAATGCCGAGGTCCTCTACGACGCTGTCAACACGCTGCTTGATGTCGAAAGCAATTTCGCCGGTCAGGCTCCTGGAACCCGCGCCGTCGCGCTGCCTGACAACAGCTACAACCAAAGCACCTACTTCCTCAGCGTCTTCGGTCGCCCCGATTCATCCAGCGCCTGCGAATGCGAGCGCACACAAGAGGCCAGCCTCGCGCAGAGCCTCCACCTGCTGAATGCCGCGGACATCCAAACCCAGCTCTCTCGTGGCAATGGCCGCGCCGACATGCTGACGAAGGACGCCCGCCCCGACGACGACAAGATCACCGATCTCTACCACATCGCCCTCAGCCGCGAACCCAACGCTGACGAAGTGAAATTCGCCCATGCGCATCTCGACAAGAAAACCACCGGCAAAACCGGCGACGAAGCCTTTAAAGGCAAAAAAGAGGCTTATGAGGACATCTTGTGGGCGCTGCTGAACACGAAGGAGTTCCTCTTCAATCATTGATCGAGAGCGCTTCTTCATGCGGAGCGCGGATGCCCTCATCCGCCTTCCAAAATCCAACTCAGGACCTGCCAAATGCCCATGAACACTCGTTCCATGTCTCGCTGCCATTCTGCATTTCATATCGTTCCGTTCATCCTCGTCGCTTGCGCTGCTTCAGCGTTCTCCCAGGCCACATTCCCCACGCCCGCGCTCATCGGCATCGCTCCACTCGGCTCCAAAGCCGGAACGACCGTCGAACTCACGCTTCGCGGCACGGATCTCGATGCGCCCATCGCCGTTCTGCTCAATGAGCGCTCGATTCCCGTCAAAAGCCCCAAGCCAAACGTCATCAGCCTCGCGCTGCCTGCCGATCTGAAGCCCGCGCTCTACGATCTTCGTTTCGTCGGTCGCTACGGCGTCTCCAATCCGCGCGTGTTTGAAATCAGCACGCTCGACACCATCGAATCACCCGGCACGAACACCAAGGCCGACAAGGCGCACAAGGTCGCTCTAAACTCGGTTATCCAAGGCGTCTTCAAGTCCGCCGCGCCGCATTGGTTCACCTTCGACGCGAAAAACGGCCAGACGATCACCGCCACCTTCAGCGGTCGCCGCTTCGACACGCGCACGGAGCTTCTCGCCGCCGTCAGCGCTCCCACCGGCCGTGAACTCGCCCGCATGCGCGATGGCGTGCTCACTTTCACCGCCAAGGCCGATTCAACCTACCGCCTCCGCTTGAACGAACTCATGTTCCGTCCCGGCGATGACTACAGCTATCGCGTCACGCTCAGCACCACGCCGCCTCCGGCTCGTCTCGCCAGCAAAGCAGGCCCCGTGCGTCCCGTTCAGATTGGCCAGACCATTCAAGACGCCTTCCTGCCGCTCGGTGCTGCTCACAGCTTCGATCTCGCCTTCAAAACCGGCGAGAAGTTCATCATCGAGGTCCATTCGCATCAGCTCGGCCATCCCACCGATCCGCAACTCGTCATCGAAAACCTCAAGGCCGACGGCACACTCACCGCGCAAGCCGAGGTGGCCGACGCGCCCGCCATCACACCCGCGCCGAGTCTCACCGTGCTCAACCGCGATCCCTCCTACGCTTACGAGGCCAAGGCCGACGGCACCTTCCGCCTCACAGTGAACGACGCCTTCGGCACCACGCATCCGTTTGAGCTGCGCATCCTCAAGGAAGCACCGAAACCTCCGGCGCTCATCGCCATCAATCCCGTGCTGCCCGGAGCCAAAACCAAGACCGCCGAGTCCGGCAGCTCCAACGTCCCGCGCAACGGCATCGCCGCGCTCGAAGTCGTCGCGCCGAATCGCAACGCCTTGAGTGAACCCATCGAATTGAAGGCCGAAAACCTTCCCGCAGGCGTCACCTGCCTCGGCGGCTTCATCGGCAAAGGCCAGTCACTCGGCTACATCGCGTTTCAAGCTGCCGCCGATGCTCCAGCAGGTGCCAGTGTGCTCAGCGGCATCACCAAGAGCCAGTTCGTCAGCTACAACGTGACTGACATGACCAAGGAAAGCCCGCTCTACCGCATCACCGGCGCTCCCGCCCTCGGTGTGAGCGCGCAAACCGCCCCCGCGTTCGTCCAGACCGAGAAAACCGACATCCTCGAAGTCGCTGCCGACGCCAAACTCGAGATCCCTCTCAAAGTCACCCGCCACGCCGAGTTCACCGATGCGCTCAAGTTCAAAGCCCTCGGCCTCATCGCAGACGCCACCAAAGCCCCCGAGGCCGACATCGCCGCCAAAGCCGTCGCAGGCAAATTCACGCTCGATGTGAAAGCCCTCAAGCTCGCCCCCGGCGACTACGGCTTCATCCTCCAAGGCCCCGCGAAGATGAAAGTCCGTCGTAACGTCGAAGAGCTCACCACTGCTGAGTCCGATGCCAAAAAAGCTATCGAAGCCCAAGCAGTTGCCAAAAAGCAGCTCGACGTTGCCAACGCCGACGCCACACCGAAAAAGGCCGAGCTTGTTAAAACTGCTACGACTGCTCTCAAAGCTGCCGATGCCGCCAAAGCTGCCGCAGACAAGCTCGTCAAAGACCTCACGGCCAAGGCTGCTCCCAAAGAAGCCATCTTCGCCGTCTATTCCAACCCCATTCGCATTCGCGTGAAGGAAGTGGCAAAGAAGTGATTCGGATTCTCGTGGCGGAACTCATGTGAGTTCCGCCTGAAGCAAATGCGCAGGAAGCTTCTTCATCGGATGCTCCTTGAGGAGATGGTCAGCATCATGCGGCCGGCTAAGGCTCGTATCCGGTTTCCTCACGGAGAAAACGGAGAGCTCCATCTGTATTCATCTCCAGATAAGCACGGGCGAGAATTCGTTGCCCTTTTGAGGCCGCCAATGCAGCGCAGGCTGTTTGTGTAACCGTGACATCCCAACTCGATGCTGGCGTGGAAGAGATCAACTGGGACACAATGCTCCACGCCTCCGTGTATTCCGCTTTGAGGTAGCTGGGCATACGTGGGTTGCCCTTCTCGTGGCGTTCGACTTCGATCACGGTGATCAAAGCAAAGAAGTCGTATGTCTTCGGCGGATTCACCCGCGCTATTCGAACTAGCTGAGGAACGCATGCGTATGAGCAAACCCCCAGATCACCCTGGTGATGTAGTTCCTCCCAGAACTCTTTGTACACCTTGCTTTGTGCCGCAGCAGATTTGGCAACTTGGAGCCGTTTCAGTGCAGGCACCGGGTTGTAGGGAATGTGGTAGCCACCTTCAAGGGTATCCCAACGTGGATCATCGAGTTTCAGCATGCAGAAAGTTCGTTGTGTGGTCTTTCTACTTCATCGGATGCTCCTTGAGGAGCTGGTCCGTTGTGTAAAGCATCATGCGGCCCGGATTCGCATCGCGGATAGCCTTGATGTGCGCGGGAGTCACGGGGTCGGCTTTGTTGCCGAAGTGGTTGCGGACGAAGGTGAGGACGTTGGCGATTTCGTCATCTTTGAGCATGCCGGCGAAGGGTGTCATCGGCACTTGGCCGTTGTATTCTTTGCCGCCGACTTTGATGGGGCCCATGAGGCCGTACATGACGATCTTGATGAGGCGGTCGCGGTCGTCGGTGACCCAGGGGCTGCTCACGATGCTCGGGAAGGCAGGATCGATGCCAGCACCGTTCGGTTGATGGCAGGTGACGCAGTGGCCTTCGCGGAAATAGACTTCTTGTCCTGCGGTGAACTGTTTTTTCGCCTCGGCGCTCAGATGAGCGGGCGCGGGGACGACGGGATGCTCGGGCTTCACGATTTCGGCGATGCCGGCGAGGCGGTCAGCGGCCGTTTTGGCGGCGTTCGTGTTCCAATCGTCGAGCGGGAGCTTCGAGGCGATGGCGACGATGTTTTTCGCGGCGGGGATGTTTGGCAGCCATGAGGCGGCGACGATGGCTTCGAGGCGCACGCGACCGTGTTCGTCCTGCGCGGCCTTTTCCAGCAAGGCGACGTGATCGGCGATGCGGTGCGTGTTGTAGCGCAGCACACGCACGGCGGCGGCGCGGGCGTGGAAGTCGCTGGAGGCGAGCATTTCACGCAGCAGGCCTTCGTCGGTCTGATTGAGGCCCCAGGTGGTCCAGAGGGCTTCGAGTTTGGCGTGCGTGTCTTTTTGTTCAGCGGCCCAGGCTTTGACGGCGGGCAGGACTTCGCTGGCTGGATGAGCGCGCAGCTCACGACGCGTACGGTAGCGCTGGCGCAACTCAGGAGCTTTGAGGTTTTCCAAAAGAGCCGCCACAGGTGCTCCGGCGACGGGCGCGGCTTTCACGAGCGGACGGCTCGGGTAGGTGATGCGGTAGATGCGGCCATGCACATGATCGCGCAGAGGATCACGGGCGTTGTGCTGCATGTGGCCGATGAGCACGTTGTGCCAGTCGATGACGTAGAGGCTGCCATCGGGCGCGAATTCGAGATCGACGGGGCGGAAGTTGCCGTCGGTGCTCTTGAGCAGATCGTGGCGATGCGCGGTCTTCCAGCCGGTGCCTTCGTCTTCGATTTTCACCTGCTTGATGCCGAGGAAGCCGATGGCGTTGGCATAAATGATGTCGCCTTGCACCTCGTCGGGGAAATGGCGGCTGCTCACGATTTCGAGGCCGCTCGTCGGACGCACGTTGTGGTCTTTCGGCACGAGATCGGCGGTGGAGGGCGTCTTGCTGCCGAAGGTGGGCTTCACGGAGACGGGCAGGCCCCAGTTCATGCTGGTGCCGGAGGTGTGGAGGAAGAAATCCTGACCCCACTGGTCAAACACGAAGCCCCATGGATTCGGGATGCTCATCTGGATGGTGCGCTCCAGGTGGCCGCGTTGCGGGCTGTAGCGGTAGAAGCCGCCATCCACGCAGCGCACGGGGCCGTAGGGCGTCTCGACATTGGTGTGAAGGAAGACGCCCTCGCACAACATAAAGGCACCACTCGGATCAGCGGTGTAGGCGCTGATGGCGTGATGCGTGTCATGCGTGTCGAAGCCGCCGAGGACGATCTCCGTGCTGTCGGCCTTGTCGTCGCCGTTCGTATCGCGGATGAGCACGAGATTCGGCTCCTGCGAGACATAGACTCCCTCCGGCGCGAACTCGAAGCCGATGGGCAGATGCAGCTTGTCAGCAAAGACGGTTTCCTTGTCCGCTTTGCCGTCGCCATTCGTGTCTTCATAAATGAGCAGCATGTCATTCGGCAATGCATCGCCGGGGCGATAGTGCGGATACGTTGGCATCGTGGCGACCCACAGGCGGCCCTTGTTGTCAAAGCTCATCTGCATCGGGTTCGCGAGGTTTGGGAATTCCTTCTCGCTGGCAAACATCTCCACTTTGTAGCCTTCCGGCACGCTGAGAGACTTCAGCGCCTCCTCACCATACAGATACTTCTCGCTGCCGTTCTTCACGCTCGGCTGGTAATTCGTCGGCACGGCGGGAAGCGGGTGCGTCTTGCTGTCATCGACCTTCAATTCGGTCGTTTTGCCGCTGGCGACCGCGCGGACGAGATCATCGCGCAGCGCGGCCATCTCGCGGGTCTTCTTCACTTCATCCGGGTAATTCTGCGGGCCATATGGATTGTAGCGCTGGCCGTGGGTGTGGACGCCGTTGAGGATGTTGTAGTCGTTGTTCCAGAACCAGTCCTTCGCCTTCACTGCCTCGTGGACAAGCTTCGGATCAGCCTTCGATTCATAGCTGGCGTGGCCATAGATGCCGGTGGCGAGCATTTTGGCGACTTCAGCGTAACCAGCGTCCGTCGGCACAAAACCGCCCGTGGTGAAGGCGTCGCCGCCCTTGGCATAAAACGCCTTCGTCGGCGAAAAGAGGTCGATGTATGTGAGGTTGTGCTTCTTCGCGACCTTCTCGATGGAGGCCGCGTAGAGCAGCAGGTTCGCGTTTTCGTTGTCACCCTTCGGCAGATCGCGTTTCGCGCTCTGATCTTCATACGCGATGGGGCTGACGAGCACGACACGCGGCGCGGTCTTGCCGTTGTAGGCTTTGCTGAGCGTGTGCGTGACCCAGGCGTCGAGTTCAGCCTCAAAGTTACCCACCTTGCTCGCGCCGTCGAAAGACTCGTTGTAGCCGAAGAAGCCGACAATCGTGTCCGCCTTCAGATGTGTGAGCCACTGGTCGGGCGTGGGGTAGAAGCCCTTGCCGTTGTGGATCTGCTTGTCGGGATGAAATTTCTCCGCGCCAGGGAAGGCCCACTGCGAAACGCGTGCCGGATGCGGCCTGAAGCCCGGCGTGTCGCCCACATGGCCCATGTTGCGGAAGAACAGGTCTTGGCTCGGATAACGAAGCTGCAGCTCCGTCTCGATGCGGCTGTACCAGGTGTCACGCTCGGCCAGGCCATTGCCCACTAGCACGATGCGCTCGCCCTTGCTCGGCGGCGCGACGTTTTGCGCGCGAGCGGTCGTCGCGGCAGGAGGTTCGGCGTTCGGCGCATGCGGTGGCTGCTCGCTGGCAGCAGCGGCTGGTTTTTTGTCTCCGGGCAAGCCGGTGGACGGACTCTTGCCCGTGGCAAAGTCGCCGGGCTTGAGATTGATCTGCTTGTAGTAATCGCTCTTGAGCGCCGAGTAGTTCGTCGGCTTGAAGGGATCGACAAAGGCCACATCCGCCTTGGCGGGCACTTCCAAGCCCAGGAGTTGATGCGCGGCGTTCACGATGAGGCGACGCAGGTCTTCATCCACGAAGTCCACGGACGCACCCAAGGTGGTGCAGAAGGATTTGCCCGTCGTTTTGCCATCTGGCGCGATGTACTCGAACAACCAGGCCAGCGCCTGCATGGGATCGTTCTTCGGTCCTTTGACGGGGTAGGAGCGGTCATGCAGGCTCTCGGTCACCGCGCCACGCAGCAGGACGGTCGCTTTGCTCAGGTCCAGATTTTTCACCGCATAGACATCCGTGGTGCCAAAAATCTCCTCCACACCGCGCAGCACCGGATGCTTCATGTTCGCGGTCTCAAAGACACTGCGCGTGCCTTCCTTTTTGTGCGCGCCGTGATGCGCCACCCACTTCTCACCGAGGATTTTCAACCCGAACTCGCTCCACTTGAAGTCGCCCGTCTTCGCGCCGCCGCTGAAGGCATGCGTGGCCGTGCGGAAGCCGATCACCGACTTCCCGGCATTGAGAAACTTCGCAAAGTTCGCCAGATGCTCGTCCGGGAGCTGACGGAAGCGCGTGCCGATGATCAGCAGGTCGGCGTCCGCAAGCACCTCCGTGCCGCGGATGTTCTTCTGGTTGTTCGGGTCGATGTAGCCCGCCTTTTCGTCCGTGGAAAAGAGCACGATGCAGTTGAAGCCATGCTTCTTCGCCAAAATCTTCGCCAGCATCGGCATTGACTCCTCCGTGCGGTATTCCTCATCGCCCGCGACCAGCACGATTTTTTTACCACCACCCGCGCCACCCGGATTCGCGGCGATTTCGAGATAATCCTGCGCGGACGCGACTGGGCCGAGGAGTGCGAGTGAAAATAGGAGATGCTTCATGGTTGGGAAAAAACGGGAAGGGACCGATATACCGCACCAGAAGCCGGAACCGGACAAGAAAAATGCGAGACGCGTCTTTTTCAGTAATAGGGCCATTCCTGGCCCGATTCGGGGTAGCGGGGCAGGAATGCCCCGAATACTAACCTCAAGCCACCAGCTTTCGCAGCCTCTTCGTGACTTCATCCCGGCTCAAAGCACCCGCAGCGACAGCGAGCGTGAGGCTTTCCCAAGCATCCGCGTCCAGTTCCTCGTTTTTGAGGAGACCATTTTCGCTCAAGAACACCAGGCAGGTGGCCAGCGCGACTCGCTTATTGCCATCCACGAAAGCGTGGTTGCTGCAAAGGTAGAAGAGATATGCGGCAGCGATCTCGATGGGATCAGAGAGCATCGGCACGCCCATCATGGTCGCCTGTGGAGCCGCTACGGCGGATTCGAGCAGTTCCCGCGAACGAAGCCCCGGACTGCCACCATGCGCGGCGAGTACCTCGGCATGAACCGCGAGCACTGCATCAATGGTCGGATGCAGCAATGGTGCGCTCATGAGAGACGGCGGAAGAGTTCGCTGTTCTTCTTGATGAGTCGTTTGGCCGTTTCAGCGGCTTTCGAAGCCTCAATGACCGTCGGAGCCATCGGCGCGATGGTGATCGTCCCACCGGCATGCACTTCCACATTCACCTCGTCACCAACCTTGAGCCGGGCGAGTTGAAGGAGCGCGGAATCAAAGATGATGCCTTGGGAATTGCCGATTTTGGAGATGGTCTTGAGCATGGGTTAAACTATGTATTACATGCTGATTTGTCAAAGCCGCATTCCATCTCGGCGGCCTCACGCCACGATCTCCTTCAGCACGCCCGAGCTGTCGCCATGCCGCTCGACGTTGACGCCGATGCCATGCAGCATCGTGAGCCATGCGTTGCACAGCGGCGTGTCTTTCGGTGTGACGATGTTGTGGCCGAGTTTGATGCCTGCACCGCCGCCGGTGAGGAGGGTGGGGCAGTTGTCGAGGCTGTGCTCGGTGCGCAGGTTGCTGCCGTAGGCGAGGGCGACGTGGTCGAAGAGCCGACTGCCGTCGGCTTCCTTCGTGGCTTTGAGTTTGTCGATGAGTCCGGCGAGGAGGTCGCTCTGCGCGAGGTCGCGCTGTTTGGAGGCCTCGAGCTTTTCGCCGAGGGTGCTGTGATAGTGGCTCATGTCGTGCGGCGCGACTTTGATGCCGATGCTGGTGAGCAGCGTGCTGACAGGCTGGCGGTAGGTGAGCACGCGGGTGCTGTCGGTCTGAATGGCCGCGAGGATGATGTCATACATGATCTTGATCTCCTCGCGTCCGGCGAGGCTGGACGATGGCTCGGCCAGCGGCGCTTTCGGCTGCGGCACGCCGATCCATTGCTCGTCCTTCGCGAGGCGCGTCTCGATGTCGCGGATGCCCTGGAAGTATTCGTCGAGCTTGGCGGTGTCGGTTTTGCCAAGACCACGCTGCATCGTTTTCGCATTCTCCATCACCGTGTCGAGCACGCTGCGCTTCTGCGCGAGCATGGCCTTCTGCTGTTCGATGGGCGTGGTGTCTTTGGAGAATAGACGGTGGTAGGCCGCCAACGGCCCTTTTTCTCCAGCAACGGGTTTTCCCGAGACGTTCCATGCCATGGAGAGTCCTGGTCCATGCCCGGAGGACTCGGCGTTTTCGCTACCATTGAGTTGAATGGAGGCGAAGCGCGTGTGGAGACCGAGCTGCGCGGCAGCAACTTGATCGGCGGAGATGCTGTTGTGCGAGTTCTGTCCCGGCTCGGCATAACGATTCGCGCCCGTGAGCCAGTAAGTGCTGCCCGCATGCCCCTCGTTGGAGTGTTTGTTCCAAAGCCCCTGCACGATGGAGAAGTCCGCCTTGTGACGAGCCAGCGGCTTGAGACCCTCCGGCAAAGTGTAGTCGGCACCGGGTTGTTTGATGTCAGGAAACCAAGTCTCCGTCGTGATCCCCCAGCCGAAGCCCAGGAAGATGAGACGCTTTGGCGGTGCCACCGGAGCCGCCGCCGAGGCAAAGCGACGAAAGCCGAGAGATTCAAGCGCTGGCAATGCGATGAGCGCGGTGCTGGACTGGAGAAAATGGCGGCGGGTTTTCATGGGAAGTGGAAGAGGGTATGTCCCGCAGATTATTCTTCTGAAGAGTTTCAACCTGTGGGTTTTCTGAATCTGCGGGAGAAATCGAAGATTTGGGCAGCTTTAAAGTGGGTGCAGATACAAATTTCAGATCTGCTTTGGATTTGCCGAAATGAAAGCTGATCCCCCAAGGCAGTCCAAGCAAACGCAGGTAGGTTTGGAGACAGGCACGATCTATTGCGGTGACTTCGTGACCCAGGGCAGTGACGGTGATGGCTGCTTGATTGTTGATGACAAAACAACGCAACGAAGTCGTGCCAACTTCCGGCACTGAAACAGCCGGATTCACTACGAAGGGAAGTTGCTCGGCTCGCAAAGCCGCGCTCAGCAGTCCTGTCCAGGTCGTTTCGCGATAGCCAAACGCGATGTCGGCAAGACATTGGTCGGCGATCCGAACCAGGCCCCTGGCAAGCTCCGGGTCCGTGACAAAGTTTGGAATCCTCACATCAGGAAAGACTCCCGTCTTTGACGTGTAGATCACGCGCTTCGGATACAGGCTGGGCTTGCCAAAGTCGATCAACAGGCCCGTACAAATGCGCCAGAACTTCGAATAACTTAGAAGCTGGGTGAAATGCTCAGGAGCAAATTCGCCACGAAGAGCTTTTAGTTCTGGGATCAGCCTTCTCTCAAAGACGAGGTCCGCCTCAAACGTGTCGGCGACAAACCCGCGATACATCAAATCACGCCGGGGTTTCGACAGGTGCTCAATGCCAGACTTGTTCAGCCGAGCGACCAAATCCTGATGATAAAACTCCTCCACCAAACCAGGACCCAGCGCGCGATGCGTCTCCATCGCTAGGCCAATGATTTGATGAGTGAAGGGGTCTTTGATCATTCTTTTGAAGTCCCACAGATTCAGAAAACCATTCTTCACTTCGTGTGAAATTCTTGGCTGCTGACCAGCGCGTGAATGAACTCGCGCACTGCGAGGCCTTTCTTGCCTGCTTGTTGAATCATATCGGCGACGAGCGGCTCATCGCGGAAGCCCAGGGGCCTGCCGAGCGCATATTCGACGAGCGCCTCGCTGAAGCCCTTGGCGAAGGCGTCGGACTTGCTGGCGATGATGTCGCGCATGCCGAAGTAGTCTTCAAACTTGGGGCCTTTGTGAAATTGAGCGGCGGCTTCGATGGTCCAGGTCTTCTTCGTTTTGGGGTCGGGCTTGCCGCTGGCGTTGATGGCCATGTAGCTGTCCTCGGTGCGCCACTGACCGGCGGCATCGAAGTTTTCCAGGCCGAAGCCGATGGGATCGATCTTGCGGTGGCAGCTCGCGCATTGCGCATCTTCCTGATGGGCGAGCAAGCGCTCGTGCGTGGTGAGCACCTTGCCCGCGAGTCGCGTGATCGCCGGCACATTGGCAGGCGCGGGCGGCGGTGGGTCGTGTAGGAGCTTGCGCAGCACCCAGGCACCGCGCTCGACGGGGCTGGTGTGCTCGCCGTTGCCGCCCATGAAGTGAATGGCCGCCATGCCGAGCAAACCACCGCGTGGCGAGTCTTTCGGCAGCGACACCTTTTCATAACCGTGCCCCTTCACTCCTGCGATGCCGTAGTAGCTGGCGAGCACGCGATTGATCACCACATAGTCGGACTTCAACAGGTCGCGCAGGCTCGCGTTGTGGCGCAGGACATGCTCGATGGTCTCGAAGACCTCGCCCTTGGCCGCGACCTTCGTGGCGGTGTCGAAACGCGGATACAGTGCGAGATTGGCCTCAAAAAAGTCGAAGCGGTCCATGCCGAGCCATTGATGAACGAAGGCTTTGGTGAATCCCTCCGCACGCGGATCATTCAGCAGCCGCTCCGTCTGCGCTGCGAGCACCTCGGGCTTCTGCAATTCGCCACGCTTGGCGAGATCGCGCAGCGCTGCGTCTGGTGGCGCGCTCCAGAGGAAATACGCGAGCCGTGTGGCGAGTTCCTCGCTGGTCAGCGGACGGCGTTTTTCATCCGCCGAGGGTTCAGCAAGGTAGATGAACATCGGCGACGCCAAGACAACCGACAGCGTTTCCTTCAGTGCCATGCCGGGCTTGTCGCCCGCTTTTCGACGGACCTCGTAGAGATTGAGCAGCCGATCAATGTAGCTCGCAGGCGGCGCTGTGCCGCGGAAGGCCTCCAAGGCAAAACGCTCCAGCGCGGCACGCAGTTCAGGCGTCGCGGGAACGGGTGATTTGTCATCCAGCGGAATGCCGAGCGCGGCGATGCCCGGTGGTTTGGGCTTCGCGGCATCTGGTTTGCGCTCCATCTCCATCCAGTCCACCCAAAGCGAGAACTCCGGCCCAATGCCGTTGCGCTTCAGCGCTTCGCCGCGTTTGCGCCCACCTTCTTCATTCGTGTCCCAGCTTCCTTTTTCGCGAATGAACAGCGTGCGGTTCTCACGCACGCCGTTGCCCCGCGTCATCGTCAGCGGAAACTCGATCACCTGCGGCGCGTCCAGTGTGCCAGTGACTTCGCAGGTGTTCGTGACGCGTGACGCGCGCGCGTTGATGCCGAAGTCCAGAAAGCGCCGCTCGGGAGGCGCGTCCTTGACCGCCGCCACACGCACGCGCACGACGTACTCGCCCACCGGCCAGTCAAACGGCACGAGAAACTCGATGTAGTTAAGATTGATCACCGACGGGTGCATGGTCTGCGTGCCGAGGTAAGCACCCGTGTCGAGCGCGGGTTGCTTGAGATAAGACTGATGATAAGGCAGCCATGAGGCGTTCAGCTCGGCATTGGCCAGGTCGGCATCGTTTTCGCCTTTCTTGTCGAAGCCAAAGGTGCGCGGATTGGGCGCGCTCGGGATCTTCGCCCACTCACGCCGGAGATTGGAATCGCCCGCTTTGGTTTCCAGCTTGAGCTTGGCGACGATGTCCTTGTTTTCAGGCCGCGCCACCGCCTCCTCCATCGCCTTCACCCACTTCTGCGCTCGTTCCCTCGCGTCGATTTGATACGCCACATACTTGGCCACCATCGGCGTCCATGCCTCCGCCTCGTAACGCTTCGTCTTCTCGACCGCAGCCGCCGCCTGCCTTTCAAACGCTTCATTCAATGCCTCGCGTCCCAGCGACTGGTATTGCTCAAACTGGTTGCCCGACATGAAAAGATTCGCCCCCACCGTGTCAAAACCGCCCGAGCTCGTGTCCGGCGGCAGCTCACTCACATCGATCTCCACGCCGAGCAATTCGTGCAGCGTGTTCCGGTATTCACGCCGGTTCAGCCGCCGCATCGTGATCACACCATTTTGATCTCCCAGGCTGCGTCGCGCCGCGACCATCACATTCGCCAGATCATCGAGGAAATCGGCCTTCGCCGCACCTTCGGGCTGTTTCTCATCCTCCGGCGGCATCTCGCCCGAGTTCAGTGAGTTCAGCACCTTCTGCCACTTCTCCGCCGTTTCGACATTCGTGATCGTGAACGGCAGATCATCCACGCGGAACTTCCCCTTCTGCTTCTCCGGCCCGTGACACGAAATGCAGTGCTCCTTGAATAAAGCACGATGCTTTTCCTGCATGGCGACGCGCGGCTCGCTTTCGACGGCATGGGCGGTCAGTTGTGCGAGGAGCAGAGCCGTGAAAATAGGGGTGAGACGCATGAGTGAAGACAGCAAGAGATGAGGGCTAGAAACGGCCACCGTCCACCATGAACTGCTGCGCGGTGCAGGCAGCGCCATCATCGGCAGCAAGAAAGAGGACCATTTGAGCAAACTCATCCGGCATGATGCGGCGTTTGATGGCCTGATCACGCATGGTGCCTTCCTCGCCTTCGGGCGACCACCATTTCGTGAGCTGGCGCTCCGTGGGCACCCAGCCGGGGAGCACGGTATTCACCCGCACGCCATGGGGACCAAAAGTGCGAGCCATGGTGCGCGTGATGCCTTCCACCGCCGATTTGGCGATGGCGTAGCCGGGAAAGAAGTCCTCCTGCATCATGTAGCTGCTGGAGCCGATGTTGATGACCGATCCATGCGCTGCGGTGATCATCTGCGGTGCCAGCGCCTGGATGGCGAAGAAGTAATGCCGTAAGTTGGTGTTGATGCGGTTGTCGAAATACTCCGGCGTCATGTCCTGCCAGTCGTGGCGGTCATCATTGGCCGCGTTGTTGACCAAAACGGTCACGCTGCCGAGATCACGAATCGCCGCAGCACAGGCCGCCTTCAGTGCTTCGATGTCGAGCAGATCCACCTCATAGAACAACGGCGCATGAGCCGCGCCCGCGTCGATGCAGCGTCGAATCGTGGCCTTGGCATACTCCACGTTTTTATCCACAAAGGCGACTCGGCTGCCCTGTCTGGCAAACTGTTCTACCAGAGCGCTTCCAATACCATCCGCGCCTCCAGTGATGAAGACGGTGCGATCAACGAGAGAAGGGTAGCAGGCGTATTGGGGAGTCATGGATAAGCGCTCAGTTCAGCAGCAGATGAAATACTCGCAGCGCCGTGCCGATGCCTTTCGGGTCGTGATCGGCGGCAATACGGACTTTGGCAGTGTGAGGGCCGGGTTTGAGTGTGTCATCGAGAATCAAGGCCCACGGCAGGTGCAGTCCCGCACTCCAGTGTGTGAAGGTTTCGAGCGAGCGAAATGCAGCGCCGTCGATGCTGAACTCGATGCGTCCCGCGTCCGGCCCAGCGGCGATAAAAAGTCCGCAGCCGGTGCCGGTGAAGCTGAACTCAAACTCGGCTCCAGGCTCCGTGCCGGCGAGCGCAGGCACGTTCACAAATCCGGCTCGTGTGCCTTTGCCGTCCGCAGGCTTCCACGCAGGCTCCAGCGTGAAGCCCTTGATGATCTTCGCGTCGGCGACGTTGCCGAAACGACCTTTGGCGTAGCTTTGCGCATCGACCATCGCTGGCATGACATGAGGTTTCGCGGCATCAGTCAGCGGTTTGGCAAAGGCAGCATCAAGCGTGCGAGCGATACTGTTGGCATAGAGCTGATGACCGAAGGCGGAGGGATGCAGGCCTTTGAAATCCTTGTCCCAGGTGAACTCGCCCGCGTCGATGCGATCCGTGACTTCGAGCGCGAGATTGAGCGACGCATTGCCATACGCCACGGCCACCTTCTCATGCTGCGCGATGGAGGCCGGCACCTTGCCCTTGTGATAGTCATCCATGTGCGGCGGCATGACAAAGTGCATCTGGATGATGTCCGTGAGAGGATTCGCCTCGCGGGCATGACGCACCACGCCCTCCATGCCACGCAGCATCTGCTCAGGATGATCGGGGATGTTCGAGCTGTCATTCACCGCCGCTTCGACAAAGAGCAGATCGACGGGGCCTTTCGACAACACATCGCGCTCCAGTCGAAACGCATGCGGCACGGAGCCCATCGAACCGATGCCCGCCGCGATGAACTCGAACTTCGTGTGCGGAAACTTCGCCTGGAAATACTTCATCACATGATCCCGCCAGCCACCGCCTGCGGTGATCGATCCGCCGAGGAAGGCGATGCGTCCGGTCTTCTCCTTCTCGAACTTCCGATGCGCATTCGCCAATCCACCGCGCAGCTCGAAGTAGTCATGTCCCTTCGGCAGCTTGGATGAATCATAGCGCGTGCCGGAGAGCTGTTGATCAAGCCACGGCGTGATTTTCTCCGCCCACTTCTGCCCATGCTCACGCAAACCGGGGCCGCTGAAGTGAACGCCGAGGCCTTTGCGCTCACGGAGTGGCCCCTTCAGCGCATCGCTGTCCGGTCCGAGCTGTGCGAGACCGTCTTTCCATAGGGAGGCCTGCGCGGCGCGGATGTCATCGCTGCCTTCATCGCCCGGCACATGGTAGCTGGCCTGCGCAACGAACCACGGAGCCTCAAAGCCGGTATCGCGACGTGAATCGCGGATGATTTTCTCCAGATACTCGCGGTAGAGCTTCCCGGCGAGCGTGCGTGTCGTGTCCTTCTGATTCGCATCGCTCTCGCCCTGATGCCAAAGCACCGCACGGAAGCCATTATGGCCCAGCGGCCTCATGCGGGCGATGAAGGCATCATACGCTACTCCATTGCTCGCCCACTGGCCATCTGGCAGTTTGGTGACGCGACTTTCAATCGTCGGCGGGTTCGGAAACGTCGTGCCTTTCGGCAACCACTCACGCACACTCGTCGCCCCGATCCCGCAGGCGACGAAGCCCACCGGCACGTCGAAGCGCTGCACCAGCGCATCGCCCAGCGCCGGCATGAAGCTGCCCATGCGACCACTCGCGCCCGGCTGCGGATCATCGGCGATCTGCCACTTCGTGCCATCAAAGGCCGCCACGTGTCGCGACTGCGTCGTTTGCTTCTCCTCGCCATGATTCGCCGAGTTTGACTGCCCCGCGACGACAAACACCTCGCCGATGCCCACATGCTCCACCACCGCCGTCGCGACCGCCTTGCCATCCAGCATCGCCCTCACCTCAAGCCGATGCCAACCACCCACCGGAGCCGTCACGCGTGCCGAAAAGTTCTCTTTTTCGATCTGCGTACTCAAAGCCTGCCACTTGCCCTTTGCGCCGATCTTGGCCTCAAACTTGGTCTTGCCTGCATCGAGCCCGCTTTGCGTTCCACGAATAAAAATCGTCCCCTCCGTGTTCGAATGCCGCTGGATCACCTGATGATCGAGTGGCGAGGTGAGGGTGATCTCCGCAGCAGCGGCGAGAACTGGCAGGACGAGGAGAAGACTGAGAAGTCGCATGGGAAAGGGGCAAGAAGGTCAAGTGGCGGTCAAGAGGTCAAGGCGGCCCATCTTGACGACTTCTTGACCAAGCGAAGCGCTTGACGGCACCGCCACGACCTTTGAGGCATAACCACAGTTTGGAAAGACGATGCTACTTCACATGCAGCACCCCGCGCATGATGATGCCGTGGCCGGGGAAGCTGCAGACGAAGGGATAATCGCCTGCGGCGGGGAGGGTGAACTCCAGCACCTCCTCTTTGCCCATGTCCAGCAGCTTGGTGTGGTGCAAAACGTCATCGCCGGGTGGGATGAAGCCTTTTTCGAAGCCGGCGGCGCCCATGACGATGGCGGCGTTCATGACGGCGTCGGCTTTGCCGGGCTTGGTGACGAGGAGATTGTGCGGCATCACATCGGTGTTGGCGAAGGTGAGCTTGATCTTCTTCCCGGTCTTCACGTTGAGCTCCTTCACGTCATACATGAGGCGCTCGCGGATGGTGGCGATGCGGATGGTGGTCAGATCGGCGGTGTCGCTGAGGATGCCGGACTTCTGGGCTTTCTCCTCGGCTTCTCCGGCGATGACGCCGCCTTTGGTGCTGGCTTCGACGTTGAACCAAAGTTGCTGCACGACGTTGGCGGCGTTGCGGGCGTGGAGTTCGGGTGAGGTTTGCAGTTTGGTGAGCAGCGCGGTGTCGCGGACGTTGTGCTGCTGGTGGAGCCAGAGGGCTTCGAGAAGGTGATGCGCATCTTCCTTCTTCGTGGAGTCGAATTGCTTCATCCATTCCTTCGTGGCGGCAATGACCTCGGCGGTGGGGCGCTCGCTGAGTTCGACGCGGGTGCGATGGCGCACGCCATCGGCGGGATGCTTCAAGTTTCCGAGCAAGGCGGGAACGGGCTGGCCATCGATGGCGACGGGCTTCTGCAAGTCGCGGCCTTTGGCGGTCATGCGGTAGATGCGGCCGTGTTTGTGGTCGCGATTTGGATCGCGGACGTTGTGCTGCATGTGGCCGATGATGACGTTGTGCCAGTCGGCGATATAAAGGGCACCATCTTCGCCGAAGATGGCATCGCTGGGGCGGAAGTTTTTGTCGCCGCTCATGAGCAGGCCGCGGGATTTGTCCTCGGTGACGCTGCCGTCGGCCTGCGTGACTTTGACGGTGAGTTCGGCACCGGCGGGCTCGCCCCAGACGGTGGCTTTGTCGCCATCGCGAGCGAGATCGTAGTGCTTGATGCCGAGGAAGCCGATGACGTTGCAGATGAGGAAGTCGCCCTGCATGTCTTCGGGGAAGTGGGTGCTGCTGACGACTTCGCTCGCGGTGACGGGGCGCACTTCCTTCTTCAAAAGCTCATACATTTTGAAGCCGTTGCCCTCGGGGCGCACTTGGTAAGCGCGGCCGCCAGTGCCGTCGGTGGCGTAATGATAGCCCCAGGTGTCGAAGGCGATGCCGTGCGGGTTTGGCGAGTTGTCGGCGTGCTTCGCGATGGTGAAGCGGCGCGGATCGAAGCGATACATGGCGCTGGTGCCGGTCTGAAGCGACGGACCCCACGGATGCTCGTGATTGTGCACCATAAAGACGCCGCTCTGCCAGTAGATGCCGCCATCGGGGCCCATGACGAGGTTGTTCGCGCCGTGATGCGTGTCGGCGAAATCGACGCCTTGCAGCATGATGGTGCGCACGTCGGCCACATCGTCGCCATCGGTGTCTTTGAGGAAGATGATGTCGGGGGCGCAGGTGACGATGACGCCGCCATTCCAGAACTCAAAGCCGAGCGGATTCTGCACGCGGGCAAACTCGGTGATGCGATCCGCTTTGCCGTCTTTGTTGTCGTCGTGGCAGATGACGAGGGCGTCCTTCATCTCTTTGAGAGGCTCCCACATCGGGTAGGTGTGCCACACGGCGGCCCAGAGGCGGCCTTTGGTATCGACCTGCATTTGCACGGGATTCACGAGCTGCGGGAACTGTGCTTCATCGGCAAACAGGCTCACTTCAAAGCGCGGATCAAAGGCCATGTGCTTGATCGCGTCCTGACCGCTGATGTATTCCGTGCGGCCTTCCTTCATGGCGCTCGATGACTTCGATTTGCCACCGACATTGGAAATCACCGGCACGGGTGGCGGCACGTTGCTGTCATCGACTTCGAGGTCGCCGCCTTTGGATCGCGCCCACACTTTGGCATCGCGATTGCCGGTCATGACATCAAGCATCGTCAGCTCATGCTGGAGCACCACGGCGTTGGTTTGGCCATCCGTGAAGGCGAGCGTCGAGCGGCCACCCCACACGTCATTGCCATCGCGGGCACGGTAGCGGGCGTTCCAATGCACGTCCTTCTCCATCACGGCCTCTCGCAGTTCTTCGAGCGACGCGGACGCGGTCACTTCCTTGCCAAGCAAAGCCTTCGCGATGACTTCGGCGAGCTGGCGATTGCCCTCGGCGCTGAGATGCACGCCATTGATCGTCAGCGGCTCCTTGGCGGCTTTGAAAAGATCGAGCGAGGGGTGGAAGAGATCGACAAAGCCCACGCCCGCTTCCTTCGCGGCGGCCTCGGTGGCCTTCGTGTAGGCTTCGAGCTGCGGATTGTGCTCCGCACCGCTCGGGACGTTCGGGTTTTTCGTGTCCTCATGCGCAATGGGGCTGAAGAGCACGATGCGCGGGAAGGTTTTGCCGTTGGGCTTTGTGCCGCGCACATACTTCACGAAATCCACGAGCTGCTTTTTGAAGTCGTCCGGCTTGTTCTCGAAGGACTCGTTGTAGCCGAAGAAGGCGAACACGACATCCGGCTTCACATGACGCAGGTAATCCGTCATGTGCATGTGCCCGCCGCTGCGGGGGAAGGAGTTCGGGCGGTCTCCGCTGGCGCTCATGTTGCGGAAGCGCACGTTCTGCTCTGGCAGGGCGCTTTGCAGTACCGTCTCCATCCAGCCATCGTGCTGCATGCGGTCAGGAAGGCCATTGCCGAGGATCGCGACAGTGTCGCCTTTGCTGAAAGCGAAGGGCAGCGTGTCTTTGTAGTCGGCGGGCACCTCGACGAGCGCTGGCTCTGGAACCGCCGGTTTGCCTCCACCGCCGCTACTGCCCTTCACCGCCGGTTTACCCGGTTTTCCATCAAAGGTGAGGTAGGCCAGTTTGCCGCCGCCTTTGACATCAATCGTCAGCGCTTCCGGTCCTGCGATGTTTTTGACCTCAAACACCGCTTTGCGGCCGTCATCGAGCAATTGCAGCGTGAAGTCGCCCAAACGATCCGAGAAGCTCGCGCGGCTCCAAAGCGAAATCGTGTCCACTTCCTGCGCCGTGCCCAAATCCACCTCCCACCACGGATTCGGCTGATTTTCCTTCGTATGCGTCATGCCCTTGCCCCAAGCCGGGCTCTTGTCGCCATCCAGCGCCCGGCTCGCATCGCCACCATTCGTCGTCGTCGATTGCGTGGCCTTGCCGCCTTTCGCGATGTTCTTGCCGCCGCTCATCACCTCGATTTCCGCGATTTGCAGGCAGCGTTTGTCACCGGGAATCTCAATGCGCACATAACGCGCCGGTTTGCCTGTGGCGACCGAAGGTTTGGCCGAAGCATCTGCTTTAGCAGCCTGCTTCTCGGCTTTCTTTTCTTCCTTCTTCGTCGGCTTCGCGTCTGGATTCTTCGTGTTGTTGTTCGCCGGGATCGGACTCGCAAAGCCTGCATACATCTCCGACTTGATACCGCGAGCATACGCACCACCGCCAAAGGTGTTGGGTTTCGCCGCACCGACGAAGGCGATGTTCATGTCTGCCTTGATCTTATTTTCCAACCCAAGCGACCAGAAGATGCCGTTCACGAGCAGGCGACGATAACCTTCGTTCGTGATGTCTTCCGAAGTGCCATACAGCGACGTGAACACGCGGCCTTCCTTGCCGGAGGCGGATTTGTAGCTGCGCGTCCACTCGCTGGGCATCGGTGGCTTCGTGGTGTCAGCAGGTGAATCGGGCGTCATGCCGTTCAGCGGCTGCGCCATCGTCAAAATCTCGCCGGAGGTCGGTTTGCCGACGTAACCGCCCGCCTGTACCCAAACGTCCTTCACGCCGCGCAGAATGGGATGCGAGGCCTTGTCCGGCACGATAGCGATGCGCGTGCTCTGCTTGTGATTCGTGCCGTAGTGCCCCACCCACGTCTGCCCAAGCACCTGATGGCCGAAGCCGGACTCGTAACCCGCGACCTTGGCGTTGTAGTCATACTTGGCGTAAGGCTCAGGCGTGCCTTTGAAGGCATGTGTGGCCGTGCGCAGGCCAATGACGGGACCACCGCGATTCAGGTAAGCATCCAGATGCTTCATCTGCTCCGGCGGCAATCCTTGGAAACGCAGAAACACCACGGCGAGATCGGCGGAGTCGAGAGCCTCCATGCCGGGAATGTTCTGCGGCTCACCAGCGGCGATGTTGCCATCCGGGTCGATGTCAAAGAGCACCGTGCATTTGAAGCCATGATGCTTCGCCAAAATGCGCGCGATAGCTGGCAGCGTTTCTTCAGAGCGATATTCATGATCTCCCGCCAAAAAGACGATGTGCTTGCCCTTGCCCGGCCCTTCCGTGCCTTCAAAGATGAGCGGTGCGGCGCTGGTGAGCGAAACGAGGGTGAACAGGACGAGGAGGATGTGTTTCATGAGGTTGGGAGGCTTCTAAGTCGGAGAATGGACGCGTGATATTGCGGATCACTTCGCGAGGGCAGTGATCTCGGCATCACCGAGAGCACGATCCCACAGCGCGAACTCGTCCATCGCACCGCTGAGGTGACGGATGGCGACGCCACCGGTGCGGCGGTCGTTCCAGTTGCCGAGCTCGGCGATGCCGATTTTGAGCGGTGAGGCGTCTTGGAGTGGCAGGCGGGCCAGCAGGCTGCCGTTGACGTAATGGCGGACTTCTTTGGCCGTGGGATCAAAGACGACGGCGAGGTGCATCCAGCGGCCAAATCGTTCCGGCGTGAAGAAAACCGGCGTGTCATAATCAGCGTGCCGCTTGCCATGCGAACCAGCCACGCCGAGGCGGATTTTACCTTCGCGGGTGATTTGCCAGTGGGTTTTACGGTCACCCCAGCCTTCAGACATGAAGATGGAGTTCAAGGAGCGGTCGAGTCCGTTCACACGCAGCCACACGCCCATCGTGAGTGCCTTGGTCTCGCCTGCGATGCTGATGCGCACACGGTCGCTGACGTTGCGAAATTCGAGCGCGCGCTTGCCGGGCCAGCGTCCCATCGTCCATGCGGCGCCGACGATGCTGCCGTCCTCGCCTGCTTTTGCGTGATTGCGCAGCGAGCGGGCGGTCTCGTCGTCTTGAAAGTCGAAATGGAGCTTCAAACTCGGATCGGCGTTCAGTATGGCGCTTTGCGCCTGCCAGCGCTCAAACTGCGAGCGATCCGACAACGCGGTGCGGGCGTTGATTTCATTGAGCGAGGCAAAGCTCGATGCATTTGCCGCGAGGAGTTGTGATTCGGCCGCGAAGGTCATCGCCTGGCCTTCTTTGAGCGATTTCATCGACTCGGCGGCCTTGTGCAGCTCGACCTCGCCTTTGAAGACATGGACCTCGGAGCCTGCGTCGCTGACATCAAGGCCGAACTCGGTGCCGAGATCGACGATGGTGCCTTTGGGCGTGTTGATGCGGAAGCCTTTGGCCTGCGGCGGCACGTTGGCGCTGAGTTTGCCGCGGGTGCAGGTGGCCTCGCCGCTGGAGATGAGTTGCAGTTCGGCGGGCCCTTCGATCAACACGCGAGCGCCTTGGTAAAACTCGATCTGCGCGATGCCGGACTTCCATTTGAGCAGCCCCGGCGAAAGCGGCGTGCCCGGTGTGATGGCGGCGGATTCCCATTCGAGATTCACGCCGCGTGTGAGCACGGCGACGGAGGCAGTGGTCTCTTCCACGTCCGATTTCAGCCACGGCAGCACGATCCACGTGCCCAGCAGTGTGACGCAGGCCGCCAGCGCGGCCACACTGGTGACGGTGGCGAAGGTGAAACGGCGTTTCGGCAGCAAGGCGGGCCGGATGATGTTATTCGCGGCCAAAGGCTTCGTGGCGCGGAGCATCGCGTCCATCTCGAAGTGCTGGATCAACTTTTCGCCGAGTTCTGGCTGGGCTTTGAGCAATTCATGCAACTCCTCCGCCTCGGCATCGCTGAGCGTGCCTTCGAGGTAATGCTGAATCAAGGTGTCTGAATCAAGCATGCGTGTGGCCTCCCTGGTTCATGGATTGCTGGATGCACTCGCGCAGCTTTTCGCGCACGCGTGAAAGCGCCCGGCAGACTGTGTCCGCCTTCATGTTGATCTGCTCCGCGATCTCCGGCGTGCCGACTTCGTTGTAATAATAGAGTTCCACCAGTTCGCGGCTTTTCTCCGGCAGCTTTTGCAGGCAGGAGCGCAGCACGCCGATCTCGTCCTCGTAGCGTGGTGGCTTCTCACGCTCATCCGCCAGCAATCGAATGTGATCCGCCAGCTTTTGCACCACCTCCGGCTGCTGCCGCGTGCGCTCACGCCACAGCCGCATGGCGATGTGGCGCGTCATCGTGGCCAGCAGCGGCCGTGCGTCGTTGCTGAGATCCCATTTCGACTCCTTCGCCATGAATTCGAGAAACACCTGCTGCGTGATGTCGTCCATGAGGCCCGGCCAGGGGGCATATTTCAGCGCCACGCCCTTCACAAAGTCGTGATGGGAGAGAAAAATCTGGGCTGCGTGAGTATCGGCAGTGTTCATGCGTTGCCATTAACCCAAGCGAGGAAGGAAAACCGGACAAGAAATCGTCCCGAAAAATCAAGAAGCCGGGTCTTTAACCACACCGCATGCGCAATTGGCTCCCTTGGCTGCGTACTTTGCCATCATGCTCCGCCGCTGCCTCTCCTCACTTGTCTTTGCTTCGCTTCGCTCACCCCTTCGGGGCAGCCCTTGGCTGGCTGTCTCGCTTTGCTCGGCTCTGCTTCCGTCATTCGCCAGTGCGGCGAACGCCGCGCCCCTCGATTACGACCGCGACATCCGTCCCTTCCTCAAAGAGAACTGCATCGCCTGCCATAACAAGACCACGACCAAAGGCGGTCTCAACATGGAGACGCCGGAGCTGATGGCGAAGGGCGGTGAGACTGACAAGGGCATCATCCCAGGCAAGGGGGCTGACAGCATCATGTTTCAGGCTGCCGCGCACACCTGGGACTCCGAAATGCCGCCAAAGGGCAACAAGGTCGGCGCGGTGAACCTCACCACCGAGCAGCTCGCGCTTTTCAAAGCATGGATCGACCAAGGTGCGAAGGCCTCGCCTAAAAGAGAAGTCATCATCTCATGGGAGCCGCTGCCGTCCGGCTTGCAGACCATCTACGCCATCGCCGCCACACCGCAGGGCGACTTCGCCGCCGCCGCACGCGCGAACCAGATCAGCATCTACCATCTGCCCACGCACAGCCTTGTCACCAAGCTCACCGACGAGACCCTGCTCAAATCCGGCCTCTACAAGCAGCCCGGCGTCGCACATCGCGACATGGTGCAATCTCTCGCCTTCAGCCCGGATGGCACACGGCTCGCCACGGGCAGCTTTCGAGAGGTGAAGCTGTGGAAACGCGAAACGAAGACCGTTGCCGCCCCGGTGCCGACGCATCCGAAGTTCACCGCCGTCCAGGAGGCCGACAACACGATCAAGCTCACCGAAACTGCTGGCGGCAAGCTCATCGCCCACATCAAGACTGACCTCACGGTCGAGCAGGCTCTCGCTCAGCGCAGCCTAGCAGCCACGCGGGCCAGTTTGGAAGTCACCTATCAAAACGAGGCCATCAAGAAGGCCGAGACCGATGCCACCGAGCAGACGAATCGCTTGAAGAAAGCCAATGAACTCGCTGATCTCGCCAAGAAAGCGCTCGAAGAGAAAAAGAAGGACATCAAGCCCAAGGAAGACGCCAAAGTAGCCGCCGAGAAGGCCGCGAAGGAAATCGGTGCTCAATTCGCCATGGCATCGTCAGGCAAGCCGGATGATGCGCTGGCCAAAAAGCACGCCGAAGCTCAAGCCCTGGCTGCCAAGGCCGCCCTCGACCTCAAACTCGCCCAGACAGCCCTCACACGCGCCGAGGCAGTCATCACCGCCGCTACCAACGAAGCCAAACTCATCACCGAAAGCCAGAAGCAGCCCCAGCCAGCTCCCGCTGAGCTCGCCGAACAGAATAATCGCTTGAAGGAGCAGGTGGATCGCTTGAGGAAGGCTAGCGATCTCGGCGAGCTCGTCATACTCGCGAAGCCGGCGCTCGAAGAGAGAAGGAAGGCCGTCAAGCCCAAGGAAGACGCCAAAGCTGCCGCTGACAAAGCCGCGAAGGAAGTCGCCGATCAAGTTGCCAAGGTATCGACCGGCAAACCAGATGATGCTTTGATCAAACAGAACACCGAAGCTCAGGACAAAGCCACCAAGGCCGCCAGTGACTTCAAGCTCGCGCAAGAAGCCCTCACCCGCGCCGAAGCTGCCATCACCGACACGGCCAATGAAATCAAACTCGTCACTGAAAACGAGAAGAAGTCCAAGCAGAACGTCGTCGATGCCAAAGCACGTCTCGAAGTCGTGAAGAAGGAACTCGAGAAGGCGAACGCGGATCGCGACCTCATTGCCAAAACGCTTACGACCGGCCTCAAGAAGGCCAAGGCACTCCAGTTCTCCGCCAACGGCTTCGAACTCATCGCCACCTTTGATGCTGGCCCCGCGCTTGCCTGGAGCACCGTGAACGGCAAGCCCATCGCGCCCGGCAGCAGCAGCACCACCTGGGTTCTTGAACGCAGCTTCGGCACTGGCGACGGCAAATCACTCATCACCGACCGCGCCAACAGCATCGCCTTCAGCCCTGATGGCAAAACGCTCGCCATCGGCAGCGGAGAGCCTTCCCGCAGCGGCGACATCACGCTGTGGGATGTTGCCACTGGCACGCTCACCAAGACTTATGCCGAGCGTCATCTCGACAGCATCTTCGCGCTCGATTTTTCCCCCGATGGCAAGCTCCTCGCCTCCGGCGGAGCCGACAAGGCCGTGCGCATCACTGATTTGAGCACCGGCAAAGTGGTGAAGGTCTTTGAAGGCCACACGCATCATGTGCTGGGCGTTTCCTGGCGTGCGGATGGCCGCCTGCTCGCCAGCAGTGGTGCGGACAACGTCGTCAAAATCTGGGACTGGACCACCGGAGATCGCCGCAAAAACGTCGATGGCTGGGACAAAGAAGTCACCGGTATCCGTTACCTCGGCGCTGCCGACCAGATCGCCACCAGCGCCGGTGACACCAAACTGCGCCTCATCACCAGCGACGGCGGCGAAGTGAAACAACTCCCCGGCTCCACCGCTTTCCTCCAGGCCCTCGCCACCAATCAAGCCGGCGATCTCATCCTCGGCGGCGATCAAGACGGCACCGTGAGAGCGTGGGATGTGACCTCCGCGAAAGTCGTGGCCGAGTTCAAGCCGTGAGACAGTTTCTTTCACTTCTCCTCGTCACCTCGGTCTTCGCTGAGCTCACGCCCGCCGAGCGTGAGTTGATGCAGCAACTCGGCTCCGACACACCGGAGCCTATTTTGCTCTGGCCCGGCAAACCGCCACAGTTTCTCGAAAACGCCGCGCCTGAGGTCATCGCGGAAAATCAGCGCATCCGCAGCGTCTCGGTGCCGACGATCACACCGTATCTGCCGCCGAAGGAAAAGCACAACGGCATGGCCATCGTCGTGTGCGCGGGCGGCGGTTATGGCGGGCATGATTGGAAGACACATGTCGTGTATGCCGCGCAGGTCTTCAATCCCATGGGCATCGCCGTTATCGGCCTCAAATATCGCACGCGTCCGCCGCATCTCCTGCCGAACGAAGGCATTCAGGCGCTCACCTTGCTCGATGCGAAACGCGCCATGCGCCTCGTGCGTCATCACGCTTCCGAGTGGGGCATCGATCCCGCCAAAGTCGGCGTCGTGGGTTACTCCGCTGGCGCGAACCTCGCGATGAATCTCGCCGCGAACTTCGATCTCGGTGATCCGCAGGCCACCGATCCCATCGAGTGCCTCAGCAGCCGTCCTGACTTCGCGGTAGGACTCGGGACGTGGCATTGGCGGAAGCCGGAGAACCCCTTCGTCTTCAAGGCGAACTCGCCGCCCGTCTATCTCGCCCACGCCACGACCGACAAGCCCGTCGAGATCGCCACGAACATCATCGCCGACTTGAAGAAGCTCGGCGTCCCCGCCCGCCTCGATCTCCACGAAGAAGGCGGCCACGGCGTCGGCAACCTCATCCCCCAACGCGTGAAAAACGGCTTCCCCGGCGCACAATGGCCGAAGCTGCTCGTCGAGTGGCTGGAAAGCCTGGGGAAGAAGCCTTGAAGGCAGCGGCCTTGATCAGGCAAGCACGAGGTGGGTACGGATTCCAGGCTCGACAGGTCGCGCCGTCAGCATAGACTGCCCGTATGCCAGCCACACTTGATGCTATCTCCAGTCAGGTCTTCATTCTCCCCGCCGAGCAGCGCATGCGTCTGGCACTCGCTTTGATGGAGAGTGTGGAGACTGACAACATGGCCTCTGCGAATGAGGCTTGGTCAGACGAAATTTCCCGCCGGATCGCAGCCTTCGACACTGGAGAGACCAGGACCGTTCCAGCCGTGGATGTTTTCCGCAAGCTCCGCGAGATTGCTCCAGATCGATGAACCTCGTTCTTGAGTTTCTTCCCGAGGCCGAGGCGGAAGCACAGTGCGTCACCGGCGATTACGAGGCCAAGGTTCCTGGACTCGGGGCGCGGTTCCGGCACGAACTGGAGGATGCTTGCTCGGCGATTGTTCAGCACCCGCTGCTTTGGCGGCTAAGGGAAGGCGGCTGGCGTCGAGTGAACCTGCCCGGCTTCCCCTACTACATCGCGTTCATTATTCGTGATGAGAGGGTGATTGTCGTGGCCGTTGCCCACCACGCCCGACAGCCTGACTACTGGAAGAACCGGTGGCCGTGAGGGGGGCAAGGAAAGGCGCTTTTGAAGCGCCTCCGGGCGGTTGCAAACCGCCCCTCCTTGAGGGAAAGCGCACCGCGAGAGTTCAACATGGCGCGAGAGGCTTCCCAGGGGAACTCTTGCCCGTCTGAATCTCTGGTGGTGTTCCTCATCCCCGCCCGCGAATGGGCCGCAGGGGCTCGTCGAGTGGCTGGAACGCCAAGGGAGGATACTCGGAAGGCAGCGGCCTCAATCAGGCAAGCACGAGGTCATGCGGTGGCAAAACCACAAAACATGTGAGTGAATCTGATCCTTTACAGGTTTAGAGGGGTCTTAAAGCAACAGACATACATTTCCGTCAATGACCTCCGCAACGATCAAACTCTTCCTGCCTCGTGGGGATGCAAAGAGCCTCCGAACTGCCGAAATCTCTAACTGGACGGGAAAGGCAGTTGCAGCGCCACGAACCGAACTGGACGATCTCCTCGCCCGCGAGGAGTTGGGCAAAGCCGAGGTCTATATCCTCATCGGCACCGATCCGCTCGCTAACGCACCCAGAGCATACGTGGGCGAAGCTGAGGTGATTCGTGACCGGATCAAACAGCACAAAACCAAAGAGTTTTGGGTTTCGGCGATAGTCTTTGTGAGCAAGGACGAGAATCTGACCAAGGCTCATGTCCGTTATCTTGAGCAACGTCTTCTCGTCGAAGCTGCTGCGGTGAACAGATTTACGCTCGAACAGAATCAGGCAGGTGGATCCAAGCTTCCAGAATCAGACCGTGAGGATATGGAGGTATTCTTCTCCCGCATCCGCCAGCTCCTTCCCGTTCTTGGGTGTGACATCATCACGCCTATTGCCCAGCCTGCAGCAAAACCCCAACCCGGTGGTGTCCTCTACTGCCGAATGAAGGATGCTGAGGCGCGAGGACAGCGGACAGCGAATGGCTTTGTAGTCTTCCAAGGTTCGACTGCCAGTTTGGAAGACCGGCCATCGACTGAAAAGTATCCCAATGTCCTGGCTCACCGGAAACAACTCGTTGTGAATGGCACGCTAATCGAGAAAAGCGGCCTTTTCGTCTTCACGAAGGATGTCGAGTTTACCAGTCCGTCCGCAGCAGCAGTTGTAATTCACGGTGGAAGCGCGAACGGACTCACTGCCTGGAAAACCAAGGATGGCAGATCACTCAAGCAATTGGACGAGCAATGATGATCTCCAAAGCAGAGGTGGCTGCGAATCGCGGTAGAGCTTGGTATGGAACATACGGTGCATCTACTCACATAAAGACCAAACCTTCCTGAGCGCTGCGGGAGAAGACCGCTCCACCAACCGCGTTCATGTCCCACCCATGAAGCTCTTTCTTGCGCTCTTCCTCTCCCTCTCCGCTGCAACCGCTGCTGACCTCAAGTTGCTCGATGCGGGCAAGTCGGACTACCAGATCGTCGTGCCGGACAAGCTGGAGACGCAGGCGCTGACGGATGGGCTCGCGCAGACGGCGCGGCTGCTGCAAACGGCGTTTCTGGCGAATGGCGCGGAGGTCGCGGTCGTGACGGAGAGTCAGCGAGATGCAGCGAAACCGGCGTTGATGCTCGGGAACACGCAGTTTGCGCAAAAGAACGGCATCGATGTGACGAAGCTGCGGGATTGGAGCTTTGCGCATCGCGTGATCGGGCGGGACATCGTGATCGCGGGGCATGATCATCCGTCGAAGGCACCGACGGACAATAAGCGCCGTCCAAACTGGGATCGCGTGGGCACGGCGAAGGCGGTGGTGGATTTTGCGCGGCAGTTCATGGGCGTGCGTTTTTTGTATCCTGATCTGCCGGGCTACACGCCGGTGAGCGGCGCGGCGAAGATCGACCTGCTCGCATCGCCCGCGATCGAGTTTTTGCCGATGCAGACGATCACGGTGCCGGAGTCGCTGAATGTGACGACCACGCCGCTGCTGCGGGTGAACACGGCGCATCCGGCGGGCGCGTCGTTTTATGATCTCGCGCACAATCGCTTCCCGCGCGTGGACGAGCAGTTCGGCGGTCACACGTGGGAGCGGGCGGTGCCGGCGGAGTTGTTTGCGGAGCACCCGGAATACTTCGCGATGATCAGCGGCTCGCGATTGAAGCCGGAGGGCGGCAAGGCGCAGTATTGCCTGTCGAATCCCGACGTGCAGGAGCGCATCTACCGCGATCTCGCGGGCTTCTTCGACAAAGGCTACGACAGCGTCGATCTCGGCCAGCCAGACGGTTTTCGCGAGTGCCAGTGCGAGAAGTGCGACACGCTCCACGGCACCGGCAAAGACTGGTCGGAGAAGATCTGGATCTTCCACCGCGATGTCGCGCGGCGTTTGGAGAAGTCGCATCCAGGCAAGCAGGTGACGATGATGAGCTACATCCTCACCGCCGCGCCGCCGAAGACCTTCAAAGCTTTCCCCGCGAACACCTGCATCATGCTCACCGGCACGAACGAGGAAGACATCGCCCCGTGGCGCGGCATCGACGTGCCACGCGGCTTCACCGGCTACGTCTATAACTGGTGCCCGAACCTCGGCACGCGCTACACGCCGATGCGCACGCCGGGCTACATCGAGCTGCAGGTGCAAAGGCTCGCCGCGAACCGCATCCAGTCGCTCTACCGCGACGGCCCCGGCCAGCTCTTCGGACTCGAAGGCCCCGTCTATTACACCATGGGCCGCATGTTTGATGATCCGGCGAACAACCACGCCAAAGACCTCGTCCCCGAGTTCTGCGAGGCCGCGTTTCAAAACAAAAGCATCGCCTTCTACATGCGCGCCTTTTATGACGAACTCTACAATGCCATCGCGCTCTACTCCGACCACCTCGGCACGCGCAACGACGTGTGGACTTTCAAACCGCTGCCCACCGACGCCCGCGGACGCAAAACGGTGCAGGACCCGTTTCAGCTCATCGCCTTCCTCTACACGCCGCGCCTGCTCGCCGCGATGGAGGGTCACCTCGCGCAGTCCGAAAAGCTAGCCACCACACCGAAAGTGAAGACACGCCTCGCGCTCGTGCGCACGGAGTTCGATTACTTGAAGCACTTCGCGAAGGTCGTGCATCTGCATCAAGCCTATCAAATGCTGCCGGATACCGGCTCGCTGCATCGCCTGCTCGATGCCATCGACGCCCGCAATGCCTTGATCGCCACGCTTTATATCAAAGGTCATCAAAAGGAGTGGAACCACATCCTCTTCCCCTTCCCCGGCCACGACGCGAAGCACCTGCAACTCGCCCACGACGGCTACCAGGAGCCGTATGCCAACACCTGCTTCAACTGGGACACTAAGGCCATGCGCAACGCCCCGCCCATCGGCCTCAAAAAGCTCACCATCGCCAAAAAGACCGCCAAACTCACGCTCGACAGCCCCGAGTGGCAAAACGTCCCCGCGCACGAACTCACGCTCCTCCCGCCGCTGCACACGCTGCCGCGTAAAACCACGCTGCGCCTCCTTTACGATGAAAACGCCCTCCATCTCCGCGCCGAAGCCGAACTCGGCGATGAAACGACCTTCACCGCCTTCAACCGCGACCGCGTCCTCACCAACCAAGAAGCGCTCGACGTGTATCTCGCCCCCAATCCCGCCCAACCGCTCTTTTATCGCCTCACCCAAGGCGCGAATGCCGCATCGAAATACGACGCCCTCAACGGCCGCATCACCGACGTGATGGACCCCCGCCACGGCAAAGACGACCCCACATGGAACGGCAACTGGACCAGCGAAACCCGTGTCGATGCCAAAGCGAAACGCTGGCATGCATACATCGTGATTCCCTTCAAAACTCTCGGTGTCGAAGCCCCCACGAAAGGCATCACCTGGAAAGCCAACTTCGGCCGCAACCACGCCCTGCCCCGCGAAGTCATCGACCGCGCGATTTGGTCCTCCTCCCTCACCAGCACCCGCATGGAAGACGCGACCGTGATGGGCGAGATCGTGTTTGAGTAGGCATCGTGAAGCGAATCTGCTTTTGAGTCCTTGGTGACAGAAAGGAAGGTGATGGTTGCTCGTTTGCTTGCAGCCACCATGAACATACACTCCCTCCGAATTCTCCCCGTCCTCGCCGCCACACTTGTCGCGCCAGTCTTGGCCAGCGCCGAAATCGCCGTGAAGAGCGGCGAGAAGATCGCCTTCCTCGGTGATTCGATCACCCATGGCGGTTGGAGCAATCCGGCGGGTTATGTGCGGCTCGTGATCGCGGGATTGGAAGCGAATGGGATCAAGGCGGAACCGGTTCCAGCGGGGATAAGCGGGCACAAGTCGGATCAAATGCTCGCCCGGCTCAACAAGGACGTGCTGAGCAAGAAGCCGCAGTGGATGACGCTGAGCTGCGGCGTGAATGATGTGTGGCACGGCCCTCGCGGCGTGCCGCTCGATGATGTGATGGCGAAAAGTGGCACCTACGATGAGAAGGTCGCCACACGCGGCACTTACCAGAAGAACATCACCGCCATCATCGATCAGGCGACAGCCGCAGGCGTGAAGCCGGTGATGCTGACGGCGACAGTGATTCATGAGAATCTCGCGAGCAAAGAGAACGGCCTGCTTGCGCCCTACAACGATTTCCTCCGCAAGCTCGCCAAGGAGAAGAATGTGCCGATGGCCGATCTGTACGCGATGTTTGAGGAGCGCATCAAGGCGGAGAACAAGCCGAACGTGAAAGTGCTCACCAGCGACGGCGTGCACATGAATGCCGAAGGCAACAAGCTCATGGCCGTCGGCGTGCTGAAGGCTTTCGGACTCAATGAAGCCGAACTCGACAAAGCCAAAGCCTCCTGGCCTGCGCTCGAAGTGGCTGCCGCGGAGTTTGCGAAAAAGCAGGCCGAAGCACGTGCCAAAGCGGCTGCGGAAAAGGCCAAATCGAACCCCAAGAAGTAACGATCATGATTTCCCCACGTGCCGGCCTGTTTGCGGCCTTTTTGGCTTCCATTGGCTCTTTGGCCGCAGCGGATGATATCAACTGGCTCGTGAACTACGACGCCAAATCGCTGCCCGCCGGGTCGTGGACGACGACCGGCACACCGAAAGCCACAATCGAGGCTGATGGGCTGCATCTTGCCGATGATGACAAGGAGTTCGCGAACTTCCGCGCTGCGTGGAAGGCGGGCGCGGATGAGGAGATCATCGTCGAAGTCACGGTGAAGGTCGTTGGCACCACGGGCGCTGTGAAGGGCAAAACATCCGCCTCCGTCTGGCCGTGGCGCGATGGCGCGCCGGTGTCCGTGCTCGTGAGCGATGGCAAGCATCAGGAAGGGCTCGTGCTGTTCGCGAATCAAGCCGCGAGTCATACAGACCGCTTCATCCCGATGGATACAACGAATCGTTTTCACACCTATCGGCTCGTTATTCGCGGCACGGACATGGGCATGTGGGTGGACGGCGAGCGCAAAGTGGAGGGCCAGGGGGCCTTCTGGAAACTTGCGGAATCGCCGGAGGCCTTCATCCAGTTCGGGTCGAGCGCCAAAACGGCCACAGGCAGTGCGATCTGGCAGTCGGTGAAGCTGGGTGTGCGCAAAGCGGCAGCGCCTTTGCCATCATCACCGTTGAAGATCACCGTGAGCGAGCCGTGGGAGATCAAGCGCGACGACATCCGCCAGACGCGGCCTTATCTCTATGACATGGGCCAGGGCCTGCTGCTCATGAGTGTCGCCCAAGGCCCGGATGCCTTCTACGAGCCCTATGGCCTGCTCAAATCGACCGATGCGGGCAAAACATGGACGCCGATCCCCGGACTCGACAAGCTCGACACCACGCCGCTGCCATGCCTGCGTCGGCCGGATGGCAGCATCCTCGCCGTGTCCCGCTGGACACGCACACAACCGGATGGACGTGTGGTTGGTAAAACCGTGCATCTCAACGCGGATGCGACGAGCTTTGAGATGATCGACAACGAGCTCAAACTGCCGAAAGAGTTCACCAATGAGGCCAAGAGCGACCAAATCATCTGCGAGCGCCACATCTGGAACGATGACGACGGTGGTGTGACGATGGTGCTGTGGAGCCGCAAGGGCGTGAAGCTGCCCGATGGCCGCAACAACACCGTGCGCATGTCCCACCTCATGCGCAGCACCGACGAAGGCAAAACGTGGACCCACTTCAGCACCATCGGTCCCGGCGGTGAACCCGCCGTCTGCCGCCTCAGCGCCACGGAGCAAACCGCCGTCATCCGCGGCGACCGCAACTCGCGCATGAAGCAGATGTTTTCCCACGATGGCGGCAAAACGTGGACGCCGCCTGTCGAACTCGAAGTCGGCAAGGTGCTGCCCGATCTCGTGCTCATGAGCAACGGCGTGCTCGCCTGTGCCTACGGCCGTCCGGCGAGCTGCCTCATGTTCAGCCTCGACGGTGGCAAGACGTGGCCTTCCCATCATGTCATCTCCGAACGCGTTGGCTTCAACTACACCAGCATCCGCGAAATCAGCCCCGGCAAGCTGCTCTACATCCACGATGCTCCAAAGGTGAACGGCGTGATGGTGGAGGTGGAGCGGGTGAAGTGACTACTTCGTTGGAGGTGGAGGATCACCCGGCAGCCAGATGTGGCGTTTGCGCAGGCCGGGGGATTCTTCGTCGCGGTGGAGGAACTGTTTCACATCGGGCACCTGCCAGAAGGATTGATGCTCGGCAGGTGATCCGGGAACTTTGACGAACGAAAGGTCATCAATGCGTGTGATGACGGGCGCATCGCGTTGTCCCTGACGACACCACGGATTTAACCAAGCGACGGCGATGACTTCGCTGCTGCGTAGTGGCTCGTGACGGGTGAAGCGGTCTCGCATCGCGCCTTGGCCGTAGATGCAGGTGAAATCGGCGGTGGGGAGCACCTGGTTCGACCACTCGCCGGGCTTGAGGTAGCGCCGCGTCTGGTAGATGGCGAAGTCGAGATCGGTACGCGTGGCGATGCTACGGTGGGTGAGGTTGTAGTCGAAGCCAGGGCCGCCTTTGGCCCGCAATTCGGCGGAGGTCGCGAGGGACTGCCATGGGAAGGGTTTGCCGGTGGGTGCGACGAACACTAGGAAGTCGAGAGGCACGATCTCACCAGCGCCGACAAGTGTGTTGCGCTGCTCCGGCGCATCCACGTTGAGCGTTACCGTGATGGCATTGGCATCAGCGGCACTGCTCGTGCGCACGCCGGTGCAATGCACCTCCTCGGCGGTGCGGCCACGGCTTTCGAGTGACTTGCGGCCATCGAGACCCGTGTCGATCACGGTGAGCTGCATAGGCTCAAAGCGCAGCGGCTTGGTGCGCTTCCAGGATTCGTCGAACCACTCCGCCTCAGCGGCGGCCATGTAGAGATTGAAGGCTTGATCGTGCTTGCCGTTCTCGAAGTCGGTGATGGTCTTCACAGGCTTGATCTGATCGGGCGAAAAGGTGGCAAAGGGTTTCCCTTCGCCGAGCGCCACCACTTCGATGTGGTCGATGAGACATTCGCCGAGCGAGTCTGGTGCGAGAAACACGCCCACATGCTCCTGCGCCCAGCGGTTGTAGTAATTGCGCGGCGCATCGGTGCTGAAGCCGGAGCGGCGGTAATTGCGCCAGGTGGGATGATTGAACTGGCAGACGACCTCGATCCACTCGGGCTTTGCCATCGCACGGATGGTTTGCGGCTCGGTGAAGACGTCACTGTTGCCGTAATAGGCCGTCGGACCGCCGATGTAGATCGAGACCTGACCAGTCAGCACCTTCACGCGGATACGCAGGGCATCGGCCTCGGGCGGAAAGTAGGGTGCGAGGCGGAGAAACGATCCGGCACCACTCGCAAATGCCTGCGGATCGCTGACACGAACGCGCAATGCTTTGCCACCTCCTTCAGAAACGACCTCGATGCTGCTCCATGCACGTGCTCGCTGTCGAAAGTCTTCACTCCAGCGATGCGATTCGAGAAAGCCTTTCTGAAATGGCCCCGGTGGCGCGCTGGCGAAATCCTCGATCACTCCGACAACCACTGTTTCTGCCGCAGGCAGCATCGACGGTCCACATGCGAGCCATGCGGCAAAGAGAAGGTGTCGTGTCATCGAAGTCATGGGGTGGTTTTAATCGCTGGGCATGTCTGATGTCGATCATTCTCTGTGGCAGAAAGCGGGTTGGCGAGCGTTGGTTGAGGAGCCTCACAACCGAAGGCATTCAAGCCATGAAGCATCTCCTCCTCGCCAGTCTTGCACTCGTCACGATTACATTCGCCCAGGACATGAAGTCCAACATCCCCTACGTCGAGAACGGCCACGCACGTCATGTGCTCGACATCTACGCGCCAGCGAACGCCAAGAACCTGCCCGTCGTGTTTTGGATTCACGGCGGCGGATGGCAGCAGGGTGATAAAAGCGATGTGGAGCTCAAACCGCAGTGGTTCATGGACAAAGGCTTCGTTTTTGTCTCCACGAATTACCGCCTTCTGCCGGAGGTGGACATGGGCACGCTCATCCGCGACTGCGCGAAGTCGTTCGCCTGGGTACAGAAAAACATCGCGCAGCACGGCGGCGATCCAAAACGCGTGCTCGTGGGCGGACATTCGGCGGGCGCGCAACTCGCGGCGATTCTATGCACGGATGACCGCTACTTGAAGGAGGCCGGCGCTGATTTCAACGCGCTCATCGGCAGTGTGCCGGTCGATGGCGACACCTATGACATCCCGGCGATGATCGAGACAGCGGAGACGCGCCTGCGTGTGCATGGCATGCCGATGCCGAAATATGGCCACCGCCTGAAATTCGGCGGCGACCCGGAGAAGCACAGAGATTTCTCCGCCGTGACGCATGTGGCGAAGGGCAAGGGCATCCCTCCTTTCCTGATCTTGCACGTCTCGAATCACCCTGACACGTCCATTCAGGCGCGACGCTTTGGCGCGGTCCTCACCGAGGCCGGCGTGCCGACGACCGTCTTCGGCGCGAAGGACACCGATCACAGCAAACTCAATGACAACCTCGGCAAGCCGGGCGATCCGGCGACGGTGGCGCTGAGTGACTTTGTCGCGAGGGTGTTGAAGAAGTGAGGCTCACACGCCTGCGATGATCTTGTTCAGCCTGTCCGTGAACTCGGGCAGAGGCAGGCCGTTGTCTTCGACGGTGATCCAGCCGTTGTAGCCGACGTCGTCGAGCGCCTGGCGCATTTTCGGCCAGTCGATGCTGCCATCGCGCGGATGCACGAATTTGCCGCTCTTGTTATCCGGCGCGAGCGCATAGTCCTTGATGTGGATCTTCTTGATGAGGCCGCCCAGCGTATGAATCCAGTCATGCACGGGCACGAGATACTTCACATGATTGCCCACGTCGTAGTAGGCCTGTACAAACGGGTGATTGAAGGATGCGACGAAGTTCTTGTAGAGGTCCGGGCGCACCCAGAGGTTGTTCCAGACGTTCTCGAGGCCGATGATGACATTGAGCTTCTCTGCCAGCGGAATGAGTTTCGTCACCTGCTCCTTCGACCCGTCGGTCGATTTGTTCTGCAACGCGATGTAGCGGGCAAACGGCGTGTTGTCGCCCTTCACCACGCGGCTGACGTGGCCGGTCTTCTCGTCGAACTCGATGTCAAACTCCCACGGCTCCGGCATCTTCACTGTCGGGCCACCGACGCGACATGGCACCAGCAGGATCGTCTCCGCGCCGAGCCAGTTCGCTGTGCGCAGCGCCTTTTCAGTCACTGCATAACTCGCTGCCACCTGCCCCGGATCATCGCTGTTGAACTCCGCCCAGCCACGCAACACCGAGTGTACCTTCAAACCGATGCCTTCGACGAGTTCACGCGCCTTTTTGGCCTCTGTCTCGTCATCGAAGAGGAACGAAACCTCCACGCCGTCGAATCCGGCATCCTTGAGATCACGCAGCGCCTTCTCCTCCGGCTTGCCGATGATCTTGGCCTTCTTGATCACCGTCTTGAAGGTCGCCGCGTTCGACGAAGACAGCAGCGACAGTGAGGCAGCACCAGCGGTGGCGAGGAATTGACGGCGGGACGGGGAGAAGGCGGTTGGTTTCATCGGAGAAGCCAAACGTGCCTGAATCACGACATGTTGCCGTGCATGGACCAAAGGATTCGCCACGTTCCATCCCACCATGAAATCCTTCTGCGCCCTCTTCCTCACCGCAGCACCTCTCCTTGCCGCCGATTCGATCTTCGACGGCAAGACGCTCGACCACTGGAGCGGCAAGGCAGAGCACTGGCGTGTCGAAGACGGTACCATCACGGGCGAGATCCCCGCCGACAAGCCGCTCAAGGGCAACGAATGGATCTTCTGGGATGGCGAGGTGCATGACTTCGATCTGAGCGTCGAGTTTCGGATCAGCGGCGGCCCCAGTGCGAACAGCGGCATTCAGTATCGCTGCCAACGCGACGAAAACGGCCACGCCAGCGGCTACCAGGCCGATCTCGATCAGGGCGCGGTATGGCTTGGGCGCATCTACGACGAGCATGGACGCGCGTTGCTCGTGGAGCGTGGATCAAGGGTGAGCATCGCGCCGGATGGCCGACGCTGGGCGGATGTGTTCGCGGAGCCGAAGAGCCTCGCGAGCGTCATCAAGGCGGGCGATTGGAACACCTACCGCATCACCGCCACCGCATCGCACGTCGAGGTGCGTGTGAATGACGTGCTCATGAGCGTGCTCGACGATCATGAGGCCAAAGCAGCCGAATGGAGCGGCAAGATCGCCTTCCAGCTCCACAGCGGCCCCGGACCGGCCAAGGTGCAATTTCGGAACATCCAGCTCACGCATCTCGGCAAGACGGCGATGCCGAGACGTGATGCGGGCACTCCTGCCCGCAATGATTTGAATCAGCAGACAGGAGTGTCTGCATCACCACCACCTGCGGAGCTGAATCTTGGCTTTGAAAAAGGCACGCTCGAAGGCTGGAAGGCCGAGGGCGATGCCTGGACCGGCCAACCCGTTGAAGGCGACACAGTCGCGACCCGCAAGCGCGGCAACTCTCAGCATGCGGGCAAATTCTGGCTCGGCGGCTACGAGCGCATCGGCGACAAAGGCACCGGCACGCTCACGTCATCGAGTTTTGTCGCCACGCATCCGTGGGCGAGTTTTCTCTTCGGCGGGGGGCGAGAAATGAAAACGGAGATCGTCGAAGAAGCAGGCGGCAAGGTCATCTTCAAAGCCAGCGGTGAGGATCGCGAGGACATGAAGCGGGTGGCGGTGAATCTCGAAAGCGTGGTCGAGAAGAAGATTTTCATCCGCATCACCGATTCGAGCCAGACCGGCTGGGGCCATGTGAACTTCGACGACTTCGTCTTCCACGATCAAAAGCCGTCTTTTGCCGCCAGCACTCTCACCATCAGCGGCGACCGCACCAAGCGCGGCGATGAAAGCCCCGTGCTCTGGCATCTGCTGCCAAATTCGTCGAAGGATCTGCCGGAGATGCGCGTGCAGGATGGCTTTCAAATCGAATTGATCGCCAAGGAGCCGGACGTGAAGCAGCCGATCGCGTTTTGTTTCGATGAACGCGGCCGCATGTGGGTGGCGGAGGCATTCAGCTATCCGAATCGCCAGCCCGAGGGCCAAGGGAAGGATCGTATCACGATTCTCGAAGACGCAGATGGTGACGGTTCCTTTGAGACGAAGAAAATCTTCATCGAAGGCCTGAATCTCGTCAGCGGCATCGAGGTCGGCTTTGGCGGCGTGTGGGTGGGCGCGGCACCGTATTTGATGTTCATTCCGAAGGACGCGAACGACAAAGCCAGCGAACCGAAGATCCTCCTCGATGGCTTCGGCTATCAAGACACGCACGAAACGCTGAACAGCTTCATCTGGGGCCCGGACGGCTGGCTGTATGGCAATCAAGGCGTCTTCAACACCGCCGCCATCGGCAAACCGGGCTGTGATGCGAAGGATCGGGTCACGCTGCGCGCGGGGGTGTGGCGCTATCATCCGGTGCGGCATGAGTTTGAAGTCTTCTGCCACGGCGGCAGCAACCAGTGGGGGCTCGACTACAACAGCAAAGGCCATTTCTTCATGACACACTGCCGCAGCTTCTTCGGCAAAGGCGGCACCACGCACGCCATCCGCAACGGCCACTTCTGGAATCAGGCGAACGCGAATTATCCGTCCTTCGTGTCCGCCACCGCGCCGGACTTCGCGCCCGAGCTGCAAAACTACCTGCCTGCCTCCGCGCGCTACGACAGCGGCGAGGGAGGCGCGGGCAAACCGGGCACCACCGCCGTGTATGGCGGCCACTCGCATGTCGGCACGATGATCTACAACGGCGACAACTGGCCCGCGATCTACCGCGACCATCTTTTCACGCACAACCTGCACGGTCATCAGCTCAATCATCAGCACATGGTCCGCACCGGCAGCGGCTACGAGACGTTGCATGCTGGCTACGACCTCCTCAACAGCTCCGCGCCCGACTACATCCCCGTCGATCTCCAAACCGGCCCCGACGGCGCCGTCTATGTCATCGACTGGACCGACACCCAGCACTGCCACAACCCCGACGACGAAAAATGGGACCGCACGAATGGCCGCATCTACCGCATCTCGTGGAAGGAGACGTACAAGCCGGTGAAGGTGGATTTGGGTAGGATGACTGATGCTGAATTAGTTTATCTGGCGGTGTCTGGAACTGAGTGGGAGTCGAGGATGTCTCGTCGGCTTCTCCAAGAACGCCCGAACTGGCCTCTCGGAACCTACGGCAAACTTGTTGGGCCATTAGCCTTGAGGACGGCTGATCGTAAACAGGCTTTGCGAATCATGTGGACTGCCATCAATGCGGGCGATCAGATAGACTTCAGCGGGTTCTTCGAGAGCCTTTTATCAGACGAAGATGACATCGTCCGCTCATGGGCCATCCAGCTCGCCACGGAGGAAGCGGGGAAACCCAAACTCAGCGCCGCAACGTTGCTCAAACTCGCCAAGACCGATCCCTCAGCCACCGTGCGCCTCGCGCTGGCGTCAGCCTTGCCGAAGTTGGATGAGGAGACAGCTTTGGCTGTTGGCAGCGCGCTCGCAATGCGCGCTGAGGACAAAGACGACCGCTTCCTGCCGAAGATGATCTGGTTTGGACTTGCGCGGGTGATTGGGGACGATTGGGCGCGAGGCTTGGCGCTCGCGGAGAAGACGCCGATGCCCTCGCTGGCTGATTCGATCCGCTGGTTTGCCGGAAAGAGCGCTGAAGGCCGCGAGGCGCTGGTGAAGACGCTGAAAACGACGCGGGGTCTGCAAATCCTGGCCTTCGCTTTGAAGGATGAGGCTGCTGTGAAAATGCCGAAAGCGTGGCCGCAGGTTCAGTCGGACTTGTCGGACAAGTCGGATCTCGTCCGACAGGTTTCTGCGCTCTTTGGAGACAAAACGGAGCTCGCTGAAATGCGTGCCGTGCTAGGGGACACCGCAAAGCCGCTACCCCAACGCCGCAGCGCCTTCGATTTGCTCAAACGCGTCGGCGATGCCGAATCGACGCCAATCTTCGCGAAGCTGCTCGATGAAGCGGCATTCGCGTCGGCGGTCATTCCGCTGCTTTCACGCTCGAATGATCCGGCCACCGCCTTGACACTCCTTGACCGTTTTGACCAACTTGACCCTGCTGACCGCAGCGCCGCTCTGGGCGCTTTGACGAGCCGCGCGGAGCTTGCCAGACCAATGCTCGAAGCCGTCAAAGCCGGCACGTTCGACAAGAAACACCTCAGCAGTCTGCAAATCCGCCAGATGCGCAATTTGAACCATGGGGAGATCAACACGCTGCTCGACGCGACCTGGGGCAAAGTGAACGATTCCAGCGAGGCAGCGAAGGCGAGTATCGCCAAATTCAAGAAGGCGTATGAATCCGCGCCGCTTTGGGCCTTCAACGCGAAATCGGGCGAGCAGACCTTCCAGCAGCTTTGCGCCGTGTGCCATGCGATGGGAGGTGTGGGCGGCAAGCTCGGCCCCGATCTCGCCGGATCGTGGCGCAATGGTCTCGATTACTTCCTGGAGAACATCATCGATCCAAACGCGGTCGTCGGAGACAACTTCCAGCTCCACGTTTTGACCAAAAAGGACGGCAGCGTCGTCTCCGGCGTCATCGAGCAGGAAACCGACACGGCGATCACGGCACGGACGGTGACGGAGTCCGTGATCATTTCAAAAGCTGACCTCAAAGATCGTCAGAAGCTGCCTGTCTCGATCATGCCACCCGGTTTGCTCGAAGCTCTGCCGGAGAGGAAGGCGCTGGAGTTGCTGAAGTTTCTTCTCAGCAAGCGGGAATAGTTCGCGAGGATGGCCGCGTATGTGTTCGCTCATGCGTGCTTTCATCACATTGATCCCTTTCATTCTGGGTGCGACGTCGGCTCTTGCGGCAGAGCCGGTTCGCATCGGCCATGAGCACCAATTGCTGCTCGACGATCATCTCATCGAGCACCGCGAGCATCTCACGCGCCGAGTGCAGCCGGCGCAGAAGCACGAGGCCAATCCGCTCATCGTGAAGGAGCACGACTGGGAGCCGGACGGCTACTTCCTGCCTTCGGTGATCTATGATGATGAAGAGAAGATCTTCAAAGCCTGGCTGGATGGCGGCGGACCTGGCGTCTTTTATTTCACGAGCAAGGACGGTGTGAAGTGGGAGCGGCCAAAGCTGCATCTGTTCCCCGAGTTCGATCAAACGCCGACGAATCGTGTGATCCTCAGCGGCTTCGAGTTTGATCAGAAAGAGGCACCACCGGATAAGCTGGCATATCTCCGCTCACGCGAGCGCGGATGGACTTACTTCTGCTACGCGAGCGGGGTGATCAAAGACCAGCGCGAGTCCGATCCGCAGAAACGCTACAAGATGGCCTACCTGTGGATCGACCGGAAGTTTCAGCGCACGCCCTCATCCAAGACCGGCAAACTCACCGCGCTAGGCGTGGCTTTTAGCCCGGATGGCATTCATTGGACGCCACACAACGAACCCGCGAGCTACGCCACGCTGGATGCACCGATTCACATCAACTTCGACGAGGCCCGGAAGCGTTGGGTGATGTATGGCCGGTCGTTTGGAGTCGTGTCGCCTGAGAAGAAGGCCGCACAAGCTGCTGACCCAAATCTCGCCTACAACATGGGCCGCGCGGTGGTGCGCTGTGAGAGCGCCGACTTCATCCACTGGACGCCCGAGAAGGGAGAACTCGTGATGGCGAGCGATGCGCAGGATAGTGCGACGACTGAGATCTACGACATGCGCAGCGTGCCTTACGCGGGTCTGCACGTCGGCCTCGTTCACATGTTTTTGAACAATCCCGACAGCGTGACGCTACCGATCCAGCTCGGCATCAGTCGCGACAACCAAAGCTGGCAGCGGCTCAGCGACAGATCGCCCTTTCTCGCGCAGGGCGTGCTCGGCGAGTGGGATCGCAGCGTGATCTCGCCGCCGACGAGTGATCCCGTGGTCGTGGGTGATGAACTGCGCTTCTACTACACCGGACGCAATCAACTCCACAGCACGCGCTGGAAGTTTGACGATGAGCCGAAGCTGCTGCCCGCAAAGTCATCGTTCCGCGGCTCCTTTGGCCTCGCCAGCATCCAGCGTGATCGCTTTGTCGCGATGGAGGGCAGCTATCGTCCTGGCATTCTGCGCACGAAACCCTTCATCCATGACGGCGGCACGCTGCATGTGAATGCAGCGGTGAAGTTCGGCGCGCTGACCGTGAGCTTGCTCGATGACAACGGCACGGCGTTGCAAAAAGTGGTGGTCCAGGACCGCGACGAAATCGACATCGCCATTCCAGGACTGAGCAAGATCACAGGCCGCAAAGGTCAGCCCATGCGGCTGGAGTTCGCCGTGCAAAACGGGCGGCTGTTCTCGTTTTGGATCGAATGACATGCTTTATGAAACGACTTCTACTTCAGATCTGTCTCGCCTGGACCGTCAGTGGCCTCTTGTCGGCCGCTGAACTTGCGGAATGGAAAGCAGCAGCAGCCAAAGCAGTCATCACACCGACGGAGCCGATGTATCTCGCGGGCTTCGCGAATCGTGAGGTGCCGGCGGAAGGCACGGCGATGGAGTTGCATGCGAAGTCCCTCGCCATTGAGGACAAACAAGGCGCGCGCTTCGTCATGGTGACGCTCGATCTCGTGGAGGTGACGTATCAGCTCCGCGATGCGGTGGCAGCTGCGGTGAAGACAAAGTTTGGGCTGCCGGAGAAGGCGCTGCTGCTCAACTGCTCGCACACGCACTGCGGGCCGGAGCTGCGCTACACCGAGTTGGAGTTCATGAGCTTCACCGATCCGCTGCGGAAAGAGCGCTGCCTGCGCTACAACGCGTTTTTGACGGACAAGATCATCGGCATCATTGGCGAGTCCTTGCAGCATCTGGAACCGGCGACGGTGAGCTATGGACATGCGCGCTGCGGCTTCGCGATGAACCGCCGACTGAAGAGCGACAGGCCGACGGGCGATCCTTACTTAAACAGTCCGAATCCCGAGGGCGTGGTGGATCACGATGTGCCGGTGCTGACGGTGAACTCGGCAGCAGGCAAGCTAAGCGCGATTGTCTTCGGCTACGCCTGTCACAATACATCGATGAGCCTCAAGCAGTGGCATGGCGATTACGCGGGCCATGCGCAGCAGATGATCGAGGAAGCGCATCCGGGCACGGTGGCGTTGTTCATGATGGGCTGCGGCGGCGATCAGAATGCGTATCCGAGATTCAGCCCGATCTTCAGCTTGCGCCACGGCCAAAGTCTCGCCACGGCGGTGGAGGCAGCCATTGATGCGAAGCCAAAGCCGATCCGAGGGCCACTGCGCATCGACTGGCAGACGACGCGGCTTGATTACCAGTCGATTCCGACGGCGGAGCTGATCGAGAAGCGTCTCAGCACCGGCGAAGGCTATGACAAGGGCTACGAGGTCTATCAGCGCAAGTGGGACGAGAAACGGCTGTATGCGATCAAGAATGGTGGATTGCGCGATCACTACGATTACCCGATTCAAACCGTGCGCTTTGGCAGCGATCTGACTTTCGTGGCGCTGAGTGGCGAGACGTGTGTGGATTACTCTCTGCGGTTGAAGCGCGAGTTCACCGGCCCAGGCCGCTTGTGGGTCGCGGGTTACAGCAACGACATCCTCGCCTACATCCCGAGCAAGCGCGTGCTGCAAGAAGGTGGCTACGAAGCATTTCGTTCGCTCATGTATTGGTCCAATCCACTGCACCCTGACAAGTTCGCCGACACGCTGGAGGAGCGCATCATCGGGAAGGTGGGAGAGATGCTGAAGTAGGCCGGCCAAAACCATGAAACAACTCTGCTTCATCTGCTGCGCACTGAGCGCCACCATCAGCGCCGTTGATCTTCAAATCACCGTCGCGCCACGAGTGAGTGTGGTGGAGCGGGATGGCATCACGGGCGCGGGACAGATCGTTTCGGCGGGAGATCGGCTGCTGATGTTTTACCCGAATCATCCCGATGACTTCGGCGGCTCAGGTGGCATGGGCGCGAGTGTTTCAGAAGATGGCGGTGCGACATGGAAGGCGCAGCCGGATGACTGGCCGATGCCGAAGATGGTGGATCTGTGGGCTGACAAGCTGCGCAATGGCGATCTGCTGGCCTTTGGCATTCGCTGGGTGCCTGATCCGAAGAAGCATGGCGAGATCACCGCGCAGGATGTGCCGGCGGACGCTTATCAAATCGCGATCTCGAAGGATCAAGGGCGGACCTGGCAGTCTGAGACAGCCGTTATCGATTGCCCGTCCGAGTTTGGCGTCATCGCACGACCGCTGCCTCACACGTTCGAGGATGAAAAGGGAGTGCTTTTCATGCCCGCGTATGCATGGGGCAAGCATGGCAATCACGCGCTGCTTTTGACCTCCGCAGATCGTGGGAGGCATTGGACGGTGCTTTCGAGCATCACGACCGCAGCGGCGATGGTGAAAGCGGGTGCGCCGGTGACGACGCCGTGGCTCGAAACAACGGTTTCGCCGACAAAAGGCGGCGACTGGCTCGCCATCGTGCGCACGGGCAGCAGCGCGAAGGCATCGCTCGTGAGCGTGCGGTCTGCGGATCGCTGCAAGACGTGGTCAGCACCGGAAAAGCTGTCCGCAGCAGGCAAGTTGCCGACGTTGCAGCTCTTGCCAAATGGAGCGCTCGCGCTACTCACGGCGCACAGCAAGAATCACTGCCGCCTTTACCTCTCCGCCGATGGAACGGGACGTGAGTGGAGTCCGGCGCACATTCTCACCAGCCTATGCGGCGGAAATGCGGGCATGACGGCCACGGAAGAAGATTCGCTTGTCGTCATCACGCCTGCGAATCGCCGTATCGACGCATGGAGGGTGAAGCTTCATGCTCCAAGTGTGATGACGAAGGACTTGGCCGCGCCAACGGGGATCACGTTTACAAAAGGCCTGCTGTCCTGGTCGGGATCGGCAGCGCGGTATCAAGTGACGCCGGTTTTGATCAAGCCTGCTGCGAGCTACACCGACACGGAAATTTATCCTCATGCCGTTATCCAAACTGCGGCGACGCAGCTCGATCTCAGCCGACAGCTTCTCTTGGGTGGTAGCTACCGGTTTGAAATCGCGGCGGTGGATCGTGAGGGCCGCGTTTCGGCGGCGGCGAGCAGTGCGGATGTCGTGGTGAGTCCATGACGAAGGTCTTGGCTCGAAGCGGCGTATGGATGTCATGCGATGCCTCATTGCCCTTCTCTGTCTGTCGTCTGCGCTTGCCGCTGAAGACCTCACCGTTCTCAAAGCAACCCCCGATGGCACCACGCCGGATCAGCATCTCGAAGTCTGGCTGAAGAAGGAGTTTTATTCGATGGTGGATCGTCGCAGTGCCGCGTTTGAAACGATGATCAAGAGCGAGGCGTCGATGCGCGCGTGGCAGGCGGAGCGGAAGGCGTTTTTCCTCAAGCAGATCGGTGGATTGCCGGAGCGCACGTCGCTGAAGGCGCAGGTGGTCGGCACGTTGCAGGGAAAGGGCTATCGCGTGGAGAAGATCATGTTCGAGAGCCGCCCAGGATTTCATGTGACGGGGAATCTGTATCTGCCCGAGACGCCGCCGCCATGGCCAGCAGTGCTGGTGCCTTGCGGGCACAGTCATGAGGGTAAGGCGGTCGGACAGTATCAGCGTGCGTCGATCCTGCTGGCGAAGCATGGCATGGCGGCGATGTGCTACGATCCCGTCGGCCAAGGCGAGCGCTATCAGATGCTCGATCCCACACACCAGCGGAAAGCGTTCGATGATGCGGCGCATGTGCCCACGCCGCATCCCAATGTGCGGCTGATGTGTACGACGGAGCACACGATGATGGGCATCAGCAGTGCCTTGATCGGCGCGAACGTGGCGCAGTTCCGCATCTGGGACGGCATGCGCGTGATCGACTACCTGCAAAGCCGCAAGGACATCATCGCGGACAAAATCGGCTGCACGGGCAACTCCGGTGGTGGCACGGAAACGGCGTATCTCATGGCGCTGGATGACCGCATCGTCGCCGCAGCGCCGGGTTGCTTCCTGACGACGTTTCGGAAGCTCATCGACACCAAAGGTCCGCAGGATGGCGAGCAGAACATCTTCGGCCAGATCGCATTTGGCATGGACGAGGCGGACTACTGCATCATGCGCGCGCCGAAGCCCACGCTCATCTGTGCCGGCACACGGGACGTCACCTTCGACTTCTCGGGCACAATGGATGTGTTTCGCGATGCGAAGCGCTTCTACTCGCGGCTCGGTTACTCCGAGTGCATGGATATCGCCGCACCTGATGCGCCGCATGGTTTCACCATCCAACTGCGTGAAGCGGTGGCGCGTTTCATGAGCCGTTGGCTGCTCGGCAAAGAGGTGGTCATCCGCGAAGTAGAATCGCTGCCGGATTCACTGACCGACGAGCAACTGCGTGAGTACAGCCAGCCCGACTGGACGCCCGAGCAACTGCATTGCACACCAAAGGGACAGGTGCTGCTCATGCCCGGCGAGCGATCTGTCTTCCAGATCAATGCGGACATCGCCAATTCCCTGCAAACCACGCGCAGCAAAGCCTGGAGCGAACTGTACGACGATGCCAAGCGTCAGCTCATCCGCGAAACCATCGGTGCACAAGCTGCGGAGGCTTTGCCTGAATCGAAGGTTGAAGTCACGGGCAAGATCGAGCGCGATGCAGCCACGATTCAGAAGCTCGTGTTCGCTGCTGAAGCAGGTCTGCAACTGCCCGCGCTCTTGTTTGAACCCAAGAAGCCAAGCGGCAAAGCCACGCTCTATCTCCACGGCACCAGCCTGAAACAGGACGCCGCGCCCGGCGGCCCCATCGACACCCTGGTGAAGCAAGGTCATATCGTGCTCGCCGCCGAACTGCGCGGCATCGGCGAAACGGAAACGGGCCTGCGGAAGAAGGGCTTCGGCGCGGGGAAGTTCGGCCGCGACAATCTCGAAACTCTCACCGCCTATCTCATGGGGAAAAGCTATGTCGGCATGAGAACGGGTGACGTGCAAAGCTGGACACGTTTCTTGAAAACGAAGGCTGCCGACGTGCAACTCATCGCCATTGGCGAAGCGGCGATCCCGGCGCTGCATGCGGCGGCGTTGGATCGTGAGGCGTTCTCGTCGATCACGCTGAGGCAGATGATTCTTTCATGGCAATCTCTCATGATGGCCGACGAAACCTTCGACCAGCTTGTGAACACCGTGCATGGCGTGCTGCGGCACTATGACCTGCCGGAACTCATCGAGATGGCTGGAAAGGACCGCGTGACGATCATCGAATCGGTGAATGGCATGGGCAGGGCGGTGAAGTAAATGTTTGGAAAGCCGGTGAATCGTCGGTTCTGCATAAATCCGTTCTTGCATCGTTGCGGCGTTTTTGATCATGCTACGGGCATGATTCGATTTGTTGCGTTCTTCAGTTTGGTTTTATCCGTCACGATTCAGGCGCAGGAAAAACGTCCGAACATTCTCTGGCTGATCGCGGAGGATTTCGGGCCGCATTTGGGGTGTTATGGCACGAAGGAAGTCAATACCCCTGTGTTGGACGGGCTGGCGGCGAAGGGGATGCGGTTCACGCGGTATTACACGACGGCACCGGTTTGCTCGGCGAGCCGGTCGGCTTTCAATACCGGAATGTACCAGACGACCATCGGCGCGCACCATCATCGGTCGCATCGGGATGATGGTTACACGTTGCCTGCAGGGGTGAAGTTGATCAGCGAGCGGATGCGGGAAGCGCGGTATTTTACGGCGAATGTGAAGGAACTGCCGGCGGAGGCGGGATTCAAGGGGTCGGGGAAGACGGACTGGAATTTCGCGCCGCCGATGAAGCCGTTTGATTCGGCAAACTGGGATGATTTGAAGACGCACCAGCCGTTTTATGCGCAGGTGAACTTTCAGGAGACGCACCGGACGTTTCATGCACCGGTGCATGCCGATCCGGCGAAGGTGGAGATTCCACCGTATTATCCCGACCATGAGGTGACGCGGAAGGACTGGGCGCAGTATCTGGATGCGGCGACGGAGCTGGACCGGAAGATCGGCAAGATCATGGAGCTGATGAAGCGTGACGGCTTGCTGGAGAACACGGTGATCTGCTTCGTGGGTGACAACGGCCAGGCGCATGTGCGCGGGAAGCAGTTCTGCTATGAGGAGGGGCTGAATGTTCCGTTCCTTTTGAGCTGGCCGTCCGGTCTGCCGACTCCGGCGGGTTATGAAGGAGGCAAGACGAGTGATCGCTTGCTGATGTCGATTGATCTGACGGCGACATCACTGGCTTGGGCGGGCATTGCGAAGCCAAAGGGGATGCAGGGGCAGGTGTTCATGGGCGCGAAGGCGGAACCGGCGCGGGAATATGTCTTTGGCGCGCGAGACCGCTGTGACATGACGGTGTTCCGGCTGCGGACGGTGCGGGATGCGCGCTACCGCTACATCCGCAACTTCACGCCAGACCGGCCGTTCCTGCAATTCAACCGCTACAAGGAGGCGCAGTATCCGGTGTGGAATCTGATCAAGGAACTGGCCGCGCAGGACAAGCTGACACCCGGGCAGGCTGTCCTGGCGGCGCCGACGATGCCGGAGGAAGAGCTTTACGACATGCAGGCCGATCCGCATCAGATCCAGAACCTCGCAAAGTCGAACCAACCGGAGCATCGCGCGGCGCTGGAGCGCTTGAGCGGGGTTCTGACGACATGGATCGAGCAGACGAAGGATCAGGGGCGGATTCCAGAGCCGGAGGAAGTGGCGAAGAATGAAGGCAGCACGAAGGGGCCGCCGCAGGAGAAGAAAGGGAAGGGGAAAAAGAAAAAGGAGGAGTGATGAGTTATGAAGTTAGGAGTGATGATCTGGCTGATGTTGACTGGAATGACCTTGGCGGGCGAGTGGCCGCGGGAGTTGCAGGCATATCGTGGCACGACGCCGAAGGTGGATGGCGTGATCGAGGCGGGGGAGTGGGAGGATGCGGTGCGATTCGAGGGTGTGCAGGGATGGACGCCACAGTTCTCGCCGACGACGAAGGCGGAGGATTTGTCGCTCGTCGGATGGGTGAAGTTTGATGCGAAGCGGCTGTACTTCGCGTTCCGGGTGACGGATGACGTGCTTTACGGCATCGACACGCCGCGCTGGTTGTCGGAGAAAAATCCGAAGGCACACGAACTGACGCGCGAGGGCTGGCCGTGGTTTGGCGATGAGATGGAACTGCTTATCAACGCATCCAATCAGTGGCAGGGCGATGCGAACGCGGCGGGAGACGGCGCATCTTGGCAGATGGTGTGCAATTTGACGAAATCGCGGTTGGGTGGCGTTGGCACGGGTGGTTTGCTGGAAGGTGAACCGCGATCTGATGCGAAGGCGTGGGCAAATTATCAACGCTGGATCGAAATGGGTGCGATGCAGGCTGCCGCGAAGGTTTTGCCGGAAGGGAAAGGTTATATCATCGAGTGGGCGGTGAGTTTCGATCCGTGCCTGGAGATCGCGCCCGGCCAATTTTTTACACCCGACGACAAGGAGGCGAAAATGGGCCTGAACATCGCCGTGGGTGATCTGGATGAGAAGGAGAAGGGCGCAGGAAACTTTGGGAATTTTCATCACGAGGACTGGTTCGCGGGTGAAAAAAACAAGCGGACGAACTTGCGGCAGTGGGGGACGTTGCGACTGATGCCAGGGAAGAATCCGGCAGTGAAATGACGTGGTAATTGCATGAGCCTGCCAAACTCGCCATTCTCCGCCGCGTGAAGCTGCTCCCCAACCACCGCGCCCATGACGCGCAGCACCTCATCCAGCGCTGGCGCGTGCTAGCGCGAGAGGCGGAGTGCCGTGTGAAGGTGTTGTGTGTGGCGGATGAACTGCCAGTGATCACGGTTGAATCGACGGCGGCGCATGAAGGCGTGCCCGCAGTTTATCTTTCCGCCGGTGTGCATGGCGATGAACCGGGCGCGGCCTGGGGGCTTTTGACGTGGGCGGAGAAGCACGTGCATGACTTGAAACGCGGCTCGTTCCTGATCGCTCCATGCCTCAATCCAGTCGGCCTTACGTTGAACACGCGGGCGGATCATCGTGGGATCGACATCAACCGCCGGTTTCATGATGCGGAGGATCTGATCTGCGGTCCGTGGCAGCGCTGGATCACCGGACGTGCGATGCGCTTTGGCCTGTGTTTGCATGAGGATTACGACGGGCAGGGGATTTATCTCTACGAACTCAATCATGCGCGACAAACAGCGGGTCATGGCATCATTGAGCGATGTTCGCGTGTGATTGCGCCTGATCCGCGCAAAAACATCGACGGCCAGCGTGCGAAGAGTGGTGTGATCCGCCGCCGCACACTGCCGACACATCTGCCGGGCATGCCGGAGGCGATCGAACTGCATCTGCGCGGCTGCCCGCTGACGCTGACGTTTGAGACACCGTCCGAATTTGATCTCGACACGCGAGTGCGGGCGCAGGTGGCGTTCCTTGAGGCGGCGACGGCGTTCTTGAAAGAATCATGAAGACGTTTTCCATCCTCCGCATGGCATGGCTCGTCTTTGTGGCGGGCCTGTGCGGTTGTGCGGCGATACCGAAAATCGGTGGCGGCCATGGCATGCTGCGGGCGGACGACTGGGTGAGTTTTGATGACAAGACGATGCCGTGGAAGTCCTGGCAGGTGCCCGCAGGAGTGACGCAGCGCGGCGTGGTGATCGCGGTGCATGGTCTGAGCGGCGCGAAGTCAGACTTCTGGTATCTGGGCGAGATGCTGCCGAAGCGCGGCTACGCCGTGTATGCGTACGATTTGAGAGGGCAGGGGAATGATCCAGTGCTGACGGATCGTGGCGACATCTCTAGCGAAAAAGCGTGGAAGCGTGATCTGGCCACATTTCACAGTCTGGTGAAGCGCAGGCACTCGAAAACGCCGGTGTTCTGGTATGGCGAGAGTTTGGGCAGTCTCATCGCCCTGCACACGGCCGCAGACTTGCTGGGGAATCGTGACGACCCGGATGGCATCATCCTCGCCTCGCCTGTGGCCGGGCTGCGCATGGCGGTGAACGGCTTTCAGCGGTTTCTGCTCGAAATGGCGGCCAAGCTTTCACCTCGGACGCGCTATTCACTTGGAGAACTGGCTGGTGTGGATGAATCCAAGATCCAGGTCACTTCAAACAGCACCCACGGCGGTCAGATGGCGGTAACGCCGCATCATGTCAGCGCTTTTTCACTGCGGCTGCTCACAACCATCGGCGGCATGCTGGATGGAAACGCCGACTCGGCGCATCGTTTGAAAATGCCGGTTCTGTTTGTGGCATCGCCGAACGATGTGCTTTCCTCGGCGGATCAGATCCAGACGCTTTTTGCCGAAGTGCGCAGCCGTGACAAGAAACTGCTGTGGTACACCCGCTCATACCATCTGCTGCTGCATGACGTGCAGCGCGAGGAGGTGGTGAAAGATGTCGCCCGCTGGCTGGACCGCCAGATCAAATCCACCCGCCGCTGAACCGCCATGACCCTCGAACACGCCATCCATGAGGCTTTGAATCAGGCCGTGCTGCCGCTGAAAGCGTCCGACATCACGAAGCTCGTCAAACCGCTTGTTGGCCGCGCCGCCACACCGAAGGCGGTGGTGGCCGCGTTGGAGTCGCTGGTGGCAACAGGTGCGCTGAATCGCATCGCGGCAGGAACCAGCGGCAAGCCGCAGCCGCTTTTCACCCCCCGGAGCAGCGAATCAGCGACTGCCGCGCTCCTGAAGCAATACGTGCATCTGGCCAAGAAGGAACAGCCTGCGGCCAAGCTGAGAACAAAGCTGCCTGAGGCGCTGTTGCCGCACTTTGAGGGAGCTTTGGCGCAACTCGTCGCAGCAGGCGATGCGTTTGTGCTGCCGGGAGCCAAAAGACTTGTTTTCGCACGCAAGCCGAAGCCCTCGGAACTGCTCGATGCCGCGAAACGCCGTGCGTTGCAGAAAATGCTCGATGCCGCGAACAGCGTTCGTTCACAAGCCGCCACGCTCGCCGATTTCATCACTTGGTTGGACGGAGATTGTCACGCTGGCCTGGATTCGCCGCCAATCAAAGCCGTCATCCTTCCTGATGAGGCCATCCTGCGTTCCTGGTATGATCTCGACCGGCTGCGCTCGTCCACGATGATGATTCCGATCCCCCAGACCTTTGCCCGTTATGAGGCTTGGGCGGCCGAACTCGGAGGGGCGGCTGATAGTCAGGTTTTACGAAGTTTGATTGAGACGCTTTACAACAATGGGCACCTCCTGCTAGAACCTTGTGAACGGCCGCAAGACCTCCCCGAGCAGGAAAGTGCCCTGCTTGTCCCGATGTCTCTCGGCCCGCCCGGTTACTCTTGGTGCTGGCTCTCCTGATGCCAGTTCCGCCTCCTCTCGAATATTGAACAGACTCCTCCCAAGACCATGTCCTCCTATGCCGGCCTGAACCCCTTCATGTCCACGAGCGTGGGCGAGAATGATCTGTGGAATTCCGCCTCCTTTCTGGATGTGCCCTACATTCATTCGGTGCCGTTTGGTGCGCTGCGCATCGCCGTGGATCAGGTGCGGGCGCAGCACCGCAGCCAGGTGCGTTTTGTGCGTGGAGCGGGCGGTTCCGGCAAATCGCATCTCTTTGCGCGGCTGCGGCGCGAGTGTGCTGACCGCATTTTTTACGCGTATGCGCCGAACCCGCCGCTGCAGCCGGAGGCGCTGGAGAACTTCATCCTTTCGCGGTTCGTCAGCAGTCTGCGGCATCCGGCGCGCAATGCCGAGGGCAAAGAAGCACCTTACAGCCAGCTTCGTCTGCTCGCTTATGCGCTGCTAAAGCCGGTGGTCGAGCAGGATCTCACACTGCCGGAGTTGCACGAGGCCTGGGCGGACATCGAGCTGGAGACGCGCAAAGAGATGATCCACCAGGCGGTGCAGCTTTTGGAGGCCGATCATCCCATGGTGCCCCGCAGCGTGCTGCGCTGCCTGCTCAATGTGCTGCGTGAGGACAAGGAGCATCTCGCCGCGCAATGGCTCTCCGGCGCCGCCTACCTCACGGAGAATGAGTTGAAATACCTCAACGTGCCCGAGCCTCTGGCACGCTCTGAAATGGGTCTCGTGATCCAGCTTTTCGGCAAACTGGCCTCGCAGGCGGGTTCTCCCGCTGTGCTGGTGCTTGACCAGCTCGATCTCGTGGCCACGCAGCCGCAGTTTGATGAAATGCAGCGTCTGCTGTTCTCGCTGATCGATCAAAGCGAAAACTGGGTCGTTTTGATTGGCCTCGTGGCCGAACGCTTCGCCGCTTGGGACGCCGCGCTCACCCAGGCATTGCGCGGCCGCATCGGCGTGCCGGACTCGAACGCGCCGCTGGGTTTCCGCCTGCCGGTGATCGACATGCTGCCCGTGGCCAACGAGCAGAAACGCCTGCTGCTCAACTGCCGCCTCGAAACACCGGAACTCGTGGAGCAGCGCAAGAAGGATGGCATCACCTCCGCGATTCATCCGCTGCTGGAGGAGGACGTGGCCCGCCTCACCGCCGGTGGGGCGATCTTCCCGCGTCATCTGCTCGCCGCAGCCGCAGAAGTGTATGCCATGCGCACCACGCCGGCTGAACAAGCTCCACAACCACAGGTGGTGCTTCCCGCCGTTGTCGTGCTCGCTGCTGCAGCTCCGGTTGTCCCCGCTGTTGTCGAGGCTGCGCCAGTGCCGGTGCGTGTTGTTGAAGAAGCCAAGGCTGTTGAACCCTCTGCCGCCGTTGCCGTGGCGCCTGTTGCGGTTCCGCAGGCCGCGCCGCCTCCGCCAGTCGTCACCAAAACACCGCTCGCGGAAAAAATCGACGCATTGCTCCAGCAGGCCATTGATGCAGCGAAGGCGGAAATCGCCCCTGCCAGTGCCATCGACCTCGGTGAGCGTGTGCGGGATCTCATCGAACTCATGGTCGCGCCGCCTGTCACGATCAGCGAAGGCGACATCCGCAAGAGCTACGACAATTTCGATGGAGCCGACCGCTGGTTCGAATGGGGCGGCAGCAAGGTTCGCATTTCCACCAGCGATGCGATGCGTGGCAGCTTCATCGCCGTGCTGGAGCGGCTCAAGGAGGCCGGCGGAGACACGCTTCTTCTGCGTCATGACGCCGCGCCTGTCTCCGGCCAGCTCACCCTGGAACTGCTCAACGTCTTCAAGGCGAAGAACACGTTTCATCACATGCCGGCCGCTGAATCCGCCATCTTGGCCGCGCTCGGCCGCATGCTGGCCGCACAGCGTGAAGGGTCCTACGACCAGCTCGCCACCGAGCCGCCCGCCATCAAGGACAACGTGCTCGCCGCCCTGCGCAACCATCCCCTGCTGCGTGGACTGCGCCTGTGGGAAATGATTCAAAAAGCGCACGCGCCCAAACAGGCGCAGGCCGCGCCACCACCGCAATCTGTGCTCTCAACGATTGCCCGGGCACAGGAGGCAGCACCCGTCAAGCCACCGCCTGTTCCTGGAGCCAAGCCACCACCTCCACCGTCACAACCACCCGCTTCTGGCACGGTGGCAAAACCGGTCGGCAGACCGCCTTCCGCTCCGGTGTCGAAACCCCTCGCCAGACCACCGGGTGCTCCCCTTGCGAAACCGCCGCAGGGTGTGCTGCGACCGCCCATGGCAAAGTTGCCGCCGCCTTCGCAGGGAAACGCCGCCTGAGTGATTCCAGGCGCTTTGCGGCTACAAAGCCGTCGTGCGTGGCGTTTACCGCGCCACCATGAAAGCACTCGTCATCCTCCTGCTCGGCACCTTCGCATTTCAAGCCTCGGCGGCGGAGGCAAAACGTCCGAACATCCTGTTCATCTACGCCGACGACCAATCGACCAAAACCGTTGGCTGTTACCCCGATTCCTGGCCCTGGGTGAAGACACCGAACATTGATGCGCTGGCGAAAAATGGCGTGCGCTTCCACGCCGCTTATCTTGGCTCCTGGTGCATGCCCTCGCGCGCCACGCTGCTCACCGGACGCCATCCGCATGGCATTGAGTCGATGTCGATGGCGGGCAAGTATCCCGGCAGCACTTACGATCCAAAGCAGTGCCCGTTCATTCCCGCCGAAATGCGCAAGCAAGGCTGGCACACCGCGCACATCGGCAAGTGGCACACCGGCACTGACAACGGCTGGGGACGCGACTGGGATCATCAGATTGTCTGGAACCGTCCGCTGCATCCTGAAAACGCCGGCGCGTATTACGAGACGCAGATTCTCTCCATCGACGGCAAGGAGCAGACCGTGGAAGGCTATCCCGCTGACAACTACACGAAGTGGTCGCTCGACTACATCCGAGGCAAAAATCGCGACGCCTCGAAGCCCTGGTATCTCTGGCTCTGCTACGGCAGCGTGCATGGCCCCTCCAAACCCGCAAAACGCCACCTCGGCAGCTACAAGGACGCTGAAGTGCCCGTGCCTGCCGACATCTTCCCGCCACGCGAAGGCAAGCCCGATTACCTCAACAAGATGCAGGCCTGGGCCAAGGGCGAGGACGGTCATCCCATTGCCAAAAAGGGCGGCGAAGCCTTCGGTGAAACGAAAAAAGCGAAGCGCTTCGACGACTGGGTCCGCCAGGTGAACGAATGCGTCCCCGCCATCGACGAAGGCGTCGGTCAATTGATCGCCGCGCTCAAGGAATCCGGTCAATATGACAACACACTCATCATCTACACCGCCGACCAGGGTTTCAGCATGGGCGAGCACGGTTTCCGCACCAAACTGGCCCCGTATGATGCCAACTACCGCTCCCCGCTCATCGTCAGCATGCCAGCGCGCTTTCCCACCGGCAAAGTCTGCGCTGCTTCCGTGAACGCGCCCGACCTTGCCGCCACCTTCCTTGCCATCAGTGGCGTGAAAGTGCCGTGGCAGGTTCATGGTCGTGATCTCACGCCACTGCTCGAAAAGCCTGACACAGCCTGGCCGCACGCCTGCTACTACGAGCACATGGGCAACGAGTACGGCTCCAAAGTCAGCCAGACCATTCTCACTGGCGCCAAGCAGGACAATCACCAGGGCGTACCGCTTTACTCCGCCGTCATCCAGGACCGCTTCAAGCTCATTCATTACCTCGACGGCCAGTCCGGCGAGGAACTCTACGATTTAAAGTCCGATCCCGAAGAACTGAAAAATCTCATTGGTGACGCCACACACGCTGATCGCATCACCAAGCTCCGCGAAGCTATGAAAGCCGAGCTCAAGCGCACCGAGGCTGGCTTTGTCGATTCCGTGATGAAGTGACCGCGATCATTTCCGCAGCCGTTCCACCTCATCCAGCGGCACCTTCAGCACCTCGGTGACGTTCTTCTTGTTCGAGAACGCGATGAACAGACTCCCGTCGTGCTCGATGACGTGCGGATACTGAAACGTCGTCGCTTTCGGCGACGGAATGTCGAGTCTCGCCATGCGAGTGAACTGTTTTCCATCCTCCGAGATCGCGAGGTGCATCTCACGCCGACCTATCGCGGGGTTCGCGTTTGAAACCAGCACCCGGAAGCCACGACTCGTCTTCAACGTGAACAGCTTGCTCGTCGAATTCGGGTAGTTCGTGACCTCCGGGTTGCTCCAGGTGCGCCCATGGTCATTCGAGACGGAGCGGAACAGCCGCTGCGATCCGCCATTGTCGCGAATGGCCGACATGATCGTGCCATCAGCCAGTTCCCACCAGACCGGCTCGTCCGGGCTGAACTTGCTCACCTTCAGCGCCGCCAGCCGTTCCACCACCGGCACAACCTCCCACTCCGTCAGCGATTTCACGCCGCCGATGAGCATCGAGACATTGAAGCGCGCATCCCGCCGCGTCATCATCCATTCGCCGGTGGAGAGCTTTTGCGGTGAGAAATTGTTGATCGCGTTCTCAAACACCATTGCCGTCTCTTTCCAAGTGTCGCCCTTTTTGTCCCACGCGAAGGCCACCAACTTTAAATCTTTGTTCACACCAAACGCGCCTTTGCCCTGATAGCTCGCCGCCAGCGCCAGCATCTCGCCATCACGCAGCCAGAAGCCGCGGGCGATGTAGGCGCGGCCTTCCAGCGGCATGCCCGTGAGGTTTTTCGGCGTGCTCCACTTCAATCCGTCCTCACTCGTCGCATAACGCACATGCTGCGTCGGCACATCCTCCACCACCGGTCCCGCGCTCCACATGCACCAGAACTTGCCCTCATGATGCAGCAGGTAGTTGTGAAGCTGAAACTTCCACGCCTCCTCATACGGACACACCACCGCATGCGTGCCCTTCAGCACTGGCAGCTTGGCGAAGTCGATCTTCGCGGGGTCGCCGTCGGTGCCTGGAAGGTTCAGCAGTGGCTCCGCAGCGAACAGCGTGGAAGAGAGCAGTAGAAGAATGAGGAATCGTTTCATGGCGTGGTTTGCAGTTTCTTGCCCGGCAGCAGGAACAAACGCCCCGCCTCGTTGCAAATGAGCAAATTCGGCCCGTCTTTGCCGAGCATCGTGCCCACCGCGCCCGTTTCATGCGCACCGCCGGGCTGGATGACGGTTCTAGCCTCGTCACGGAAGACGAGCGGCCTCGCGAACTTCATTTTGTCATTCGTGCCCGTGTTGAGCATCACCAGCGGTGTGCCGAGGGTCTTCTTCAGCTTCGTCGGCAATGCGGAATCGATCAGACCGCCGATCACGCCACCCACGACCGGGTTTTTGCCGAGCGCGGCCATCGGATAGCCCGTCTCACGATCCGGGATCGAAACGACACGCCCCGTGCCAATGACGAAATCAAGATGGCCGTCTTGATTCCAGTCGAAGAAGTCGAGTTTGCACCGCCCGCTCATCCCTCCGATGCCGCCGCTCGTGCCGATGAGCTTGCCATCGTCGAGCTTCAGCTTGCCGCCGTCTTCGACGTTGTAGTCGTCGATGCGCCAGTAGAGGTGAAAATGATCGTCGCCATCCACGATCGCCAGCGCGATGCGGTTGCCGATCTTCGCCACTGCGGGCCTGCAGCGCCACATGCCATGCAAATCGATGCCATCGCAGTAAAGCGGATGCGCCGCGTCAAGCTTCGGCTCCGTCTTGGTGCCACGGTTGAGATAGATCAGGTAATCACCCGTGATGTCGCCGGTGATGATGTCCGGCAGCGCATCGCCATTCCAGTCGATCACGTTCGGCGAGAGATAGCCCCAGCGTGCTTCTTGAAGGCCCTGCAAACTGCCGGAATAACCCGCCTGCACCTGGATCTCGCGTCCACCGGCTTTCACCCGTGTCGCAGGCAAAAACTTCGGCTTGTCGTTGTTGCCGATGTTTTCAAAGAAGAGCACAAAGCCCTCCGAGTTGCCCGCCAGGATGTCCAGCACACCATCGCCATTCCAATCCACCGTCGTCGGTGATGGCAGCGTGCCCGCGTAGAGATCTGCGTTCTCCTGCAACACCGAAACCGGCTCAGCAAACACCGGCGCACCCGTTTTCGCCCAGTTCCCTGTGAAGCGGTAGAAATACAGCGAGCCCTCGCCACATGCGATCAAGCCGCCCGGATACGCCGACACGCTCGGATTGATGCTCGGATGTCGCAGCGCGTTGCCATCCTCGCCTGCGACGAGACGCTTCGCTTCAAGATCAAACCCGCTCGCCGCCTTGTTGCGATAAAACACCAGATTGCCCTGCCTCGAGCCAGTGATGAGGTCGCGCTCATGCCCGGCACCGAGACCAATGCCCGTGATGCCATGCATCGAGAAATACACCTCGTTCTTCGTCGCCGTGATCTGCTTCACCTCGCCCTTTGTCGGCCAGCCGACGAGATAACGATACCGCATCTCGCCCACCGCGATGCCGGACGAGTTGAAGGGTCGCCACTCCTCCTTGTTCGGGCTACCCTCTACTCCTTTGGCTCCGTTCGACACCTCAAACGCCAGGTCATAGCCCTGCTCATTCAACAGCACCCCGAGACTCGAAGGCGACTTCACCTCCTTCGGCAGCTTCACGCGCTTCGTTTCGCGAAACTCCATCGCCTCGCGATCCAGCTTCGTCGTCACCAGTTCCTCCTTGCTGATCCAAAGCCCCGTGATCGTGCCATCCTTCGTCTGAAACACGCTGCCCTTGTCCTTGAACGCGCATTTCACCACCACCGGCTCAGCAAACACCGGCGCGCCATTCTCCGCCGTCTCCACCCAGCGAAACAAATGCACCGCCTGAGGCCCGCCATACCCCGCCACAAACAAATCCGGCTCCTTGCCGCCAAAGACGTTCGCATGCCCCAGCACATGATGATTCAAATTCACCAACGCCAGCGGCCCACGTCCTTTGGGGGCCGCTGATGGCAAAGCCTTCGTGCCGGGAGGAAAATGCGGCTCAGCCTTGCAGGCGGTGACGAGAAGAAAGAGAAGGAGGAGCGGCTTTGTCATGACATCTCAATATAGAATGGTTGATGAATGATCATCTAGCCACTTGCTGCATCGCTTGAGAACAATCGTCTCGATGTTACAGCGATCCGCCCCATCCCAATACCACTGCACTTCAGCCTGTTGCAGGTCGTCGAATGCCCATCTCAGCAAATAGAAATCGTAGATAGAGCGGAGATAGTCGTTCTCCATGCATAGCTGGCAGAGTAAACGCAGATTGTTGCGAATGAGCGTGGGATCGTTCGCAATCTCTTGAATCAAGTCCCTTGCATAAGCAATGACGGCCTGATCTCCCGTTGGAATGCTTATGTTCAGTTCCTTCAGAGTCTTGATCGCATAATCCCTGACTTCAAACGACGAAACCGGCTCAGTGAGACCTGCCAATATTCGCAGGTGAGGTGTGTCCTCACCGTGGCATAGCGCATGGACAGCCCATTCGATGCAATCCTTCGCACTTCCAAGGTTTGTTCCACAGAACATGACTACTTTGCCTGTGAGTGGAATCATGGGTGAAGGAGATTCGCTGATGACTTTATTATGCTACTTCACTTCGCCACCGCTGGCAGCTTGCACGACTGCCACGCCAGGAAGCGCCACTTTCCATTTTCCTCACGCCACACGGCGAGAAAGCTCAGCACGCTGTCCATTTCGCCTGTCGCGGTCACGGCTTTGACATGAGCGCGTCCGCTCATGAGGGCGACGCCCGGGGCTGGGAAGGTGAAGTTCTGTTCCTCGTAGTCGTAGCCGACGTATTTGGTTTTTCCAGTGGTCAGGATGTCGATGAACGAGGCTTTGGTATCCACGACGCCGTTGGAGTGCGCATAGCGCAGTTCATCGGAGAAGATGGCGCTCAGCTTGTCGCGATCCGGTGACTGCATCGCGGCGATACGGTCTTTGTCAGCGGCTTGGACGGCAGCGAGCTTGGGGTTTTCCTCCGCGAAGACTTGGAAGGTGAAGACGACGGCGATGCAGGCGAGCAGTGTTTTCATGGTAGATTCGAATGGTAATCGAATCATGGCGCGGAAGGCTTCGATTGCCAATCGAAGCTACTTCGACGGTGTCTTCTTCAAATACTCGCTCGGCGTCATGAACGCGACGTTCTTCGATTTCAAAAACGCGATGATCTCGACGAAGCCCGCCCAGCGCTTGTCATCCCACTGCTCGGGATGACCCTGGAGCACGAGCACGTCCTTGGTGGCGGCGATCTTCTCGTAGAAGACGATGAACTTGGCCGAATCGGGCACGAAGGTCGGGTTCTCCAGCGCCATGACACGCGGGATGCTCAGTCGCGTGAAGAACTTCGGCTTCTTCGGGCCGTAGAGCCAGATTTTAACCTCGGGCACGCCTTCCATCGCCTCGTCGGTGGCGTCTGTGGTGCCGCTCCAGTGGGGGCCGAAGGCGGGGAGGTCAAAGCCGAGCTTCTCCTTCGCCAGCTTCTCGCCCTTCGCCAAAATCGCGCGCTGTTCCGCCGCCGTGCCGGTTTCAAACTCACCCGTGTCGCTAGCGCCGCGCATCTTGTAGCCGTGCATCCACAGCTCGATCTGTCCCGCCGCCTGCACGTCTTTCAGCCATTGGAAATACATCGCGTTGTCCTTCTCCAGCGACTCCGTGATGACACCGAAGGAGCCTTTGATGCCCTGCGCGATCAGGTAATCATGCACCTTCTGCCACCTGTCCGACACCGGCTTCGTGCCGACTCGCCGCGCGATCACGTCGTCGAGCTTGAGGAGGATGATTTGCTGGTCGGCGGCTTGGAGTGTGGTGCCGAGGAATAAGGTGAAGAGGAGTGCGCGCAGCATGGTTGAGTGGATTGGATGGTGAATTGAATCATCGGCTGGAAGGCTTTGATTCACAATCCTGTTCACTCCAGCCGCACTAGCCCTCGGCGCAACGCGGTCACCGTCGCAGATGTCCGGTCCTGCACGCCGAGTTTGGCGAAGATGTGGCTGAGGTGGTTTTTGATGGTTTGCTCGGTGCAGCCGAGGGCGTCGGCGATGTTTTTGTTCGGGGTGCCGGCGATGACGTGTTGGAGGACTTCGGTTTCGCGGGTGGTCAGTTCGGGGCGGGCGCGGCGGGCGTTGAGGCGGGCGGCGAGTTCGGGCGGGAAGTAGCGTTTGCCTCGGGCGGCCTCACGAATGGCGTGGAGCATTTCTTTGCGGCCGGAGGATTTGGTGAGGTAGCCGACGGCTCCGGCGGCGACTGCCTGATACACGTCTTCCTCGGTCTCATTGATGGAGAGCATGATGATGCGGGCCTGGGGGAACTCGGCGCGGATTTCTGACAGGGCTTCGATGCCATGACGGTCGGGCAGATTGCCGTCCATGAGGGTGACATCGGGCTGGTGCTGGCGGTATTGCTCGATGGCGGCGGTGGCGCTGTCGGCCTCGGCGACGACTTGCAGGTCGCCCTCGGCTTCGAGCGATACTTTGACGCCGGAGCGGACGAAGAAATGATCGTCCACGAGGAGGACACGAATGATGGCGGGTGTCTTGCTCATGGGGTGTGCGTGGGGTGGATGGGTGCGGTGACGGATACGGTGCTGCCGGTGCCGGGCGTGCTCTGGATGTCGATGGAGGCGCGGATTTTCGCCGCACGCTCTCTCATGCCGAGCAGGCCAAAGCGGGTGCTGTGGACGGCGGGTGGCTGCGTGGCATCAAAGCCGGTGCCGTCGTCGGTGATGGTGACGGTCAGCTCGTCTTGTGTGAAGTGGAAACGCACGGTGATGGTTTCGGCCTGGGCGTGCTTCAGGGCGTTGGTGATGGATTCCTGAACGATGCGCAGCAGTTGAAACTCGACGCGCTGTGAGAGCCGCTGCTCCCGGCCCTCGACCTCAGTGGTGATGCGTGGTGTGATGACCTGAAGGGCTTCGATGGACTCCCGCACGGCACCGATGAGACCAGTCTGCTCGATGGTGCGGGAGCGGAGTTCCAAAATGGAGCGGTGGGCCTCGGTGCGGCTGTGGGTGAGCATGGCGCGGGCGTTGTCGAGGGCTCGGGAGACGGGCGCAGGCATCTCCGGCGCACATTCGGCGACGGTGTCGAGGTGGATGTTCACGCCGGCGAGTTGTTGTTCCAGCGTGTCGTGGAGTTCGCGTGCGATGCGGCGGCGCTCATCACTCAGCGTCTTTTGTTCGATCTGATGCGCGATGACTTGGGTTTGGCGGGTCACCTGGCGTTGCAACAGGAGCACCCAGGCGCTGACCAGCACCGTCAGCACGAGCACGCCGCCCAATATCCAGCGCAGCCGCTGGGTATTGAACCAGGGCGGCCTGCTGATGAGTGCGATGTCCGCATTCTCGCGCAGCAGCAGTGAGAAGGACTCGCGTGCGGCGGTGCCGTTGGGCTTTTCACACACGCCGGTGAGGCGCAGCCAACTGCCGTTTTCCAAGGCGAGCGGAGGCGTGGTGTCCGCGCTTTCGGCGAGCCGTGCGTAGAAGGTGTGCCCTTCCGCACCGAGGTAGAGCAGGCGATGGCTCGGACGGTCGAACTGGTCGATCAACTGTCCCTCCACCTGGATCAGACTCCCGAAGTCGCCACCCTTGGCGATTTCATCTGCGGTGCTCACGCGAGGTGCGAAGGGCACCGCCCGTCGTGCGATGCGATGAATGCCATCCTCCAGCCAGACGCCTTCATCGGCACCACCGGCGATGAAGCCGATGACATCGACATCATCACCGTTCAGCAGGGACGAGTGCTGCGGTGTCCGCACCCAAAGACCGCCCTGCTCGCTGCCCAAATAGAAACCGCCACGCGAGGGATGCACCAGTGTCACGATGCCCGTGACGTGCAGCCGCTCTTCCGTGGCACCGGCAATGGGAGGACGGTATTGCAGTAGCTCACGAAAGCCGCGCACTGGCTGATTAAAGCTCGCCTGCATGGCAGCAGTGTTTGGCTTGATCTGCGAGACGGAGGCGACGAGCAGGGTCACCCGGCGGAGCTGGCTGCGGTCATTGGCTTCGCCGGAAACCACGCCGCTGATCTCCGCCTCCACATTCTCCCATTCTTTGACGGTCGCTTGATCGCTCTTCGGACAGTCGAGGATGATGTTGAGCGCGCCGGAGCGGCTGCTGGCATCCATGTTCAATTGCTCCACGGAAGGGTCCAGGTGTTCTGCCACGCGCCGGAGGGTCGCACGCACTCGCACAAACTGGTCGTGGAAATCGCCCGTGTTGATCCGCTCCACACCCACGAGCGGAACCGTGGGGAGCGGGCCTGCGTCAAGGCGAACGATGCGCATCACCACGGGAGAACCCGTGGATGCAACTGTGCTGTCGAGGTCGCCAGGAAGGATGGAGATGCTCGGTGAAAAACGCCCGCGGCGGGTGATGCCGATGATCTCCACGCGGTCACCGGCGGCGAGCATCGGCGAATCGGGAGCGCCCGCCGGAGGAGGTGTGAAGAAGATGCCGCCGGTTTCATCCTGCACGAAGCCGAGACTGTAAATGGGATTGCAGTAGGTGATGATGCCGCGCACCTGGACGGGATGATGTCGCGCCGCTTCATCAAGCGTGAGCGCCCGAACGTCGGCGATGGTCGTGAGCGTCGTGAGCGTCGTCTCACTCCCGGCGGGTGCGCCAAAGGTGAGCGCAGCGTGAGCCAGGAGCACTGCGATGACGGGCTGGAAGCGGGAATGCATGGGAGCTGGAATGGGATTCTAGCGGCATTGAACGCACGCGGAAAGCCCCAACCATCCGGCACCTACCCATGCAGGACTAAAGTGCCATGCCTCGAACCTCGACGTGAGAAGCCGTGCGCCGACGTGGAACGTGGGAATGGACTCACCGCCCTCGATGCGGCCAATCATGTCGCGCGACACACCGGTCTTCTGCCACGCGCATACTTGCTCAGGCCGCAAGCCTCCCGCAGCTCTTGGAGCTTGCGCGGCAACCGCTCGCGCACACGCTCGGCGTAGTTGAATGCCTCATGATTGGGTGTCTTGGGCATGGTGCGAATCCACTAGCTGCCAGGCTTCTGTTCCTGAAGATTCAGCAGCTCTCGCAGGCGGCGGCGGGCGCGGTGCAGGGCCACGCGAGTCGCGCCATTTTGCCGCTTTCTCAACGGGGCTTCGGCTTCCTCAACGTCAAGCCACGGGCTGACACGCCGCCAGGCGGGTGGGGTGAGTTCGCTGCGCAGCAGGCGCAGGGCTGATTGCAGGTGAAGCTCGCATAAGCGCGGCTCGCTGCCGGGGACATCGGCACGCTCATCAATGATCTCAAACGGTGCGCCGTCAGCCTGATGGAGCGGAACATGAATGAGCCGGCCGCCCCGCCGCGGGCGACGTGCATCCCGTGTGCGGTTCACCAGATGACAACGCAGCCGCAGGTGCAGATGGGCTTGCTGGTGAGGTGGCGGCAGCTCAGCCAGCAGTTGAAGCCGGCCCGTGCGCAGCAGGCGCAGGAACATGTCCTGAACGTTGTCCTCTGCTGTGTGGGCATCGCAGCCGAGACGCTGGGCTTGCATGCATAGTCGTGAGTAGTGGCTGCGGTAAAATGCCGCTAGTCCGCATCCTCCGGTCGTTCGGTCTGCATCGCTGGTCTCGGAGGATGGATGCATGGTTGAGAGGAGTCGGTTTTATCTTGTCCGGCACCACGCATCGTGTCGGTGGAGGTTCCCCACTTGTTCAGATGGCTGCGGTCACACGTTTCCTGCGCAACGTGCCGGTGGAGGTTCCCCACCAGTTCAGATGGCTGCGGTCACACGTTTCCTGCGCAACGTGATTCCGATACATCCGAGCATCACCAGCATCACCCGCGAAGGTTCCGGCACCGCGCCCATGATGCTGATGCTGCCCTGCGTGTAGAGATTGCTCGTGTCCACATACGCGCCCGAGGAGACGGTGATGGCCGAGGTGTCGAGGGTCCATGATCCGGTGCGGGTGCTCAGGCCCGTCCAGTCAAACACTCTGAACACATCACCAATGGTAAACGTGAGCGCGTTGGGGTTGCTGAACAACAGGGTGGACCCTGCCGTGATGTCCAACGTGCCAAAGAGCCGGAGCATGTCTGCGGCGGCAAGCGTGCCGGTCATGTCCGTGCCCGAGGTGGACCATAGATCCATGGCGAGCAGACTGCTGGAGCCAAGGATCGTGCTGCCCGTGCCTGAAGTCGTCACGGAGAAATCCGAACCTGCCGTGGCTCCGATGGCTCCGACCTGCAGGGTGCCATTGATATAAACATAGTTGTTGGAGCCAGTGGTGATGAAGCCATCACCGGCGAGTTTGGCACCTGCATCCACCGTGACCGTGCCGCTGCCCGTGGCGGACCCGGTGGTGTTGGTGGCATTCAGCGTGCCTGCGCTCACCGTGGTGCCTGCGGTGCAGGTGTTGGCGCTGGCGAGCGTCAGGGTGCCGGTGCTGGTCTTGATGACGGCAGAGGCTCCATCATTGCTGTCGGTGATGGTGCCGGTGAAGTTGAGGTTCTTTCCGCTGGCGACCTCGATGGTGGCTCCGTTGTGGAAGCCCACTTCGAGGGCCGAGACGGTGGAGTTGTCGGTGACGAGCAGCTTCTTGTCGGTGGCGCGGCCAAAGTTCCAGGAACCCCAGTCGCCGATGGCACCGGAGCTGGCGAGCGTGCCGCCATTGAGGGTGACGAGGCCCACGTTCTGGTCTTCGCTTTCAGCGATGGCGGTGCCGCCGGCATTGATGGTGATGGGCTTGGCCTGTGAGCCGTCCCAACCGAAGAGGCTGTTGACGCTGGCGCGCAGGGTGCCGCCGTTGTTCACCGTGATGCCGCTGGTGTAGCTGAAGCTGCGATCCGTTGGGCCGTTTCCCGCGTTCGCGTAGAGTGTGCCTGCATTGACGGTGACGGCTCCGGTGAAGGTGTGCTGTGCGGACAGGGTGAGCGTTCCTGCGCCGTTTTTGGTCAAGCCGCCGTCAGTGGCGTTGTCGCCGCCGATGTTGGAATGCAGCAGCGCCTGGGCGATGGTGACATCGAAGCCGTTCGTGTCCACGACGGCACCGCCGTTGCGCACATTCGCGCGGGTGAGTCCTTCCATGAAATTGCCTCTGGAGTCCTGCGCCTGGAGCGTGCCGCCGTTGAAGTTGAAGGTCGAGGAGCCTTTGACGCCGGTGCCGCCCGTCTCACTGAATACCCGCAGGGTGGACAAGGTGCCGCCGTTGAGATTGAAGGTCGCCACACCTCCGGTGGCGGTGTCATAGCCCGAAGCCATGTTCAAGCCCGCGTGCCAGTCCTCGTTATGCGCGGCATCCGTGATCAGCGTGCCGCCGCTCATCGTCACCGTGGCCACATTGCCGCCAGCAGAGGTGTTCGTGCCCACCGCGAGTGCCAGCCTGTTGTTGAAGCTGATCGAGCCGCCGCTGATGTTGAGGTTGCCAGTCGCCGCCGAGCCGCCGTGACCAAACTGGCCGCTGTTCGCGTAATCCCCGCCCACCGTGACCGTGCCTGCATCAATGTTGACCGTGCCCACGTCGCCAATGTTGGAGCCAGCAACCAGACTGCCATTGATCTGCACCGTGCCCGAGGTGTTGACGTTCAAAACGCCGGTCGCGTGATCCCACCACGCCCCCGCCCCGACGCGCATTTCACCGTTCACCGTCAGGCTTCCAGAGCCGGTGCCAAAGCCGGTGAAAGTGCCGCCCGATGCCGCCGTGTTGGCGAGATTGTAGGTGCCGCTGCCGTTAGTGCCTCCTCCAAGGAGCAGCCATCCGTAAGGCCAGTTTGTGTTGGTTATTGAAAGAGAACCGGCCGTGTGGTCCAGCCGTCCTGCGTTACCCCATGTGCCCACCTGCAGCTCCGTGATCGTAGATGCGTTTGCGGAAATGGTGGCGATATTCCCGGTGTTCGAAGTAATGTAAGCCGCTTCACCGTTGGGCACCACACCGCCCGACCAGTTCGTGCCGGTGTTCCAATCGGTGGTGCCTGTGTTGATCCAGTCTGCCGCGTGGAGACGTGCGCAGGCGAGAAGCGATGCGGTGAATAGAAGACACGAGATGGTTGGGCGAGTCATGGCGGTTGGGTTGATTGGCTGCCATTCTGCCAGATCGAGGGGAGTGATCGCAATATGCCGTTCGGCATAGGCTTTCTAGCCTGTGATCAGAAGACCCAGCGCCCAGAAACACAGGCTAGAAAGCCTATGCTGACGCGGGCGCAAAAAGGCATTCGGAACGGCGGTGTAGGACGAACTTCCGAGTTCGTTCCCTGGATGTGGGGCTCAACTTGAGACCGAACTTGGAAGTTCGCTCTACTTTTTGCGCCCGCGTCTATGCTACGGCTCCATCGTCACCACCAGCAGCGACACCGCCTGACGTGGGAGCTGCACGCGAATGGGCGCAGCGCTATCCTTCACCGCGATCTCCTCCGCTGGGCCGAAAACTGCGAGCTGTCCGGCCTTCTCCAGCGTCGTCTGCTGCTCGGGCGTGGGATTCGGCGGGGAGCCGAGTTTCTTCCACACTTCGTAGGCGTTGCTGTGATCGGCGTCGATGCGGTAGTGCTCCACGCGGGCTTTGCCGCTGTTTTTCGGCAAACCAGCGAGCGTGAGGTCAATCGCTGCATCAGGGCCGGGCACGTCGTCCTCGTGATAATGCCACGCGAGCACGCAAAGCCTGCCGCCATCCATGCTGGCGAGCGCGGAGACATCGGGCTTGTCACGCACACCCTTTTTCATCATGTCATCGAGCGCGATGGCGGCGCTGCTTTGCACGTCGAGACGCTGGCCGCTCATCTTCGAAAACATGCGGAAGGTATTGAGCACCGGGTGGTCGATGCCGCCGCTGGCCAACTGGCGGAAGCCGCCAAAGATCGGCTGATCCACAAAGGTGAAGGCCCAGGTGAGAGCGCCTTCGAGGTTCACGCCATGCCGCGCGGCGAGGTCGTGCTTCCGCGCAAAACTGGCGGCGGTGTAGCTGGAATACATGGTGCCGTTCCGGTAGCCGAGCTGCGGCCCCTGGCAGGCGGCGCAGCCCTCGGGATCGGATTCGCCGATGACGATGGGCTTGTCTTTGAACTCAGGAAATCCGGCGATGACCTTGAAGGCGCGATCAATGTCATTGAGATGATGCGAGATGCCCATGCGCACATGCCCGCCGACAACTTCAGGTTTGCCCTTGGCATGGAAGGAGATGAAATCCACCGGCGTGCCCGCCTTCTGGCAATGAGTGAGGAACTCGGCCAAAAACGTGCCGCCCGGTCCGCCCGCGACATCCGGCCCGCCGACCTTCGCCTCTGGCAGCGCCCGCCGCACCGCACGGATGGCGTGGTCGTGCAGCTTAAAGAACTCCTCCCGCGTGCCGCGCCAGTAGGGGATGTTGGCCTCGTTCCAGGTCTCCCAATACCACTTCAGCACCTCGTCCTTGCCGTATTTCTCCACGCAATGCTTCGCCCATTGGAAAACGAGTTCCTCCCACTTCGCATAGTCCTTCGGCGGGTAGGCCCAGCCGGTGAAAATCTCCTTGTAGCCCCCTTTTGGCGTCCACTGGTGCTGATACGGCTCTGGTTTGATGGAGAGCGCTTTCGGCATGAAACCGATCTGCACAAACGGCCGCACGCCGCGCTGGAGTCCGGCATCGAAAATCATGTCCACGATGGTCCAATCGTAAATCGGGCGACCCTCGGCATCCTCGGTGTAGGCGTTCGTGCTGCCCCATTTCAGCGCAGGCGTGCCATCGCCCGTGGTGAGCAGATTGTGCGTGCGGAAGAAGACTTCCTTGGGCTTCATCTCACCGAGCGCGCCGAGCAGTTTCGCGCCGTCCGGCATGTAGGTGTAATTGGGCTCGTCCGCACCAAAGAAGCGCCAGATGGGTTTGAGCACGCCGAGGGGCTTGGCGGCATCCACGGTGATGTGGACGGGGAAGGCGGCATCTTTTGCTGACGCGGAAATCAGAGACGGTAGGAATAAGAAGGTCGATACGAAGGCTCGTTTGGTGTGACTCATCATAAAGTAAAGGGATCAGTTTTCACTCAACCGCAGCCGGAAGAACTGCCGCACGCCGTTGCTCGGCCCGGAGATGGTTACGCTGCCGCCGGGCTGCGCCTGGCCGTTGTTTCCTGGCGTGTCCCATTGGACCCAGTTCACTAAATCAGCGGTGGTTTCGATGATGAAGCTACGATTGGCAGGCACATCGAAAGTGAGCGTGGCAGTGGTGCCAGCAGCACCGAGCTGCGGTTTGAGATAACTCACGCCACTGAGCGGATTTGTGAGAGCGAGGAACTCGGCCATGTTCGTCGCGCCATCGGCGTCAGCATCGACGTTGGAGGCACCCTCGGGACTGGTGCTGCTGCCGAACTGGGCGAGCCGCCAGTCGCTGTAGGTTTGACGGCTGGGCAGGGAGGTGTTGATCCAGTCGGTGAGGAGCTGGATGCCGGTTTGATCCACTTCGGAGGTGGCGAGCGGCGGCATGCGTGCGTAGCCATTTGTGGCTCCGGTGCGGCTGAGGATGATGGAATGCAGCGTGTCGCCGGGGACGATGAGTTTATCGCCAGCGTGCAGCGCTACACCGAAGCCGTTGATCATGCCAGTCTGCGTGAGAGTGAGGTGCGCGCGGCCATCCCAGGCGGGGCCGGAGCCGCCGGGCTGATGGCAATAGGAGCAGTTCACGTCGAGATACGAGCGCACGCGGGCCTCGATGGGGAAGGCGGTTTCATCCGGGCGCACATGACGCGGCAGGAGGTTCGTAGAGGGCACGGTGTTGTGGAAATAACCGGCGGCTTGCAGCAGTTCGAGCTGATTGCCGGTGAAACCATTCAGCGTGCCGTTGCGATTAAGCTGACGCGTGTTGAAGGACAACATGCCGCCTGCGTTGCTCGTGTGGCATGCCAGGCACTGGGAGCGGCTGGGGATGCCCCAATGCTGGACGCGTGGTGTGCCATTCTCGATGATGTTCAAATCGAACTCCTCGCCTGCATCGGCCACGAGCGTGGCCTCGGTCTGCGCTTCGTTCCAGCGGTAGCTCACGCCATAGACGCCGCTGGTGTTTTTCACGAGCAAGCGAGTTTCGAGGCGCTTCTTGGTCGCGGGATTGCCGCGGGTCATTTCCATGTCGAAGTGCTTCACCCACACGCCGCCATTCGGGAAGGTCCACACGCCATCTTTGCTCCACGTCATCTTGCTGCCGGCATCCGGCAGCGTGAACCAGCGGCTCTTCACGGCGAAGTCACTCCAGAAGGTCAAATTGGGCGTGTAAGGCAGCACACCGGGCGCGGGTGCGAGATCGGTGAGATCGGCGAAAACGCCAGTGGCGCTCAAAGTCGCCGGGTAGCTGTCATCCGGCAATGCGGAGGAGGCGAGACGTTTGATTCTGCCTTCATAAATGGAGAGCAGCAGCACATCGCCATTCGAGGGATCGCGGGCAAAACCAACCGTGCCAGGGGAACCCGCGATGCGCTGCACGCTGGCGGTTCCACCAGGCCGCGTGAGCGCCCAGACGTGGCCGCTGACATGATCGCCAAAAATGTAGGCACCGGTCAGGCTCGAGATGCCGGTGCCGCGATAGACCACGCCGCCGATGACGGAGTTGCCTTTGAAATTGCCGTCACCGCCCGCGACACCGGTGTGCAGGTATTCATAGAGCGGATCGCTGGAGGTGAAGCCGCCCGGTGCCTGCGCCGCCTTCGGGCCGGGGTGCAGACCATCGCGGAAGGCCCAGCCCGCGTTCGTGCCGCTGGCGAGCAGATGCACCTCCTCATACACATCCTGGCCGACATCGCCGCACCACAGCTCTCCCGTGGGTGCATCAATGGAGAAACGCCACGGACTGCGCAGGCCCACGGCCCAAAACTCGGTGCGCACATTGGCCGGAGTGAGCGTGACGCCATTGAACGTGGTGACGCCGACATACGGATTGTTTGCGGGCACTTTGTAGCGAGCCACGCCGGAGTCCGTGGGGACGGAGGCGTGCGGATTTGGCTCCAGATTGCCCGGCAGACGATCCACGTCGATGCGCAACATGGCGCCGAAGAAGTTCAAATCGATGCGCTGGCTGTTGTTGCGGAAGTCGTTGGCATTCTCCTCGTCGCCGTAGGCTGTGTAGAGATAACCATCCGCGCCGAAGTGAATATCGCCGCCGTGATGATTCGCGCCACGGGTGCGTCGCTCGATGAAGATCAACTCGGACGCAGGATCAGCCGCAGGTGTCGGCGAGCTGATCTGCCCCGCAGGAATGGTGAAGCGTGAGAGGCGATTATACCAAACCGTCGGATCACTGGCTTTCTGCACGGTGTAGGTGACGAAGAAATAGCCGTTGGTGGCGAACTGCGGATGGAAGGCCATGCCGAGCAATCCGTTCTCATTGAAGGGCCCAGGATCGATCACCTCGCCGATGCGTGTGGCGAGCAGAGCTGGTAAATCCAGCACCACAGCGCTCGTGGGCGTGGCGGCGGTGACATCGGGGATGACTTTGAGTTTGCCATCAAGCTCGCAGACAAAAAGCCGTTGCGTATCGCCCGGCGGACTCGTCGCGGCGACAGGCTTGACGAACTGCACACCGCTGAACGCATCCGCCACCTGCACGGAATTCATCGGCGGTGCATCAGGCACATTCAGGCCCACAGTGGCGATGCGCAGCGCAGTGGAGACATTCACCGTCACCGTGGCCGGAGCCGACCAACCGCCCTGCCCGAGCAGACGATACGCAAACGTCACCGGCGCGGTGTTCACACCCGCATGAGCATACAAAATGGTGCCGTCGTTTTGCACCGTGGCGGTGCCGACAGCAGGCGCAGTCGTGACTTCGAGGTAAAGCGGATCCGCGATGCCGCCGGTGTCGTTTTGCACCACATCCACGCGCACTTTTTGGCCTGCGTGGATCGTCACACTGTCCGCCACGGCCGCCACGGGGCCGTATTGCGCCTCCGCGCCTGCATAGTAACTCGCCACGATCTCCGCAGGCGTGAGCGCCCGGTCGTAGATGCGCATCTCATTCAGTGCGAAGTGCGCGTTCATGTCCCCGCTGTATTGCGAGCGGCCGACCCAGTTGTTCACGTCGGCGAGCTGGTTCATGTGAAAGGGATACGGCAGCACATCCTGGAGCACGCCGTTGCGATACCACTTCGACACGCAGCCGCCGGTGCCGTAGAGGCCCGCATTGTCCTCCACGACGAGCACATAGTGATACTCGCGGCCAGGGACCGTCACGGCCGTCAGGTTCGTCTCGAACAAAATGGGCGCTGCGCCGTTGTATTGGCCCTCCAGGCGGTTTTGACCAAAGGCAGCACCGGAGTTCAGCGTGAGGCACAGATTGTCGAAGCCGCCGAAGCCGCCAATCGTGCCGTCATCAATGATTTCGCCCAAAAGCGCCCCTGGACCGCGTGTGGCCGTGGTGCGGCCAAAATCGAAGAGCCGCTGGTCCGTCTGCGAAGAAAGCGGCGCACACCAGGCCTCGGCGGTGAAGTTCGGTTTCGAGCTGAGGATGCCATTCGGCAGATCGAGATACGCGGAGATATTCGCGGCGGTTTGATTGCCATTGGTGCCGCCAGGGAGCGTGATTTTGGCCCCGTTCAGCGTCGCACCATGACCACGCACGATGGCCGGAGTGCCGCTGATCACGTCAGTGAAGACGGTGCCGCTCGGCGCGGTGCCAGCGGCGGAGTTGAAGGTCCAACGGTTCACCGGCGTGGGTGCCACCGTCCAGCTCGGAGCCTGCACCGGCGGCGCATCCGGTCCGGCATCGCGATTGGCGATCACCACGTCCGCAGGCATGGCGTAATCATAAACACGGAACTCATTGAAGGAGACATGCGCGTTCGAGTCCGCCGTCCACTGCGAGCGTCCGAGCCAGGCATTCACATCTTGATACGTCGCCAGCCGAAACGGCACGGAGTAGCTCGCTGCCAGCGCACCATCGCGATACCACTTCACCACGCCACCCTCCGCACCGAAGTCACCGAGGCCGTCCTCAAACGTCATCACATAATGATACTGCTGGCCCGCCGTCGTCGCCAAAGCCGCGTCCTGCCATGCCCCTCCACCGGGGGTGAGCATTTCGATGAGCTGCGCATTGAGGTCTGTGCCGACGGCGAAAGACAACATCAGATTTCGCCGAGCGCGGGTGAATCCCGAGGCCGTCGTGGCATTTTCCAAAACCTCACCCACCGCGCCACCGCCCACACCCGCCCCATTCACACGCCCAAAATCAAACACTCGCATCCACGCCTGCGCCGAGATCGGCGTGGCCCAGATTTCCACGGTGAGATTCGTTTTGGATGAAATGATGCCATTCGGCAGATCGACATAGCCGGAGATGTTTGCAGCCGTTTGATCACCATTCGTCGTGCCGGGCAGCGTGAGCTGTGCACCGTCGAAGGTGGAGCCATTCCCCTTCACCACCGCCACCGCGCCACCCACGCTGTCCGTCAGCGCCGTGCCCGCTGCGGCCGCGCCTGCAGCTTCATTGAAGGACCAGCGGTTCGCGATGCTCGTCGGCGTGCCAGCAGGGCCAGCGGTGGTGTTTGCAGCAATTTCCGCCGGAGCCATCGTGCGCGAGTAGAGCCGCAGTTCATTCAGCGCCATGTGCGCCATCATATCGCCGCTCCACTGCGACCGACCGATCCAGTTGTTCACGTCCTCCAGCGTGGAAAGGCGTCCCTGCACCGAAATGGACGCGATCTGCGCTCCATCGCGATACCATTTCAAAATGCCGCCATCGGTGCCGAAGTCACCCACGCCATCTTCAAAGGTGATCACATAATGATACTGCTGGTTCAGCGTGGTCGGCGCTGTGGAATCAAATGCAGCCCTGCCGCCGGAGTTTTGTCCCGACTCTTGCCGTTGCAGGCCGAGGTCCGCTTCACGGGCGATGATCCACGTCATCGCATCCTGCGAAAAGGTGAAGCCCGGCGCGGTCGTCGTCGTGTTCGTGATCTCGCCTGTGGCGCCACCGCCCGTGCCGGGGCCGCGCACGCGACCAAAATCAAACAACCGCATCCACGGCTTCATCGACAGCGGAGTGGCCCAGGTCTCCAGCGTGAGGTTTGTCTTGGACGAAAGCAGCCCGTTTGGCAGATCGACATAACCCGCGATGTCTGACGCGGTTTGCAGCCCGTTCGTCGTGCCTGGCAGTGTCAGTGCCGTGCCTGTGAAGGTCGAACCCGTGCCCACCACCTGCGCCACCGCGCCGCTGACTTCATCCACCATCGTCGTGCCGCCCGCAGCCGTGCCCGCTGTGGCATTGAACGACCAGCGATTCACGAGACTCGCCGTCAGCGCATTCGGCCCCGCCAGTCGATTCGCGGTGATGTCTTCCTGCGTCAGCGCATGATCGTAAATGCGCAGCTCATTCAGCGACATGTGCGCATTCGAGTCCCAGGTCCAGTTTGAGCGTCCAATCCAGTTGTTCACGTCCTGCAAGTCAGCGAGCTTAAAAGCCACCGGCATCGTCGCGATCACCACGCCATCGCGATACCACGTCAGTTGTCCGCCTGCGGCTCCGTAGGCGCTCGCGCTGCCTTCGAACACCATCGCATAATGATACTGCTGCCCCGCCGTCGTCGGCCAGTTCGTGTCGCGATTCCCCATGAAAGCACCGTTGCGCATGACCTCGAAGCGTTGCAGGCCAAGATCAGCGCCACGGCAGAACGTCAGCATCAAATTGTCCGAAGGCGCCCCGCCAGCCGGAGCCACCGTCGTATTCGCCGTGATCTCTCCCGCCGCACCACCGCCGACTCCCGCATCCGCCGATCTTCCGAAGTCAAACAACCGCATCCATCCCTTCACTGAAAGCGGTGTGGCCCATGCCTCCAGGGTCACGCTAATTTTTGAGGAAAGGATGCCATTCGGCAGATCGAGATACCCCGCGATGTTCGCCGCCGTCTGGACGCCGCCCGTATTGCCCGGCAGAGTGAGCTGACTGCCTGAAAAAGTCGCGCCCGTCCCCACCACCAGCGCCGTCGTGCCACTCACACTATCCATCAGCGCCGTGCCAGGAGTCACCGCGCCCGAGGTGTTGTTGAACGACCAGCGGTTCACCAGATCAGCGTGCAAACAAACCGGCGCGAGCGCTACGATTGCCGAGATGGCGAAGAAAACACTCCGCAGATAAAAACGTGCGAGAAAGAGATGGACGGTCATGAGGTTGGATATTCGACCTCATCGTATGGGAAACGGCCTCCATCCGCTATATGCCGTCCGGCATACTCATTTCCCCAGCCTTACAATTCCACGCTCCACGGCTAGAATGGCCGCTCGCGTGCGATCCAGGGCACCGAGCTTCGCCAGCACCTTCGCCACATGCAGTTTTGCCGTGCCATCGGCGATGCCGAGGCGGGTCCCCATCTCCTTGTTGCTGAGTCCTTCGACCATGAGATGCACGATCTCCAGCTCACGCGGCGTCAGCGGCTCGCGTTTCATCCGCGCTGCGATTTTAGCGCGGGCGGACTCCGGGAAAAACGTGCCGCCATCCGCCACCTCTCGAATCGCGGCGATGAGCGTCTTCGCATCCGCCGACTTCGTCAGATAGCCCGCCGCTCCGGCGTCACTGGCGCGGAAGACATCTTCTTCACCATCGAGCACGGTGAGCATGAGGATTTGAGCGTCATCATGCTTTTCGCGGATGCGCTTCACGGCCTCCACCCCCGTTCCGTCGGGTAAAGAGAAGTCCATCAGCGTCACATCGGGCTTCAACTTCTCATAGAGCGCCACCGCCTCCGCCACACTGCCGCCCTGGCCGGCGATGCGGAGGTCTTTTTCGTTGTTGATGGCCACCGTCAACCCCAGGCGCTGCACGAAATGGTCGTCGATGATGAGTATGCGGATGGGCATGGTCGTAGCAAAGGCTTTCTACTCATCCTCGTTCTCATGCATCCAGAGGCGATGCTCATGGCGGACTTGAAGGATTGTCACGAGATTCGTGTCCTCATCCACCGCAAAGAGCACGCGCCAACCCACTCCCGACTTCCACGGGCGAAAGAGCATCTGGCGGATTCGGAGGTCTGGAAGCCATTCCCCGTTTTCCGGTGCGAAGCCATGTGCCTGTGGATGTTTGCTGAGTTTTGCCAAGGCGACATGGAGGGCATCAAACCAACGTCTTGCCAAAGCATCGCCGCCACGGTTTTCATCTGCGCGATACCAACTCAGTTGAGCGTCGATGCACGCCTCACATGCTTCCGTTGCTTGAACGCGAAAGCTCATTTTGCCTGATGCTTGCTGAAGTGTTTCCTCTCCAGATCACCAAAAACCTCATCCAACGGACGTCCCCGCTCACCCCGCGCATACGCCTCCAGAGTCATCTTCAACTCCATGTCCATCTTCCGCTCGTAGGCATCGTGAGACATCTCGTCATACATCTCCACAGACATGACCACAGCAGCGGCCTTGCCGTTTTGCGTCAGCACACGAGGACGATTCGTCACCGCCATCTCCGCAAGGTGTTCCTTGGTGCCGCGAGCGAAATCCGTCACGCTCACGATGTCTTTGGCCAATAGCATATTCATGCTTCCAGCCTAGCACGGAATAATGTGTTTCGTCAACATTCGAGGTGGGATTCACGCGTCTCCAGCCGCGAGTGGCTCCAAACGAGGGAAACACAGGTCCCGCGCCCATTCTGGCCGTCCACACGCAAATCCGCGCCGATCCGCACCGCGCGCTCCCTCATGCCGCTGAGTCCGAAATGACCGGTGGAGTCATCCGCAGCCGTTTCGGGTCTGAAACCTGTGCCATCATCACTCACGGCGAGTTTCACCGCATCAGCAGAAAAGCTCATGCGCACCTCCACACGGCTGCCGCGCGAGTGTTTCGCCGCATTGGCCACCGCTTCGTGTGCCACACGCAGGAATGCAGACTCCACATCGCCCCGGAGCCTTCTCTCGTTGCCCTCTGCCGAAAAAACAAACGTCAAACCCGCGCTCTCCGCCAGGGGACGCAGCATCGTCTCCATCGCGCCGAGCAGGCCGAGCTGCTCGATCGCCATGCTGCGTAGATCGCGGATGGTGGAGCGCGACTCCTCACGACTGCGCCGCAGAAGCTGCCGGGCGAGGCCCAGCGTCTTGTCGGGCGTGCCATCACCGGTTTCAAACTGCCGCGAGGTCGTATCCAGCAAGATCGCCAGCCCGCTGAGTTCCTGCTCCAGCGTGTCATGCAGATCACGGGAGATGCGCTGACGCTCCTCCAGCGTCGCTTTCGTCGTCGTCTGCCGCTCGATCACCGCTGCCTGCCGAGCCACCTGCCTGCGCAGCATCCAGGCCCAAGCAGCCACCAGCAACGCCGCACCACCGACAGCGGAGAGCAGCAGCAGGAGCCGCGCCGCATTCCAATACGGAGGCCTTTGCAAAATGACCACATCACGGGCCGAGCGTAGCTTCAGCGTGAACTCCTTTGTCCATTGGGCGATACCAAACGGATTGTTCATCTTCAGCTCGCAGATGCCAGTCAATCCCAGCCGCATCCCCGGCTCCAGCGCCAATGGCGCAGCCACGCCAGGCGGCAGATTGGCCTCAAACACCACCTCGCCCGCACGGCAGAGCAGGATCGTCTCACGCGGAGTCGGCAGCGCCTCCACAAAGTCCGCATCCAGCGTCACCAGCTCATACTGCTCCGCGCTGCGGCGTTCGGATGTCAGATCGAGCCGCAGCGGCAGCGGCGATGGACCATCCTCCAGCTTTTGCAGCGCCGCCGCATTCAATCCAGGCCGCAGCGGCATGAACGTCGCGTGACCTTCCGCCTCGATCATCGTCCCCGGTTTCAAATCCGGTGTCAGCGCCGAATCAACCCTCATGCTGCCGCCATCACCGCGTAGAAAAAGCATTTGCTCCGGCACCGCGTGAGTCACCACAGCGCGCAATCGCACCCGCTCATCGAGAGGCGAGCCAACTCGCAGCAGCTCATCCACCCGCCGCAGCGGCGCTGGCGGCAACTCCTGCGCCGGATCGAGCAGCGTCAGGAAACTCATGCCTGGCAGATACAAATGCCGCCCGCTCATCTGTCGCTGCTGATTGAACTGCGTCGCCGCCACCGCACGCACCCGCACACGCCGCTCCAGCAGATGTAGCGGCAGCGTGCCCACCGCCGCCAGCGTCTCTGTGCGCGGCAAAGCGGCAGGCAGCTCCAGCGGGCCTGATTGCAGGTAAAGCGTGAGGCCGGCATATTCGTCTGCTAGGCGCTTCACCACGCCCTCCACCTCCACCCACTGGGCATCCATCGCCGGTGTCTGAATCTCTTCCGGCGACTTCGGCACCATGGGCGCAGGCATCACGCCCTCGCCCAGATCAACGAGTTCCGCCGCCACGATCACTGGCAAAAAGCCGTCTCCCGTCACGCCTTTCACTCCCACTTTCTGCCCCACGGCGATCCATGACGCCTGCTTCACCTGCTCACTCGCCTTCACATACACACCCGCCGTGCCGTCATGCACAAACAAATTTCCCCAACTCCTGTCCACAAACGTCACCACCGCCTCCAGCTCCACTGGCAGTCCTTTCTTCGCCTCATCAGGAGCCATCGCCCGCAGCACCGCCGCGCTGCGCACCACCTCCGCCGCGCCTGCCAACTGCATGGCAGCGAGCAGGACGAGAAAAAGAACGATGTGGGTGGACTTCATCGGTCACGATGCAATACCCTGTTGCAGCCATCAAGCGAGCGGAGCTGTAGTTTTCGACGGATTCAGAGGGCATTAAAATGACTGAAGGTGAGATGGCAGGCCAATTGTTCGAGGTCATCGTCGCGGACTATGCTGTCACAGTTCCATGACGTTTTGGAGGGGAAAGGTGACAGTGATTTCGTCGAAGCTACCGAAGATCACGAATAACGTCGCAATCAACAGCTTCACGGACACCGCGTTGACCACCCGCACCGGCACCTGCCCATGCAGGACTAAAGTGCCATGGGTGGAACCTCGACGTGAAGGGCTTGTGTTGGTTAGATCGTGGCCTCAACCATGAAGCCGAGTCCAACCACTCTGTCCCAAAGTCCAATGCGCCTGCCCATTCTTCTCGTGGCGGGCTTCGCCGTCTTATTTGCGGCGCTCTCAGGTGCCACGCAGGCGGCGGACTGGCTGCCGGGCGGCACGAGCACGGATTGGAATACCGGCACGAACTGGAATGGCGGCGTGGTGCCGAATAATGCGGGGGCTTTCATCACCTCGAACACCGGCAACATCGCCACGATCTCAGCGAACCCAGTCGGACCCGTCACGGAGTTGCAGGTGGGGACATGGTCTAACAACGGTCGCCTGGATCACACGGCAGGTTCCCTTACCGTGACGAATACCGGCTGGCCTTATGGCTGGCTGCTGCTTGGCGGTGGCACTAACGGCACTGGCACCTACAACATCGCCAACACAGCGGCCACAGGCGGTGCTTTGACCGGATTCGGAACGGGATCTGGAAGCCTGAGCGTCAATGGCGAGATTCGTGTCGGGGCGGGGTCATGGTGGGATCATGCGACCGGCGTTTTGAACGTCAACACCTCCGGCACGGTGCATTCCAATGGCAGCCTGATCGCTGGCACCAACGTGGGCGACGTGGGAACCGTGAACCTTGATGCGGGCGCATTCACGGTCTTCGGCGATTACACAAACAGTGCTCAGTTCGGCTCTGGCGGCTCCAGCGCCACGGGCAACCTCAACATCAGCGGCGGTTCGTTCACCTTGAACAATCGGCTGACTCTCGGCGTGGGAACGGGCACCTCCGCTGGTGGCAATGTGGCAACGGTGACGATGACCGGCGGCACTCTGACGACCGATGTCGGACATAATGAAGACTGGCATGCGGGCGTGAACATGGCCTCGGGCTATGACACCGCCACCGGGGGCACCGCCACCTTCAACCTCAACGGCGGCACCTTGTCCACCCTCCGGGTTTTCAGTGAAACCGGAGGCACCGGAATCAAGGGCACCTCGACCTTCAATTTCAACGGCGGTACGCTCCAGGCGCAGGATTCGAGAACCAATTTCATGGACAGCCTCACCCGCGCGAATGTGCGCAACGGGGGTGCCATCGTGGACACAAACGGCTTCGACGTAACTATTTCCCAAGCCCTCCTGCACTCCAACATCGGCGGTGACAACGCCACGGACGGTGGTTTGACCAAGAACGGAACCGGCGTGCTGGTCCTCAGCAACGTGGACAACAGCTTCAACGGCAACATCGTCGTCAACGGCGGCACCTTGCGTGCGAACGCCTTCCGCAACGGCTATCCCGCCACAGGCAATCTCGGTGCCAACGACGGCAGCCGCACCATCACCGTGAATACTGGCGCGACCCTCGACTTCACCAACAACAACATCTTTGCCGGCGGTGGAGCCACTGCAGCCGGACTGCCACAACTCGTCCTCAACGGCGGCACGATGCAAAGCAGCCGCTTCAACGTCCTCGGCCACGTCACCCTCAATGGCGGCACGTTGAATCAATCCACCACCGACACCGGCGGCTACGAAGGCTACGAGTTCCTTGGCAACATCACCGTCGGCGGCACCGCAGCCTCGACGATCAGCTCCAGCAATGACAGGGCCAACCACATCAGCGGCGGTCACAACATGCTCGTCACCGTAGCCGATGCCACCTCCAGCAGCGCTGCCGATTTGATCATCAGCAACCCGCTGCGCGACGGCTCCGGCGACTATTCTGGCAACGGAGCCATCACCAAAGCAGGCGCGGGCACGCTGCAACTCACCGCCGCTAACACCTACAGCGGCGGCTCCACGGTCAGCGCGGGCACGCTGGAGGTGAACAACACCAGCGGTTCCGGCACCGGTGACGGCACGGTCACGGTGGATGCAGGAGCTAAACTTACCGGTGACGGCATGATCACCACTGGCTCAAACAATTATGTTTATGTCAATGGCACACTCCAAGTCGGAGCCATCGGAGCTTCGGCGGGTTCGGACTTCTCCCTGACGACTTCGGGCACCGGCAGCACGATCCTTGGCTCCAGCAGTCTGCTAGCCATGGACCTATGGTCCACCACGGGCACGGACATGACCGGCACGCTAGCCGCCGCAGACATGCTCAGGCTCTTTGGCACGCTGGACATCATGGCAGGTTCCACCCTGTTGTTGAACAATCCCAACGCGCTCACCTTTCAGGCAGGTGACATGTTCCGTCTGTTCGACTGGACCGGCATCACCACTCGCACTGGCACCTTCACCACCGATTTCAGCGACATCAATCTCGGGTCCGGTCTCAGCATCGACACGAGTAACCTCTACACGCAGGGCACCATCAGCATCCTGGGCGCGGTGCCAGAGCCTTCGCGGGCGCTGCTGGTGATGTTCGGCGCAGCAGGCCTCATGCTGCGCCGCCGCCGTCAACTTGGCTCGACATGGCCGTTGGTTGTCCCCGCCTGATCGGAACCGGACCACACAACCTCCAACGCCAATTTCATGACTGCTCCGCGCTTTCTGTTTCCTCTCATCTCCTCCTGTATTTTGGCTGCTTTCACGGCTCATGCCCAATCCCACGGCATCGCATCGAAGCCGACAGTCGGCGCTTATTTCGACGGCGCGTTTCCTCCGACGCCTCCGGTGGTCGGCTCGTTCACGGCGGTCGATGCGTATCCGAACCTCACCTTCGTCAATCCCACGGGCATCCTCCAGGTGCCGGGGCAGAGCAAGATGATGGTGTGGCAGCGGGAGGGTGGCGTTTACATCTTCGACAAGGCGGATACCACGGCGACGAAGACCCTCGTGCTCGATATTTCCAACCAGTGCCAGGGCTGGGACGACGCGGGCTTGATGAACCTCGTGTTTCATCCGCAGTTCGACCTCGGCGGCGCACCGGGCACGAACCGCTACATCTTCGTGTATTATGAATGGGTGCCGCCCGGCACGGTCGTGGGCAGTCCGACGACACGGCCAAACAACACGATCCCCGACATGCGCGACCGCATCTCGCGCTTCGAGCTGGATGCCAATGGTGTCGCGCTGCCGGACTCGGAGGTCATCATCATGGATCAGGCCGCCACGAACACCTGGCACAACGGCAGCGGCATGTTCTTCCATCCCGTGGACGGCTACCTTTACTGGAGCAACGGCGATGACACCAACTCCGCGAACGCCCAGTCCATCACGGGGCCGCTGCTGGGCGGTGTCTTCCGTGTGGATGTGGACAAGCGCGGTGGAAACTTCAGCCATGCGCCCGTGCGCGTGCCCACGGGCGTGACGACGCAGAACTACTTCATCCCGAACAACAACCCGTTCGTCGGGCAGTCGGGCGTGAATGAAGAAACCTTCGCCATCGGCCTGCGCAGCCCGCACCGCATGACGCACGATGCCGTGACCGGACGCACCTTCATCGCGGATGTGGGCGCGGGTGATCGCGAGGAGGTGGACATCATCGAACCCACCGAGACCAGCGGCATGAACTTCCAGTGGCCGCAAAAAGAAGGCTACAACGGCGACATGACGCCGCCCTACCTCGGCGTGAACAAGCGCCCGGTGCTCGACTACAATCACAGCGAGGGCAGCGCCATCATCGGTGGTTATGTCTATCGCGGCGCGGCCTTTCCTGAGCTTCAGGGGAAATACCTCTTCGCCGACAATGTGGTGAACAAAGTGTGGGCGATGAATGAAGGCACCACGCCAGCCACGAAGACACTGCTCACCACCGTGCCCACCGGTCCCGGTCCAGACAGCGGACGCAGCTACATCGGCATATCGAGCTGGGGCGTGGACAGCGATGGCGAAGTCTATATCTGCCGCTTGAGCAGCACCGGTGGCACGATCTTGAAACTGCAACGCGGTTCCGCCCCCAGCACGCCGTTGCCCGCCACGCTCAGCGCCACGGGTTTGTTCAGCGACATCGCTGGCTTCGTGCCTTCGGACAAACTCATCCCCTACACGATCAACGCGCCGTTTTGGTCGGACAAAGCCATCAAGTCGCGCTGGCTCACGGTGCCCACGGGCACGACCATCGGCTTCACTCCCACGGGAGACTGGAGCTTCCCTGCGGGCAGCGTCGCGATGAAACATTTCGATCTGGCAACGGACGAAACCAACAGCGCCGTGCGCAAGCGATTGGAAACACGCGTGCTATTAAAAATGGCCAGCGGCGGCTCCTATGGCGCGACTTACAAATGGCGTGCCGACAACAGCGATGCCGATCTCATCAACGAAGGCGTCACGGAGATCGTGCCCATCACCATCCCGTCCGTCGGCACCTTCACGCCGACGGACATCGGCAGTCCTAGCGTCGCGGGCAGCACCACGGTGAATGGAAACACGCTCACCGTTTCCGGTGGCGGCTCTGACATCTGGGGCACGAGCGATCAGTTCCATTTCGCGCATCAGCAGCGCACGGGCGACTTCGACATTTCCATGAAGGCCACCTCCTTCACTCCGGCGGTGCTGTATTCCAAGTTCGGCCTCATGGCGCGCGAGTCACTGGCCGCGAACTCACCGCATTATTTTATTTTCGCCTGGGGCAGCAACGCCGGGCGCGGTGCGAACTCCAGCGGCTATGAGGACCACTACCGCACTACGGCCGGCGGCAACACCACCGCCAACTACCCTGCGGCAGGGCAGCATCTGGTGAGCTATCCCAACGGTTGGCTGCGCATGGCTCGCAAGGGCAACACCTTCATCAGCTACACCAGCGCGGACGGTGCGAACTGGGCCGAATATGCCCGCCAGACCATCGCCATGCCCGCCACGCTCTACTTTGGCATCGCGATGAACGCGCACGACAACGGCCTCGCCGCCACCGGCACCATCGAGCTGCAAACGACGCGCCTTCAGCCTTGGTATTATCCAGGCCGCACGGACTGCACGACGTGTCACAACAACAACGCGGGCGGCGGATTCATCGGCCCCAACACGCGACAGTTTAACAAGGACTATGACTACACCGCCACCGGCGTGACGGACAACCAACTGCGCGCCTTTAGCCATGTCGGCATGTTCAACACCACGCTCGATGAACCCACGATCCCGACCTACCAGAAGCTCGCGCATGTGAACCAGACCAGCGAGTCGCTGGAAAAACGCGCCCGCAGTTATGTGGACACGAACTGTGCCAACTGCCACCGGCCCGGCGGTGTGCCCGCACTGTGGGACGCGCGTTTTGACACGCCGCTGGCAAACCAGGGCATCATCTACGGCTCCGTCGGCACCACGCTCGGCCTCGTGAATCCGCGCGTCATCGTGCCGCAATCCACCAGCCGCTCCATGATGCATCACCGCATCGACCGCGTGGGTGCCAACCAGATGCCGCCCATCGGGCGCAACCTGGTGGATGAAGTCGGTGTGCAACTCATTACCGACTGGATCAACAGCCTCCCGGCCAATGATCCGCCTGTCGTCACGCTCACCTCGCCGATCAACGGAGCCAATGTCATCACGCCCAATCCCGTCGCGCTCGAAGCCACCGCCTCGGATGCGGACGGCATCGTGCGGGTGGAGTTCTTCGATGGCACGACCAAGATCGGCGAGGACACCACCGCGCCTTATGCCTTCTCCCACAGCGGCATCACAGAAGGCACGCACACGCTCTTTGCGCGGGCTTACGACAGCGTGAACAACTCCGCTGACAGCGCGAGCGTGACCATCACCGTCACCGAGCTGCCCGGACTCGTGCGAGCGAAGATCAACTTCCAAACAGAAGTCGCAGTCGTGCCTTCAGGCTATGTGGCGGACTCTGGCCTTCCTTTCGCCGCACGCGGCAACGGCATGACCTATGGCTGGAGCCGCGACAACACGGTGGACTCGCGCGAGCGCAATCTCAACGCTGACAAGCGCTACGACACGCTCGTCCACATGCAGAAGGATCACGGCGGCGGTGATGTCACGAGCACGTGGAGCATCGCGCTTCCGAACAGCAGCTACTCGGTCCACGTCGTCACCGGCGATGCCTCGGCCACCGACGGAGTCCAGTCCGTGACCGCGAATGGCGTGGCCCTCACCACCGGCACGCCTGCGGGACAAAATTTCTATGAAGCCACCGCCACCGTCGCCGTGACTAACGGTCTGCTCACCATCTCGCCCGCTGCTGGCGCGAACAATGCCAAACTTTGTTATGTGGACATCAGCGAGATGGCTCCAAGCAATGGCAACCAGCTTCCAGTCGTCGCCTTGACCGGAGTGTCGCCAGATTTCCCGACTATCGGTGCCTCCGCCAAACTTAGCGCCACCGCGAACGATCCCGACGGCACCATCACGAAGGTCGAATACTATGCGAATGGCGTGAAGATCGGTGAAGACGACACCGCGCCGTATGTCTTCTCCTGGACGGGCTACACCGCTGGCACCTATCACATCACCGCACGCGCCGTGGACGACGACGGGGCTGCGGCGACATCCTCCAGCGCGATCATCGTGCCCGTGTTCAGTCCGGGCCAGACCGGGCTTTATGCGCAGTATTACAACGCGGCGGACTTCACCAGCTTCGTCCTCGCACGCGTGGAGCCGACATTGAATGCCAACTATGGCAACGCTGCCCCGGTCGCGGGCATGGTGGTGGATAACTTCAGCACTCGCTGGCGCGGGCGGCTGCTCACGCGTGATCCCGGCACCTACACGCTCAAATTTTTCGCCGATGACGGCATACGCGTGTGGCTGGACAACACTTTGGTGATCGACCGCTGGGGTTACGATCCCGGAGCTGTCACCGCCACCCTCACGCTGAGTGGAAACTCGCTGCACGAGCTGCGTGTGGACCACCGTGAAGACGGCGGCGGTGCGCTGATCCAAATGTTGTGGAGCGGCCCTGGGTTTGCCGAGGAGATCGTGCCCACCACGAATCTCATCACCCCCGCCACCGGCGTCGCGAGCGATCAACTCGCGGGCACGATCATCGGCACCAATGGCTCTTGGAATAACGATCCCAACTCCACCAAAGCAGCGGTCTTCGACGGCAACTTGAACACCTTCTACGATGCGCTCGAAGCCGACGGTGCATGGGCCGGACTCGACCTCGGCGAGGGCAACAGCCGCATCATCACCGAAGTCCGTTATTGCCCGCGTGCGGGCAGCGGCGGGCGCATGGTCGGTGGTCTCCTGCAAGGTGCCAACACAGCGGATTTCAGCGACGCGGTGACACTCCACACCGTGGCCGAGGCGCCCCCGCCCGATGGCGTCCTCACGTCGCATTCCATCACCAGCAGCACCGCTTTCCGTTACCTCCGCTATCTCTCCCCGGCGGGCGGCTTCTGCAATGTCGCAGAAGTGGTCTTCTACGGCGCGGACGCATCATCGCCCGTGCCCCTGAACCTCATGGCGACCGCAGGGAACGCACAGGTCGGCTTGTCGTGGCTGCCCTCCGCCAATGCCACCGGCTACAACGTCAAACGCTCCCCCGTGAGCGGCGGACCTTACTCAACAATCTCGAACAACGTCGCGGTCAACACCTTCACCGACACTGCATTGACCAACGGCACGACCTATTTCTATGTCGTCTCCGCTCTCAATGGCGGTGGCGAGACGGCGGACTCCGCCGAAGTCAGCGCCACGCCCTTCACACCCGCGCCCGCAGGACTGGTCGCCATCGCTGGCAATGCCCAGGTCGCCCTCTCCTGGAGCAGCGTCAGTGGTGCGACCGGCTATGATTTAAAACGCGGCACCGCTCCCACCGGCCCCTTCACCACCCTCGCAGCCAATCTTCCCGGCACCGCCTACACCGACATGAGCGTGGCGAACTTCACCCTCTACTACTACGTCCTGAGCACGCTCCATCCCTCCGGGAACAGCGCCGACTCCGTCGCCGTGAGCGCCGTGCCTCTGCCGCCGAAATTGACCGGCACCGTGATTGGAACCACCGGCTCATGGAACAACGATCCCAATGCCACCCGCGCGGCGGTTTACGATGACAACCTCAACACCTTCTTCGATGCGCTCGAAGGAGCCGGAGCCTGGGCGGGCCTCGATCTCGGAGCCGGTGCCAGCAAGCAAATCGCCGCCATCCGTTTCGCGCCGCGCAACGGTTATTCCTGGCGCATGAACGGCGGCTCGTTGCAGGGCGCGAACAGCGCCGATTTCAGCGATGCCGTCACCCTCCATACGTTGGCCGGAGCGCCCACAGAAGGAGTTTTCACCTTGCAGCTCGTCAGCAATCCGACGGCCTTCCGTTATGTGCGTTACCTCTCGCCCAATGACGGCTTCTGCAACGTCGCGGAAGTTGAGTTCTATGGCAGCGATGTCCTTCCAACCGCGCCCACGGGCCTGGTCGCGACTGCGGGCAACATGCAGGTCGGGCTTGCCTGGAACGCCGTCTCAGGAGCCACCAGCTACAACGTGAAACGCGCCACCACCGATGGCGGACCCTACACTCTGCTGGGCAGCGTCCCCGGAACCGGCGGCACCGACGCGACTGCGGCGAACAACACCACCTACTTCTACGTCGTCGCCGCTATGAATGCGGGCGGCGAGGGCGGCAATTCCAATCAAGCCAGCGCCACACCCGTCTCCCCGCCCTTCAACGAAACGGAGATGCAGGCTCCCACCATGGGCATCGTCGGCGGCAATGCCACACTCTCAGTTGCAGCCTCCGTGCTCGGCCACACCTACCAGCTTCAAAAGTCCGAGACGCTGGCTCCAGGCTCGTGGCAAAACGTCGGCTCGCCCGTGTCTGGCAACGGCGGCACGCTCAACTTCTCCGAGCCCGTTCCCCCACCACCGACACCACGATGCTTCTACAGGATCAGCATCCAGCGGTGATTCAGATTTTACCCACGCATGATGACGCCTCCAATGCACGACTCGCGGCGCACAGGTGACGTTTCCGGCGAAGCTGAAATCAGCGCGTTCTATCTGCGACACTATCCGCAGTTGCGCATGCATGCCCATGGCCTCGGCTGTGATCCCCACACAGCGGAGGATGCGGTGCAGGATGTGTTTCTGCGATTGTTGCAGCACGACCGGCTGCGCATGTTGGCGACCTTGCCCGGCCAGCACCAGCAGGCCAGCCTCCGCCTCCGTCTCCGTTGCCATCTCGTCAACCGCTGGCGCGATGCCCGCCGCCTGCGCCGCGGAGGCCACCGCCATTTCGTGCCCCTGATCCAGCAGGATGGTAACGTGCTGGAGATCACCGATGAACGCACCCCAACACCCGGCAGCACACCCCGGCTCTGTGAGCAGAGCCTTCACGATGCCCTGCAACGCCTGCGTCACGAACTCCAGCCCGGCGCATGGCAGCGCGTCCGACCATTCCTTGATGGAGACGAAACCCCAGGCCCCCACCCACCCCAATCATCCGCCACCCGCGTAGCCCTCCACCGCGCCCGCCAGCGTCTCCGGGAGCTGATCGATGCATGAAGCTCGCTGTTTGCGACGGTCAGATATTCTTCCACATTCGCCCGCACTTTCATGAAATCATCTGCGATCACCTTTCTCGCCCTGCTCGCATCCACCGTGTTTGCCACCGCGCAGAAAGCACCCGCCAATCTGCCACCAGACACAGAGTTCGCGGGCGATGTGGCGTATGTTAGCGCCGCGCATGAGCGGCAGAAACTCGACATCGCCTACTTCAAAAAAGACAAGCCACGCCCGCTGCTCGTGTGGATCCATGGCGGGGCCTTCATGACCGGCGACAAGGCGGAGAATCACGCCATTTGGGCCGATCTCATGAAAGCAGGCTACGCCGTCGCCACCATCAACTACCGCCTCAGCGGCGATGCCAAATGGCCCGCACAGATCACCGATTGCAAAGCCGCCATCCGTTTCCTCCGCGCTCATGCCAGGGACTACAACCTCGCGCCCGGCCGCATCGCCGTGTGGGGCAGCTCCGCAGGCGGACACCTCGCCGCTCTCGTCGGCACCAGCAGCAGCGCCAAGAAGCTCGACGTTGGGGAACATATCGAGCACTCCAGTGCCGTGAGTTGCTCCGTGGACATGTTTGGCCCCATCGACTTCGAGAAAATGCCGCAGTTCACTAGCCCCACCTCACCCGAGGCGAAGATGTGGGGGCGCGCCAGCAGCGAAGCACTCGACCTTGCTCGTGAAGCCTGCCCGATCACCTATCTCACCCAAGACACAGCGCCCATCCTCATCCTCCACGGCGACGCCGACGGCGTGATCAACATCTCGCAAAGCCAGCTCTTCGATGCCGCCATGAAAAAAGCCGGCACCCGCGGCGACTTCATCACCCTGCCCAGAGTCGGTCACTCTCACGTCGCCGTGTGGACGAAGGAACGCGAACGCATCATGACCTTCTTCAAGTGCCACCTCATCAAGGACGCGCTGCCTGGAACCTCTGCGCGGACCCTGTAGCCTCCCGGCCCAGCAAAAGTCGCAGGGGGGCGGGTGGCGCAGTGGGCTTAGGCCACGTCTGCCTGCACCGTGATGAACGACTGCCAACTACTTGATGGCAGGCTTTGGCGTCTCGACGGCAAGTCCACCTTCCGGCACGAGTTCGATCTTCACGTCCGCGCCTTTGAGGTGCTTGTCGAAGAAGTTCTGCATGAGCTGAATGACGGCAGGTTTGCCGAAGGCCGGGCCGCCGTGGCCGGAGCCGGGGAGGGTTTGCAGCCAGACGGCGACGCCTTTTGACTTCAGCGCGGCTTCGAGCTGCACGCTTTGCGCATAAGGCACGAGCGAGTCGTGCGTGCCGTGGAGGATGAGGAAGGGCGGATTGTCCGCGCTGACATAATGCACGGGGCTGACGGCGTCGGCTTTGGACTTGTCGTCGAGCTTCGTGCCGATGAGGCCGGAGTAGGGATCGCTGGGTGTGTTGAACTGGAAGATGTTCTTCACGTTTTTGTCCTCGGCGGCCTGCTGCACGACGGTGGTGAAATCGGCGGGACCAAAGATGTCGCACACGGCCTGCACGCGGTCGGATTGATCAGCATGACCGCCGATGGGCGCGAAGGCTTTCTTGTCACCGGCGGTGCCGACGAGCGCGGAGAGATGTCCGCCTGCGGAACCGCCAACCGAACCGAGGCGCTCAGGATCGAGGTTGTATTCCTTGCTGTGCGCCCTCAGCCAGCGGATTGCGGCCTGGCAGTCCTGAATCTGCGCGGGGAAGACGGCCTTCTGACTGAATCGATACTCCACACTCGCCACCGCGTAGCCTTTGAGCACCATCGCCATCACCGGGCACGGAAATTTGTTCCCCGCACGCCATCCGCCGCCGTGGATGTGGACGATGAGCGGCAGTGGTTTGTCCGCAGGCTTCTCCGGCAGATAAAGATCGAGCTTCTGCGCTTCATCGCCATCTGCGATGTAGGCGATGTCCTTCTCCATCTTGATGCCCGCAGGCAACGTGAACGGCTTGGGAGCCGGTTTGGTTGATTGCGCGAGAGCAACCGTGGTCAGGAGGGTGAAGAGGAAGATGAGCGGCTTCATTGGCTGTAGATTGGGTTGATGATTGAAACGATCATGCGTGGGCGGCTTCGATGGCCCATCGGAGCTACAGTGCGTGCTTCAAGACGAAATCGACCAGCTCCTGGCACTCGAAGAACGACGGGCCGACCTTGTGACCTTCGCCGGGGATCACTTTGACGCTGATCTGGCCGCCACCGGCCTCGTAGCGTTCTTTGAGCAGCTTGGTGTTCAAATCATACGGCACCACAACATCGGAATCGCCATGCACGGCAAACATGGGCACTTTGTTGGCGAGCAGGCCCTTCAAGTTGTCGATGGGATTGAGCTCGCTGAGCTTCGCGACGAGTTCGGGTTCGGTCATGGCGAAGTCGGCGAGCGTTTGCGGCTTCGAGTTCTTCAGCGGCCAGCTTGCGAGATTGCAGACGGGATAGATGCCCACCCAGGCACGCACTTTGTCGGGATTCCGAAACGCCCACGCGAGCGTCATCATGCCGCCGCGACTCTGGCCGAGCAGGATCGGCTTCGGCGAGTAACCACGCTTCACCATGTCGTCGTAAAACAGCGTGAACTTCGCCGAGCTGGCCGGTGAGCCGCGCACCTCGCCCAGGTCGAAGCCTGCGACGCTGATGCCCGCCTTCATGAAGGCCTCGAAATACATCTTCCGTCCCACAATCGACACGCCTCCATTCAATGTCGGCGCATACCACAACCAAGGCTTGCCCTCGGCAGGCTTCGGCGCGGCATAAACCACAGCCTTGTTGCCGCTGACATCGAAGGTCTCGGCTGTTTTGGGCCGTGCTTCTTGAGCCGTCAGCGGCAACGTGAGACAGGAAAGCAGGGTGAGCAGGGTACGAGTGTTCATGAGATGAGATTACGGTGCAGGCGGCAATTCCTTCAGCCACGCGAGGTTGAAGACATAGTGGTTCTTGCTGCTGATGAGCTGGATGTGGCCATCGCGCGTCTGGGTGGCGGCGAGGTAGCCTTGCGGCTCGGCTCTCGTGTCACTGAGCTTGAACTGGCCGCGGTCGATGCCGTTGACAGTGCGCTCCGTGCCGCCGGGAGTGGCGAGACGTTTATGCGGCCATGTTTTGCCTTCATCGAAGGACAGCGCGGCGAAGAGACCAGCTCCGTTGAATTCGCCGGCCTTGCTTTGGAAGGTCAAGCCTTTAGGATTCTTCGAGTTGGCGGACAAATCAGTGAAGGAGCAGAACAGCAGCGGGCCTTCGTGCAGGCGGATGAGCACCTGACGCTGCACGCTGCTGATGGCAGGGAATTCGGTGGCCTCGTGCGTCCAGGTCTTGCCACCGTCGCTGGAGAAGCTGGCGGGCGTTTTGAAACCATACGGCTTCTGCTCGGATTCGCTGTTGAGTCGGCCAAAGCTCATCAAGCGGCCATCGCCCAGCTCGACGATGGGCGCGTGGATACCCGCATGACGTACGGCGCTGCCGTTTCGATGCGCGAGCTTCTTGTCCGCGATGACCTCCGAGGTCCATGTCTTGCCGCCGTCACTGCTTTTCGTGAGACTGACGGTGGTGGTGTCCTGAGTCATCAAAATCGTGCCGTCGCGAGTGCGGAGGAGCTGGTTGCCGATCTCGCTCCAGGGCTGGATGATCTGCGCCTTCGTCCACGTCACACCGTTGTCGGTGCTGCTGCGCACGATGTTCTCACGCAGACCGCGGGCGAGGTGGAAGATCGTCTTGTCGCCGTCCCACCAGAGTTTCGGCGCGTGATCATTCACATCCGCGCCATCCCAAAAGAGCGACGCAGGCTCCCACTCGGTCGATCCACGACGCAAGCGGCTGGCGAGGTTGTTCAGCTCGGTGCCTGCTTCATCGACGCAGGAATACCACACCGCGAGCAGATCACCGTTCGGGCATTCGATGATGGCGGGGCTGTGATTGTGCCAGGAATACAGCGCGCCGGATGAGTTCGGCGGGATGATGACGAAGGGCTTCGGCCCATCGAAGAAAGGCACATGCTGCGGCGGCATCTCGATCTTCGCGGGAGTTTGAGAGACATTCTGCGCGTGCAGTTGCGGGGCGGGTAGAGGGAGTTTCGTGCTCTTCGGCCATTCACCGAGCACGACGCGGAAGCCTGTCTTCTCACTCTGCGTGTCCGGCAGCCATGCGGTGCGATTTGCTGAGCGGAGCAACCGCGTTTGCTGCGAATGACTGCCGCCACGGATCACGCGGAAGTCGCCGTCGATGCGACCGAGCGAATCCGTCTGCTCGCCTGCTTCATAAGGCCCGTACCAGTCCGCGCACCACTCGGAAACGTTGCCGTGCATGTCATGAAGGCCCCATGCATTCGCGGGCGTTTGTGCGACACGCAGCGTGAGTTTTTCTTTCGCAGGGCGAAACTCAGGCGGCAGCCCGGCGGGGAAGAAGCGCTCACGCAAGCCGATGTCGCTCGGCCATTGATGAAAGCCTGCTGGCAGCGCGTCTCCGGTGTGAAACAACGTCGCGGTACTCGCACGGCATGCAAATTCCCATTCCGCCTCGGTCGGCAGGCGATACGTTTTGCCTTCTTTCTGCGACAGCCACTCGCAGAACTTCACGGCATCGTTCCAAGTCAGTCCCGCCGCCGCATCATCATCGGCTCCACGACCATGCTTCGGCTGAAATTGTCGATACTGAACCTGTGTCACCTCCGTGGCGCTCAGGTGGAACGCCTGCGTGATCGTCACGCGATGCGCGGGCTTCTCATCCCAGTCGGCATCGTCGAACTTCTCCGCATGCTTCTTCACGTTGTAGTCCGCCGCAGGCCCATCCTGCCCCATGATGTAGCTGCCGGGTGAGATCGGCACGAGTTTCATGCCGATGGAGTTGGTGATGGTCTGGGCATGGAGAGCCGTGGTGATCAAAAAGGCGGCGAGTAGATGTTTCATGTGAGAACTGGAACGGAGGGGGCTGGCGAACTGTAGCTACCGATGCCGGATCACTTGTCCCTGGCTTTGGAGCAGGCGTTGAAGGTCTGGAACCGCCGCCTTGCGCGGCTCAATCTTGTTTTGAATCGCCAGATGCGCAGCGATTCCAGCAGCCTGGCCGAGGCACATCCATGTCGGCTCCATGCGGATGCTGGAGAATGCGACGTGCGTGGTGCTGGCGGCGACGGGGACGATGAGGCCGTCGATCTTCTCCGGGATCATGATGCGATACGGGATCTCGTAAGGCCGCGTGATGTAGTCGAGCATGCCGAGGTAGCCTTCGAGCACGAGCGTGTCGCCAGGCTGGCGCTTGCGGCAGGGGAAGCTGTCGATGGGAAACTCGCCGACGGCGATGCTGTCGGCGTGATGCTTTGGTTCCTGGCCTTTGCCCGTGATGTCGTGCTGCGTGAGCGTGTATTCGCCGACGAGGCGGCGTCCTTCGCGCACATAGAGCTGCCAGGGGAAGTGCGCGTTGTCGGTGAACTCGTCCTTTGGCAAATGCATCTCGTTCGCCAGCTTGCGATGAGCCTCGGGCACCTCGGGATCGTTCTGCAAAAACCACAGCAGACCAAGCACTAGGCTGCGATGTCGCTGACGGATGCGTTCACGCGTGGCTTTATCGCCTTCGATATAGCCGCGATTTTCCTCGGGAAAGGGAAAGCCAAGCGGACGCGGATTGATGTTCACATCACACTTGTGGTTCGGGATGTCGGCGACCGACAAAGCGCGCACCAGCGTGTCGAAATGCTTCGGATTGTAGCCACGTCCTGGCTTGAAGACCTTCGGCCCGGCGAGGCGGCCTGCTTTGAGATCATCGAAGTATCCGAGGTAATCTTTTAGATCATAGCCCACAGGAGGCTCGGTCAGGCGATGCGCGTTCTGCGGATCCTTGGTCAAACAAAGCCGGTAGGTGTAGGCGGGCAGATCAGGAGCAGCTTCGCCCGTGCTGCCGGGCAGAAACTCATGCGCCTGATAGTCGAAATAGACGACGCCCGCGTGTTCCTCGCCGAACTCGGCTTTCGACTCGCGACCGAGTCGAAACTTCGCTCCCGCAGCGGCATACAAATCACCTTCGTAAGTAGCATCGATGAAGACTTTGCCCTCCAACCGCTTCTCCGTGCCGTTTTGCCGATTCACGACCGTGATGCCTCGCAGCTTGTTTTCGCTGACGTGAGCCGATTGGAGCCTCCAGCCCTTCCAAACCGTGATTTTCGCCTCCTTGGCGAGCATCGTCTCGAAGACCTTCTCCGCCACATGCGGCTCCGCGTAGTAGCCATCCTGGCAGAGCTTCGTGTGCTCGTGCTCGGGGCCGTATTTCGTGACGTAGTGCTCCCGCACTCCTGCAACGAACTCCTTGAAGAGGCCGCCGATCATCGCGCGGTTTTCGATGTCGCTCTTGCCCAGCCCACTCGTCGTCATGCCGCCGATGTGGTCGTTGTAATCGACCAGCATGACCTTACGTCCCATGCGCGCTGCTGAAATGGCCGCAGCGATGCCGCTCGGCGTGCCGCCGTAGATAACGATGTCCTGCGCGATGGATTGGCCGCAAAAGAACACAGATAGGGCAACGATGATCTTGATCCGCCCCATATTGGTTCTTTTGCGGCTAAAAACAGGCGCAGCAGCTTAGGCCAGCTTGTAGCAATCCGCCCACTCGGCGCGGGGAGGCGGGCCTGAAAGGCGGGCGTTCGCCTCGTCGTTGCCGATGAAGCGCTTCGTTTTCGGGTCGAACTGGAGATCGACGTTCAAATACTCGGCGATGGTGCCGAGGTTCAACACCTGGGTGAGCAAGCCGGAGATGCTGAAGGGCGATTCGGTCGTGCCTTCGCCCATGCAGGCGTTGATGAAGCTGTCGAAGTGATTGCGCTTCAATGCATGCAGCCCCATGGCGTCTTTGAACTCCACCATCTTCGATCGTGGATACAAGAGGGAGTGACGATCATGCGAGCCGCGCTGGACGAGGTAGTCGCCTTGTTTGCGATGCAGGAGTGATCCAGCACCGCCGGGATTTGGGATCACGATTTTACCGTCGGGGCCAGGGTCGCCAAATTTCTCTTCGATGTCGAACTTGGTGTCGCCACCAGCTTTCCAGTGAAGCTCCACAGCAGGAAATTTCTCGCCACGGGCCGGGAACTCGAAGCGAATATCCGAGCTGAGCGGATAGCTCACCCGATTGTAATCCGCGAGCGCCAGCGGCGTGATACGGGTGGGCAGGCCAAGCTTCAGATGGTGATGGGCAAAGTCGATGATGTGCGCGCCCCAGTCGCCAAACATGCCGCCGCCATAGAGGTGGAAGCCGCGCCAGTTGAAGGGGTGATACATCTTGCTGTAGGGCTTCACTTCCTGCGGACCACACCACAGGTCCCAGTTCAGCGAATCGGGTTTCGGCTCCTCCGCTGGATAGCCCTTCACTAGCGCACGCTCCGTCGCATTCATGAACCACAGCGAGGGCGATTTCCACGCGTCGATCTTCACAATGTCATCCACGATGCCCGCCGCGAGCATTTGCTTGAACTGCTCCGCGCCAGCGGAGGTGTGACCTTGATTGCCCATCTGCGTCACCACTTTGAACTTCTTCTCGGCACGCATGAGGATCTCCGCTTCTTCAAAAGTGTGCGTCAGCGGCTTCTCCACATACACATGCTTGCCGAGCGCCATCGCGCTGATCGCGGCGGTGAAGTGCGTGTGGTCCGGCGTCACCACGCTGACGGCGTCGATGTCCTTTCCCATCTTGTCCAGCATCTCGCGGAAGTCGTGGAAGCGCTTCACATCCGGGAAAGCCGTCAGGTTCTTCTCCAAGCTCTTCGCCGTGACAAAATCCACATCCGTGAACGCCACCGGCGTGGCGATGCCACCCGCCGTAAGTCCCGGAATGACGCTGCCCGCCCGCCCACCGATGCCGATGCAGCCCAGATTGATGCGTCGGCTCGGCGGCAGCTTGGGATTGTCAGCCGCGCGTGCGCTGGTCAGGTAAGCGGGAAGAAACGTGAAGCCGAATCCTGCGGCGACAGATTGTTTGACGAATCCGCGGCGGGATGATGGAGGGGCTGTCTCAGTTGTTTTCATGGTTCAGTAGAAAGGGCGAAGTGAGCAGGGTAATTGTCCGGCGGAAAAAATGCCAGCATTGAATCCTTCTGGTGGGGTAAGCAGACGTGGCGTCACTTGCGGGGATAAGGCCCAAGATGCTCATGCGCGATGAGCCAGCGGCCATCGACCTTGCGCAGAATGGAGGTGCCGCGACCGCCGCCGGAGGCTTCCAGGCCGCTGATGAGGCCCTTCCAGCGAAACTCGTAGTGACAAGTGGCCACATCATCCGTGACGGCAGTCCACGCGATGTCGTGCAGGCTGAAAACCTCGTTCTCAATCAGCTTGACGGTCTTCTCGAAAGCCGCCTTGGCCGCTGCTTTGCCGACAAAGGTGTCCTCCGTGAAAATGAACACGGCATCCTCGGTGACACACGGTGCGATCTGCGCCCACGAGTGCGTGTTGAGCTTTTCGATGTAGGTCGTGAGAGCCGTTTCGTGGTTCATGATGGTGTCAGCCGCTGAGAGTGGTGGGAGCAGGGAGAGGAGGGCGCAGGCGATGGATTTCATGAGATGAGCGTAGCTTCGATTGGCAATCGAATCATGGGTCGGACGGCTTCGATTGCCAATCGAAGCTACGGTGCCGCCGTGCCTTCCAATAGGCCGCAAGGTGGTAAACGAGACCACAACTGGCGTTGTGTGTGTAATCGAAGCTGCCGAGGAGATTTTGAAGCGAGGTTTTCTCTTCGGCGGTGAGTGTCGGTGAATCGCCCATGAGCAAAATGAGCGCGGATTCGCCCGCTTCACGCGTCAGATGCCAGATTTCTCGAAACGGTCCCCACTGCGGGTTCGGGTAGCCTTTTTGGTTCTTCCACTCGGGAACCTTGCGCCAGTCGGGGCCGAGCATTCGCATGTCCTCGGGACTCTTTTTCGCGATTTTGGCCAGGACGCTGATGAAGCGCTTCGCGGCCAGATCGCGGACGTGGATCATGCGCTGGTGAATCGTGGCTTTGAGCGCCGCATCGGGTTCCAATGCGTGGAGCACCTCCAACGAGCACTGCATTTGCAGCAAGGCGTAGGCGGGCTTCTGCTCGCCGGGATTGGCGGACTGCTCAATGGCATCGGCGGCATACTTTCGCCATTGCTCGCGATACCGCTCCTCGCGCGTCACGTCCCACGCGGTGGCGTAGATCATCGGCAGTCGCGCCGCTTCATGCGGCTGCACGTTCCACATGCGACAGATGCCCAGCGGGCAGCGCGTGCCATCGGCGCGAAGGAAGTCGTAATCGTTCTCTGGCGTGACGGTCTCGATCATCCGCTCGGCCACATCGGCGAGGATGACGCGGATTTGCGGCTTCGTGGTCTCATCCGCCAGCGGGCTGTGAAAATACTGCCACAGGCCGTGGACGAAGTGCGTCACCTGATCGCGTGACGAGTTGATGTAAACGCTCTTCGCGTCTTCAGGGCAGACGTTGCGGGCCACATAGCCGCGCACGCCATGCACGGTGACGCACCGTTTGAGTCCAGCGAAAACGTTCGCAGCTTTCTCGCGCAATGATTCATCCTTCGTGACCTCAAATCGGTCACACAGCACGCTGAGCATCGCACCGCCAAGGATCGCGCCGTCTTCCATGCCGGTGCTGTAGCCGCAGGGATTTGGATACTGGCGCTTCACCTCCTCCGCAGTTGGCAAATGGGCTTGTTCTTTGCCTTTGTCATAGCTGCTGAGGTAGTCGCCAAAAGTCTGCACCTGCGGCAGATAAAAGCGTGTCCAGACCATGTCCCAGGCTCGCTCGATGTTCGAAGCGACTTCCTGCGCATGAGTGAGTGCGGCGGAGATCAGGAGCAGGTTGGCGATGAGGAAGCTTTTCATGGGAGAAGACGGCAGACGAGCCGCGTTGAAAGCATAGCCATGATGAAACACCCCACACGTCGAAAACTGCTCCAGGTCGCCATCTCCGGTGTCTCGGGCCTCTGGGCCGGAAATCGTCTGCACGCAGCGGAGGCTGATCCACGCGTGCGCGGACCCTTTCCGATCCTCTCGACACCGTTCACCGAATCTGGCGCGGTGGACTATGAGGTGCTGGCGAATCAAGCCCGCTTCGTGGACTGGGGCGGCTGTCCCGGCATGATCTGGCCGCAGTCGGGCGATAGTGTGGACCTCTTAACCATGGACGAAAAACTGCGCGGCATGGAGGTGCTGGCGGAGACTTCACGCGGATTCAAGACATCAGCGCTTTGCCTTGGTGTGCAGGGCAAAGACACGGAAGAGATGCTCGTGTATGCCCGACATGCTGAAAAGCTCGCGCCCACCGCCATCATCTCGCGTCCGCCGGACTCGGGACGCACGGAAGACGACCTGCGGCAGTATTGGCGTGAGCTGGCGAAGATTGCGAAGAGGCCGGTGCTCTTCCAAACAACCGGTGGTGTGGCTTACAAAGGCCCGGTGCCTTCCGTGAAGCTCATGATTGAGTTGGCGAAGGAGTTTCCCCACTTCGGCTACATCAAAGAAGAAGCCGCGCCCATCATCGCGCGCACTAAGGAGCTGTGCGCCGCTAAGCCCACGATCCGCCGCGTTTTTAGCGCCCGTGGAGCCCATGGCTGGCTCTACGAGTCCCACCTCGGCACCGAAGGACTCATCACCGAACGCGCTGTCTATGCCGACGTGCTCACCCGCATCTGGGATCTCATGCAAAGCAGCAAAGACCCCGACACCGTTCGCGACATCTACGCGAAGCTGCTGCTCCTCTTCAATCTCGGCCAGCATCTCCCCGGCGGCGACCTGCGCGGCTTCCAGCTTCACCTGTGGAAGAAGCGCGGTGTCTTCAAAAACATGATCTCCCGCCAATACGGCCCGAATCGCAGCATTCCGGACAAACCGATCTTCTCCGAACTGAATCTGACAGCCGATGAGATCGCCGAGATCGACTTCCGCTTTGAAGCGCTGCGGCCGTATTTGAAGGCAGAGCGGAGGTAGCGCGAGCAAAGTGATTTCACGGGATCCAAACTGTGGGAGGCGCTGTGGCGGACACCCTCTTCTCCCGATTGATGTCCAAAAACAGTTCACCATCGACAGAGGAGTGATGTATGGACACTGCTTGCCCTCAAGCTCATGACAGCCACAAACGCATCTCAAAATCTACGACAGACTATTCTGTCCTTGTTTCTCCTTTGCGTGATCTCGCTGTCAGTGCGTGCTGAGCAAGACCAAGTAGCGATGCTACTCCACGAGCGCACTTGCGCAACTCTTCAGGGGCACTTGGAACAATACGTTCTGGATGTGGAAACACGCTTCCCGGTGAAATTGCAGGTCATCAAAGGCCAATGGAAAACGCCCGAAGAGGTCCGTGAGGCCATCAAGAGCCTGCATCGCGAAAAGGCCATTTCGGGCGTCATCCTCGTCGGTGCGATGCCGATGCATCGTTTCTTCATGCACGAGCATGCCAATCCGAATCCGGTGTATTTTGAAGACTTTGAGCTGCGGTTCGTGGATAAGAACAAGGACGGCGTGGACGACGCCTACGAGGGCAAACCTCAACTCAAGCTTTGGGTCGCCAACATCCGTGCGAGCGAGAAGGAGCGAGATGACGACCTTCCCGGCCTGCGCCGTTTCTTTGCCAAAACGCACGACTACTACACCGGCAAGGCGGTGCCGGAACTCCGCACCCTCTTCTTCAGCACCGACGTCAGCACGACCGATTGGACGGGGCCGGGTGATTGGTTTAAGCGGCGCGGTGGCACCCGTTTTTCCGAGCCAGGGGATGTGACGTTGTTGACGGGAAAGGCATGCACGCACCAAGCCGCCTTGGAGGCATTCAAGAAGCACAGTTACTCGCTCACATGCGTGGGCGTTCACTCGGATGAAACGGGTCACGCCTTGGCTGATGAGGATCTCATGGCGCATGAGATCGCCGACTTTAAAACCGGATCGCTCATCACGATCAACCATGGATGCTTCACCGCGAACTGGAACAAGACCGAACACGATGACAACGGGCCGAATTGCGGACTGAGCTGGGTTTTTGGCAAGCATCTTGGCCAGGCAGCCGTCGCTCAGGTCCGCAGCGGTGGAGTCGGGTTCGATGATCTCATCTACGAGCGCCTGCGCGTCGGAGACTACCTCGGAAAGGCTTATCTGCCCTGCAAGCAAGCGCATGAAATCGAAGCCCATCCCGGTGATCACGCTCCGGGTGACATCGTCTCAGGCATTCTCATGATCGGGAACCCTTTCCTGGGGCTGAAACCGGTGAAACGCGAGATCAATACGCGTCTGGTGATCAAAAAGGCAGTTTACGGCGATCTGGCCAACAACACTGTGGTCAACGTGACGCAGAAGGTGGCGGATTGGATCGAGGATTCGCTCACTGTTGAAGCCACCGCTGAAAACTTTGGTGACCCAGCGAATGGCATCGAAAAGCAATTGAAGGTCGATTACACCCTGGATGGCGTCGATGGAACAATGCTCGTCGAAGAGGGGCAGCTCTTGAAGCTCCGCAAGTGACTGCGCTCCACCATCGACGACACGATCAGCCTTGAACGCATCTCCTGCTTATCACCCATGAAGAACATCACGTCTTTTTGCATCGCCATCCTTGTGACCATATCGCTTCTCCAGACTAGAGAAGTTCGCGCGGAGTCACCAGTGACCACGCCATCCATCAAAGAGCGTGGCATTGTCTCCGAGGGAGATTGGAGCCGATTGGCCGCTGTTTTGGCGAAGGCGCGTCGTGGTGAAGAGATTTGCGTCGCGGCTATCGGTGGATCGATCACCGCTGGCGGCTTGCAGACGAAAGACCCGAAGAACCGCTACATCGCCCGTGTTGCGGATTGGTTCACGACGTCCTTCCCCAAGGCCAAGGTGCGATTTGTCAATGCGGGCATCGGTGGCACCAACTCGCTCTACGGCGCCATGCGGGTGCAACGAGATGTGCTGAGCAAGAAGCCTGACCTCGTCATTGTGGAGTATGCCGTGAACGACAATCACCCCGTGCCGATGTTCTGGGACAGTTACGAGGGGGTGCTGAGGCAGATTCTTCGCGAGCCTCAGCAGCCAGCCGTCGTGCAATTGTTCTTCATGCAACGAAAGGGAGAAAACGCCCAGGCAACGCAGCAGATGCTCGGCCGTCATTACGATCTGCCGATGGTCAGCTTTCGCGATGCTTGGTGGCCGGAGATCTACAGCGGACGCACCAAGTGGGAAGTGATGTATGCCGATGTGGTGCATCCGAACGACACCGGGCATATCCTCGCCTCCGAGCTTTTGATTGCTCTGCTCAATGACGTGAATGCCAAGCCCGCCCCCAGCGCCACAGCGATCCGTGCGGACCTTCCGTCGCCCATGATCTCCGAGCTTTTCGCCCATTGTCGCTATGCGCAATACGCCGACCTGAAACCGACTCAAAACAGCGGCTGGACCCGATCCTCAGACGGCAACAAATGGGAATGCCCCACAAGGACCGATGGAGCCATCGAGTTTGGTTTTTCCGGCAAGCTGCTCTTTGTAGGATACGACATCGATAAGGAAGCCGAGCCCTTAACCACCTTCTCCATCGACGGAGGCAAGTCGCAGCTTTTGAAAAGCAGTCCCAACCGCTTACCGCTCGCGGAGGATTTGCCCTCAGGCCAGCACCGCGTCCGCATCGAGTTCGCAGGCAGCAAGGCCCCGCAAGGAACCACCAAGGTGCGCATCTGGGCGGTCGGTGCCGCCGGGGCTCCAGAATGAGAGCCTGCACTTGCAGCCATCAATTTACATCAGGTCTTCGATTGCCAATCGACGCTACTTCACGAGCGGTTTGTCCGGCATCTTGATCGCATCCACATCGCTGAGCTTCACTTTCAGCATCTCGACAGTTTGTTTGCCACTAGCGAAGGCGATGAACAAACTGTCACCATGCTCAATGACGTGCGGGTAGTCGATGTGACGGCCGCCGACGAGATAGAGCATTTTGGTGAAGATGAGGCCGTCATCACTGATGGAGAGCGTGAGCGGATCGCGCTTCTTCGGGTTGGGATTCGAGATGAGGACGTAGCGGCCGTCGCGGAGGCGCAGACCGCTGATTTTGGAGGTGGCGTCGGGGAAGTTCGTCTTCTGCGGTGTGCTCCAGGTGCGGCCGTCGTCAGTGGAAAAGGCGCGATAAAGAAACCCGCTGCGGCGATTGTCACGGAAGACGGCAGTGAGGGTGTTGCCCGGCAAAATCCACCAATCGGGTTCCTCGGCCTTCAACTCCGATGCGCTGCCGAGCACGGGGAAGGACTGCCAGTCGCTGAGCGACTTCACACCGCCGACGAGGAAATGCACGCCGCTGGTTTTGTAGTCGTGCATGCGGCGCGACATCATCCAGTCTCCGGTGCTCAGTTTGAGCGGTGGGAAGTTGTTGATGGTGTTTTTGAAGACCACGCCCGCGTCTTCCCAGTCCGCGCTGGCCTTGTGATAGCGAAAAGCGCGTAGTTCCAGACTTTTGCCGAAAAAGCCGGCGGCCTCATCGAGCGAGGCGAGCGCCAGCAACTCGCCATCGCGCTTCCAGAAGCCGCGCGAGATCCAGCGCATGCCTTTGTCCGTGCGCGTGCCGTAGTGAGGCGAATTCGGTCCTGAGTTCGGCGGCACGGGCGTGAGGAACTGGGGTTCGTTCCAGTTCAGGCCGTCGGGGCTGGTCGCATACTTCACGCGTTGTCCCACGCGGTCCTCGATACCAGGTCCATCGCTCCACATCGCCCAGAACTGGCCATCGTGATGCGCGAGGTAGTTGTGCTGGTTCACGCCGCCCGACTTTTTGTCGAGTTTAGTCGGATCATTGCCCTTGGCGGTCACGTAGTTGATCACGACATGCTCGCTCGGCAAGCGAGGAAGCGAAGCGAAGTCGAGCTGATGCGGATTCTCCGGCAGCCACGGGCCGGAGAGCATCACCAGTGATGCAGGATCAGGGGAGGCAAGTGCAGACGCCGCAAAAAACGCGAGGAGGAGCGTTTTCATGATGGGAAGTGGGTTACTGCGGCCACTGGCCGTCTGTGATGGGCTTGGTGGTCAGCCTGGCGGGATCGAGCACGACATGCTTCACCTTCTTGCGCTGCCAGGTGTAAGTGATGTGGACGAGGCCGTCCTTGGTCTGGATGATCGCGGGGTAGCTGAATTCCTTCTTCGGCTCGTCTTCAAAGACCAGCGCGGCCTCCCAGGTCTTTCCATCCTTGCTCACGGCGAGGTTCAGCGGGCTGCGGCCTCTCGCGGTATGATTGTAGATGAGCAGATGGCGGCCATCGGAGAGAGTGACAGCATCGGTGCCGGAGTTCGGATTCGGCAACTCAGTGAGCGAAATCTCGCCCCAGGTCTTGCCGGCGTCCTCGGAGGTGATTTGGAAGACTTTGCCCTGCTTGGAACGGCCCAGCGCCATGAGCTTGTCGCCACCGAAGTCGAGGATGCTCGGCTGAATGGCACCGACGGTGACGCCATCGTGTAACAGCTCCGTGCGCTGCCAGGTTTTGCCCAGATCGCTGCTACGCTCGAAGTAGATGGCCCACTTGCTGGGCTTTTCATCGGTTTCGTTGCTCGTGGGGCAAAGGATGTCGCCATTGGGCAACTGCACCGGTTTGTTCTTGATGGAGCCGAAGATGCCTTTCGGCAGCCTGCTGGCCGCTGACCATGTTTTGCCTCCATCCGAGGAGGTTTTCAGCTCTCCCCACCAGGTGCTCGGCGATGGGCCGACTTTGTAGAAAAGCATCAACGGCGCTTCACGCGGCTGAAACAGCACGGGATTCCAAGTCGGATGCCGTGTGCCATCAGTCTGCACACCATTCGCCGTTTCGACGCCTTCGGTCCATTTCCCATCGACGAGCCGCGAGACCCAGATGCAGACGTCCGGGTTCTTTTCCGCCGTGCCGCCGAACCACGCAGAAACAAGGCCCGTGGGTGTCTCGGTGATCGTTGTCGCGTGGATCGACGGATATGGGCCGATGTCGTAGATGTATTCGGTTTTCAAAATGGCGGGATCAGCGGCCTGAAGTTGCACCGCAGTGAGGAGGAGAACACAAAGGAGAGATTTCATGATGAGGAGTTACAAGAGGCCGAGCGTGGTGAGTCTTTCACGAATGATCTGTCGCTCGGCATCTCGGAAGCGATGAAACGGCTCGGCCATGTGGTCTTCGCAGATGCCGAGGAGGCTGAGGGCGCATTTGATGCCTTTGATGATGGCCGATTTGTGACGACCGACGGTGTAGATGCTGCCGGCAAGTTGCATGACTTGGGCGTGGAGTTCGCGTGTGCGTTTCAAATCCTGCGCGGCGGCGGCTTGGTACATCTGCACGTAGAGTTTTGGGTGCAGATTGGCGCCGCCATTGATGCCGCCATGACCGCCGAGCAGCACGGCTTCGGCGGTGAGCTCCTCAGGGCCGACGAGCACACTCCAGTCGGCGCGTTGCTTGGCGACTTCGATCAAGCGGTGGAAGTAGATCATGTCGCACGAGCTGTCTTTGACGCCGCAGACTCCGGGCATGTCCAAAGCACGACGCACGAGATCGATCTCGAAGCTCACCTTGGTCAAACCGGGCATGTTGTAGAGAAACAGCGGCAGCGGCATCTCGGCGACGAGATCCTGCACATACTCGAGCATCTCCGGCGGCGCGGCAGGGAAGTAATACGGCGGCGCGAGCACCACATGCGTGGCTCCGGCGTCGGCGGAGTATTTGGCGAGGTTCACGCTTTCCGTGAACGACGTATCCGTGATGCCTACAAGCACTGGCACGCGGTTTTTCGTGAGCTGGCAGGTCTTTTCGATCAGCTCACGACGCAGACGATAGCTGAGGCTCGGCCCTTCTCCGGTGGTGCCGAGAATGAACAGGCCGGACACGCCGCCGCTGATGAGATGTTCGATCAAGCGTTCCAAACCGGCGGCATCAAGGGTGTCACGATCACGCAAAGGAGTGATGAGGGGCGGGATGATGCCGGAGAGAGGTTGGGACATGCGGGAAAGATTAAAGATGAAGGCTGAAAGATAAAAGCCGCATTCCTGACCATCTTTGGCGCACGCTTGACGATTCTTGACTGCCCTGACATGCTCCGGTGCATGCCCGCCACAGACCAGGCCGACTACTTTTCGACGCAAGTCGTGCGCACACGCCGCTTTTTCCTGCCGGAGTGGGAAGAACGTCAGCGTGATGGGGCGACGCTCTGTCTCGTGGGCGGCGGCTGTGAATGGTGCGCGCCGGATTTCATCGTGGACCGGCAGAAGTTTCCCTTTCTGGCCTTCGAGTTTGTCTCACGCGGTCACGGCAGCGTCACACTGGCAGATCAGAGGCATGAGATCGAAGCCGGGCACGCCTTTGTGTTCGATTCCAGCACGCCGCACGTCATCCGCAGCTCGGCGGAGGAGCCGATGGTGAAGTATTTTTTCAACTTCACGGGTAAACGGGCCACGCAGATGATGAACGATCTTGATCTCGCTCCCGGCAGCGTTTTGCGCGTGGCGGATGCCTCGCGCGTGGTCACGTTGCTGGAGGAAGTGATCGATCATGCACTGCGTGGCGGCCGATTCGGCCTGCGGGCGGCCTGTGCGGCGCTGGAGCATGCGCTGGTGCTCTGCGCGGACAGTCGCCAGCCAGCAACCACGAAGATCGACCCCGCGTATGCGACATATCTGCGTTGTCGCGGCCATTTGCTGCGGAATTATCCGGTTTTGAGCAGCATCGAGCAGGCGGCGAAGGCCTGCCATGTCTCGGCGGCGTATTTTACGCGCCTGTTTCAACGCTACGACACCGAAACGCCGCTGGCGTGCCTCACGCGGCTGAAGCTGTCCCAAGCGGCGATCAAACTGCGCCAGCCAGACGCGTTGGTGAAGAGCGTGGCGGCGGAACTGGGCTACAAATCGGCAGCGCACTTCTCCCGTGCGTTCAAAGCCTGGAGCGGAAGATCGCCTCGGGGTTGAAATGCACGCGTCATCTTCCATACTCCGCCACCTTTTCCCATCGCATGCTTTCCTTCCTCAAAATCCGCAACCTGGCCCTCGTCGAAGATGTGACGTGGGAACTGGCGGCGGGGCTGGTCGGAGTCACGGGGGAGACGGGTGCGGGCAAATCGATCATCGTGGGTGCTCTGAAGCTCATTCTTGGTGAGCGGGCGGATCGCACGCTGATTCGCACGGGGCAGGATGCCTGCACGGTGGAGGCGAGTTTTCACCTCAAGGACACGCGGACGATTGACGCGGTGTTGGAGGAAGCGGGATTGGAGCCATGTCAGGACGGCGAACTGCTCATCAAACGCACGATCAGCGCCAGCGGGGCGAACAAGCAGTTTGTGAACTGTTCGCCGGTGACGATTCAAGTGTTGAAGAGCCTCGGCGAGTTTTTGGTCGATCTGCATGGTCCGCATGATCATCAGTCGCTGAATTCGCGGGAGCGGCAGCTTGAGATGCTGGACAAGTTCACCGGCATTGAGGAGCTGCTGGGCAAGTATCAGGACGCCTGGCGTCAATGGCGTGCGGCGGTGACGGAACTGGATGAACTGGAGAACTCCGAACGCGCCAGCAGCCAGCAGATCGACATGCTGAAGTTTCAGGCGAATGAAATCGCAGCGGCGAACCTCAAGGCAGGCGAAGAAGAAGAGATCGAATCGCGCCATCGCATTGCCGCCAACGGAGCACGGCTTGCCGAATTGTGCGGAGCCATCACGGGCCGACTTAGTGAGGGTGAAGGCAGTGTGATCGACGGTCTGCGCGAGATCAGCCGCAGCATCCATGAGCTGGAAAAGATCGATCCCGGCACGGTGGCGATGTTTGAGGGCTTCAAATCGGCGCAGATCGAGCTGACGGAGCTGGAGAGCAGCGTGGAGGACTATGCGGATGATTTGGAGACTGATCCTGCCGAACTGGACAAACTCGAAACGCGCATCCACACGATCCAGACGCTGAAACGGAAGTATGGCCGCACGATTGGCGAAATTTTGGAATTCCTGGCCGAAACAGAGCGCAAACTCGCGAAGATGGAAAATCGCGGCGAGGAGATTGCGAAGCTTCAGAAACTCGTGAAGGAGCGCGAAGCGGATGTGCAGAAGCTTGGGAAGCAAATCTCCAAGAAACGGACCGACGCGGCGCCGAAACTGGCCAGGGAGGTGGCTTCACATCTGCTCGATCTCGGCTTCAAACGCAGCGTGTTCGAGGCGCAACTCGGTGTTTTGCCAGCGCCAGAGCGCAACGGCTTGGAAGAGGTCGATTTCCTCTTCGCACCGAACCCAGGCGAGCCTGCGAAGCCGCTGCGTCTGACGGCATCAAGCGGAGAAATGTCCCGCGTGCTGCTGGCGGTGAAAAGTGCCTTGGCGAAACAGGATGCGGTGCCGTTGCTCGTGTTTGATGAGATTGATGCCAACGTCGGCGGGAACATCGCCGAGGCGGTGGGCCGCAAGATGGCTGCGCTGGGCGCGACGCATCAGGTGATCGCCATCACGCACTTCCCGCAGGTGGCATCGCTGGCGCGGAGTCACTTTGTGGTGACGAAAGAAATCACAGGGAACACGACGCGCTCGCAGATTCAGGAAGTGAGCGCGGACGAGCGCATCGAGGAACTGGCGCGCATGCTCGGCGGCAGTGCCGCGAGCGCGCGTGAGCATGCGAAGAGTTTGCTCAAAAGCGCAGCCTGAACTCAGGCCATCTGCGGTGTGCTGAGAAGCATGCGAGGCGGACGGCCTTTCACACGGCTGAGCGTGGCGCGCAGGGCGAAGGAAGCGAGCTGTGTCTGCGGGTTCCAGCCTTTGGGGGCTTTTTTGCCGGTGCTCGTCCACTTCATGCCGTCGTCAATCCACTGCTGGCGGTAATCGTCGTAGCTGATGCCTTTGTCATCATCGGTGACACCAAATTGGAAGCTGCAGCAGGCACAGATTTCCATGGAGGCGCCGCCAGCGCGGTTGCGTGGCGGCTCTGCGAGTTTGTCATAGCCGCAGACGGGGCAGGAATGAGATGTGTTTTTCATGGGTTGGTTTTCTTGACAGATTTTCGACTCATTTCAGCGAAAAGAAAAGGGTGGCGTGTGAGGACCGGGCAGCAGTTCAGCTACGTCGGAAGCGACGACGAGGATGCAAATGAACAATGAAGCAGATCCTTCCATAAACCTGAAAAGTGGCGGGGCTAACCTATGACAGCCTTAGATGATATGCGTTCAATCTGCATATCGCCCGCCGCGAGCACCGCTCATCCATTTCCACGCGCTCTCGATATGCTCACGCGGATCGAGATGAATTGCCTGCCAATGAAGGATTTCCTTCGCCCGCGACGGATTGGCGATGAGCTCGGAAGGATCGCCCGCGCGCCGCGGACCGTAATTCACAGGGATTTTTTTGCCGGTGACCGCCTCGGCCGTGGCGATGATTTCTTTGACGCTGAAGCCGCGGCCGGTGCCGAGGTTTACGGCAATGGTGTCGCCGCCCCCACGAAGGTAATTCAAGGCTAAAGCATGGGCTGAGGCGAGGTCGCAAACGTGGATGTAGTCACGGATGCAGGTGCCGTCGGGTGTGGCGTAGTCGGTGCCGAAAACGGTGATGTTTTCGATCTCGCCTGTGGCGGCCATCAGGACACGCGGGATGAGATGGGTCTCGGGATCGTGATCCTCGCCGATCTCGCCGCTTGGGTGGCAGCCGCTGGCGTTGAAGTAACGCAGGAAGACGGACTTGAGGCCCCAGGCATGTCCGCAATCGCGCAGCACGCGCTCCAGCATCCACTTGGAGGCACCGTAGGGATTCACCGGGGATTGCGGATGTGACTCGTCGATGGGGATGCGAACGGGGTCGCCATAGCTGGCGCAGGTGGAGGAAAAGATGAAACGTTTGCAGCCGTGACGCTGCATGGCCTCCAGCAGTGTGAGCGGTGCGGCAAGGTTGTTGCGGTAGTATTTGAGCGGATCGGTGACGGACTCGCCGACATAGGCGAACGCCGCGAAGTGCAGGACGGCCTCCGGCTTGTGCTCGGCGAAGATGAGCTCCATGAGCGCGGCATCGGCAAGTTCACCCTCAATGAAGGTGACACGGTCCAACGGCAATGCTTCGCGGTGTCCGAAGACGAGGTTGTCGAGGACGACGACGCGTTCGTTTTGCTCCAGCAGGTGGCGTACGGTGTGTGAGCCGATGTAACCGGCGCCGCCGGTGATGAGAAGGGTTCCTTGAGACATTGTGGAAATACAGCAGGCGATGGCAGCGGTGCCAAATAAACTTTGCCTCAAATGATCTCCGTGTTTCCCTGGGCAGGGTGAGTATTCCAAAAAATAACCCGCCTCTTTGACGCGCTTTGGGCGAGGCAAAGCGCTGTCTTTCGACAGAACCCGCAGTACAAACTCCTGGTGACACTTTTTCGTCAGCATGATATTCCATGAGTTGTGAACCGTCGCCTTTTACTCTGGCTGCTCCTTCTGCCGTTCGCCGCTGCCTTGTATTGGGCTGCGGACCGGCGAACGGGTGTGCCCGCCAAACCCGCCGTTTCATCCGGGAGTCCGCGGCCTACTGCCGGGACCGTTTCTGCGCCCCAGCCGCTGAAATCACCCGCAGCCCGAGGGGCTTCTACGGCCCCTGGCAGCACTGAGGTGGCCCGGGCTGCCAGGCAGGTCTTCTCGCGGATCGTTCTGCGTGAGAAGCCCGCCGTTCCTCCTGCCGAGCAGGCATTTCGCCAGTCACTCAAACCCCGTCGCATTCCACCAAAAGAAGCTCTGCGCATCCCGGAGGGTCAGCAATTGCGCCTGACAGTGAAAATCGCCGATGAACTCGTGGGCCGCGCCAATGATGACGGTGGTCTCAGCGTCCAAAGCTCCAGCGCCACGGTGGTCGAGGGTCTCCAACGGCTCGTTACCGCGCATGATCTGCGCTTCCGCCGTGTGCAAACGGTGAGTGATGCGCAACTGGCGGATCTCACCGAGCGCGCCGCCCGTAACAGCGGTGCCGCCCAGCCTGACCTCGCGGCGGATGTGGAGGTCATTGCGTCTGAAAACTCACGTGCGGCAATCATCGCCCTGGCCCGTGAGCTTCATGCCCTGCCAGAGATCGAGTACGCCGAGCTTGAATCTCAGGATCAACCACCGCCGCCGCCCGCCGCCGACGTTGCGCCCGTCACTCCACTGCTCGTGAGCAACCAGACTTACCGGGGTGCCAGCACTGGCGTCAATGTGGACTATGTCTGGAACACCTTTGGCGTCCGTGGTGATGGCAGCCTCCGTGTCACTGACTGCGAGTATCAATACAACCCCGATCACGAAGACCTCAGCGGGCTGGTGCAGATGCAGCCGAACCTCGTCTCAATGTACACCGGCTTTGGCGATGATCATGGCACTGCGGTGGTGGGCATCATAGCCTCAGGCTGGAACAGCTACGGCACCACCGGCAGCATGCCTGAATGTGTGACTCGTTTTTATCCTGAATTTTCCACGCTCACCACCGGCCATCAGAGCCGCTCAGCCTGTGTCACAGCGGCCATCGCCGCCTCCGCCAGCGGAGACATCGTGGTGCTGGAAATGCAGGCAAATGGCCCCGCCACTGGAACCACGGACTATGTCATGGCTGAGATCGACATCAGTGTGTGGAATGCTGTCCGGGTGGGCACGGACGCGGGCATCATCACCGTCGCCGCCGCTGGCAACGGCAACCAAAACCTCGATGACAGCGCTCTTTTCAGTGCGTACAACGCACGTGGTGACAGCGGGGCCATCATCGTGGGCGGAGGCAGCAGCGCGCGGGCAAAGCTGAGCTTCAGCACCTATGGCACGCGCGTGAATGTGCAGGGCTGGGGCGGTGGAGTCTTCACCACGGGCTATGGTGCCTACGCCACTTATGGCTCGGACCCCAATCAAGAGTACACCTCGGGATTCAGCGGCACCAGTTCCGCCACGCCCGTCGTCGCTTCCGCCGTGGCGTTGCTGCAGTCCGTTGCCATCAAGCTTCTCGGCATTAGACTCTCACCGGGAGAGTTGCGCAGCATCTTGGTAAACACAGGCCGCCCGCAAACCGGTGCTGGCGCTGCCACCACGCCCATCGGGCCGCTGCCAGAACTTGAGGCGGCTGTCGCCGCGCTTTTAGCCGCTCATCCTCCCACTTTCTCCACACTGGAAAGCTGGGGGCACTACCACCTTGCCACACCCACACCGGATCTTGCTGCGGACGTCGATCAAGATGGCTCACCGGCCCTTTTGGAATATGTCCTGGGCACCGACCCAAAAACACAGTCTGCCGCAGATCGCTCACGCCATCCCCACGTCAGCCTGGCTGCTCCTGGCGGAGGACCGTCCGTTCTGGCGCTCGACTTTCACCAGCCTGCCACCCGCACCGCTGCCATGTGGGTCGTGCAGCAATCCGACTCACTGCTGACGAACTCCTGGCAGGATCTGGTTCATGGAGTGAATGGCGTCACCATCACACGTACGGGCGATACCATTCAGGTCACGTTGCCCGCCACTGCTCAAAAGTTTCTTCGTCTCAAAGTCACGGCCAACTGATGCCCACAGCCATCACTTGGGCATCGACACCTGCACGGGATGCATGAGGTAGGCGATGAGATCGCGCACCATGTCCGGTTGAAGGGCGAGGAACAGGCCTTCGGGCATCATCGACATGGGGGACGTTTCTTGTTTGGTGATGTCGGCGCGGTCAAGGGTCAAGGTTTCGGTCACGGTGCGCAAGGTGAGTGTGCGGTCGTTCGATTCGGCGATGACGCCGCTGAGGATGCGGCCATCTTTGTGCGTGAGGAGGCTCATGCGGAAGTCGGCGCTGACCACGCCGCTGGGATCGGCGATGTTTTCGAGCAGGTAGTCGATGTTTGAGCGGCCTGAGCCGGTCAAATCGGGGCCGATCTTGCCGCCCTGGCCATACATGACGTGGCAGGCACCGCAGACGGCGGTGAAGAGCATGCGGCCCTGGCTCAGGTTCGCTTTGGCGAGCGAGTCGGGCGTGAGCTGTGCCTTCACTTTCTCGATGAGCTGTTTTTTATCGGCGGCTGATTCACGCAGCTCGCCCCAGGCTTCGGTGAGCTGTTTCGTGAGCGACTCGTCATTGAAGGAGCGAATCTGGCGGGCGTGGAAGGCGGTCAGGTCGCTGCGCGGGATTTTTCCGACGGTCATCTCGGCGAGCATGGCTTGGGCGAAGGCGGGACGTGAGACGAGCGTGTCCATGATGCTGGTGGCGAATTTGCGGTAGCTTTTGGCGAGCTGTTTGCCGATCTCCGGATCGTCGAACTGCGCCAGGCCGCGTGCGGCGGTGGTGTTGAGTGTGCGAACGTCGAGAAGCTGGGTGCAAATCGAGCGCAGATCGTCCGGGCGGGCTTCGATGAGTGTCTTGAGGGCGGATTCGCGAGCTTGGATGTCCGCTTTGTCATCGAGGGCGATTTTTTTCACGTCATCGAGCGCACGGCCGTCGCCGAAAAGGATGCTGAGATCGCGGATGAGCGGTGATTTCGAGGTGGCAATTACCTGATCCCAGTTCGCGGGCTTCGGAGCCTTGCGCAGGCCTTTGAAGGCTTCGGACATGCCTTCGAGGACTTCGTCGGATCTGTTGATGACGAGAAGCATGTTCAGCATCTCCGGCTGCGTGGCGAGGCTGCGGGCGATCCAACGCGTCACTTTGGGCCATTGGCAATCCTTCGCCAGAGCGACGAGTCCGACGGACTCATACTTCGCAAGCGGCGAGATGCCGAACCAGACCATGTGGGATAAAAACGGGTCGTTCGCGTCTTCAGTGTGCGAAAGCAGCGCTTTGGCGAGAAGAGGCCGTTTGATGACGGGAAGCCGCTGAAGCACACTGGCGAGCTGAAGGCGCACGAAGGCGGATTTGTCGTCCTTGGCCATTTTGATGAAGGCAACCAGCGCCTCTGCGTTGTCTGGATAGAACGCATTGCTAGTGGGACCTGTAATTCTATCGAGAGGCCAAGATTCAGTTAAGAAGCGAATAGCCCAGACACGCAGGTGCTCATCCTTGTCTTCGAGAAATTGACTTGGGCTTAGTTCACCCATCGAGTGCAGCATCCACAAGGCACGAAGCTTCGCAGACGTAGAGCTGTCATCACTTCTGAGAAAAGCTCGAAGCTTCGTGGAAACCCAGGAAGGCTCCGTCCCCGAGCCGATCATGCCGAGCCGGATCATACGTTCGAACCACACATTCGGGTCATGCAGCAAGCGATCCAAGTTCTCGTGAAGAGGTCCTGCCCAGTAGTCGAATGTTGGCTTCTTCGGTTCCCCATAGCTCACGCGGAAGATGCGACCGCTGGTGCGGTGGATGCCGGTGGAGTCGTGGCACTCGCCGGTGTCGCTCCAGTCGAGGATGAAGCCGCTGCCGTCGGGGCCGGTGCTGATTTCGATGCCGCGGAACCAGGGGTCGTCGCTGAGGAAGACATCGGGCTCGTGTTTGCCGACGTAGCCGCTGCCGTTGCGCTCCAGACGCTCCACATTGGCACGGCGGCCGTGCATGTTCAGCGTGAAGAGCTTGTTGCGATACTTTGCGGGCCATTGATCTCCCTGATAAATCATCATGCCGATGTGCGCGTGGCCGCCGCCGAGGCTGTTCGCCTTGCCATCGCGGCTTTCGGTCCAGCTTCCGCTGCGGTCGTAGTGGTAGTGGTCGGCGATGGTGTCGAGCTTTTCATACACGAGCGGATTCAGCGTGTTCGAATCCATAAGATGCGCACCGTGGATGAGGTGCCAGAGGTGGCCAGTGACGGTGTTGATGAAGAACATCTCGCCGTTTTGGTCCCAGTCGTGGCCCCAGGGGTTGGTGGTGCCGTGTGTGAGCACTTCGACGATTTTCTTTTCGGGATGGAAGCGCCAGATGCCGCCTTTCATCGGAATGCGTTGCTCGTCCGGTGTGCCGGGAATGCCGAGCTTGCCGGGGCAGGAGTGGCCGCAGCGGCCGTAGAGCCAGCCGTCGGGGCCAAAGCGCAGACCGTTGGCGAAGTTGTGGTAGTTGTCCTTGGCGACGGTGAAGCCATCGAGCACGACTTCGGGTTCACCATCGGGGATGTCGTCGCCATTCGCATCGGGAATGAAGAGCACCCGTGGCGGACACATCAGCCAAACACCACCGCGACCGACTTCGACGCTGGTGAGCATCTGCACGTCCTCGGTGAAGACTTTGCGCGTCTCGGCGACTCCATCCCAATCCTTGTCTTCGAGAATGATGACGCGGTCCTTCAAGCCGAGGTCGAAACGCTTCGCCCGCTCGGCGTAGGTGTAGTTTTCCGCCACCCACATGCGCCCGCGCGCATCCCAGGCCATGCCGATGGGATTTTGCACATCCGGCTCGGCGGCGAAGAGCGTGGCCTTGAAGCCCTCCGGCAGTTTGAGCGCTTTCAAAGCCTCCTGCGGTGACATGGGCGAAGGATTGCCCGGCTCGCTGTTGTAGAGCGCGGGGAAATCGGCGGCGCAGGCGAGAGAAATAGAGGCAAGAAAAGCGATTGGAGACTTCATGCAAATGACGTTCAGCATACTTTGTTTGAGAGTTGGTGCGATCAAGATTCTCCTTTTGCGAAGTGATGAGCAAGAAGTATGAAGTCTCATGTATCCACGAAGTTTTTTTGATACGTATTGGGGGCCTCATATTCGCAACGAGGTGTTCGTGGCAATGCCGTTTCATGACGAATTTCAGACGATATGGGAGCAGGCGATCAAACCGGCCATAGAGAAGGATCTGCATCAAGGTGGGATAAAACTATTGGCGAATCGGGTCGATACGACCGTCCTTTCGGGAAATGTTGTTCAATCCATCTTGGATGGAATCGCACACGCCAGACTTATTTTTGTTGATGTTTCTGTGGCAAAAAGAGGAGCTTGGGTCAATCAGCGCAATGGGAATGTAATGTATGAGTTGGGCCTAGCACATGCCATCAGACCAGAAACTGATCTTATCGTCGTTAGAAATGACAACGAACGCATCAACTTTGATATAGCCAATATATTGATACACTCATATTCAGCAGACGATTTGAAATCTGCCGAGAAGTTGTTCGCTTATCAGATCAGCGAGGCACTTTGTCACCGCCATCGAATGATGGCCCTCCAGATCGAAAAGGTCAGTGAACGATTGGACGCGAACTGCAAAGCAGTGATGTTCGAGTTTGGTATCAACAAGCAATTTGAACCCTTTGGCGTAAATCGTGACGCGCCTTTATGGAAGCACTTGGCAATAAACAAGCTGCTCGATTTAGGGATTATCGTGTGCGAGGTCACTGCGCCCTGCTGTTACCACTACCGCTGGACTGAATTTGGCGTGGAAGTTTACAAGCGACCCAAGATGGCTGAGGTAATCCAAGAGTGAACTAACCACGAATCAACCACACGGCGGCAAACGCGGTGAGCCAGAAGAGAACATTCTCAAAGAGCTGCTGTGGCAGGCGTTTGAGAATCCACCAGCCCAGAAACACGCCAAGCACCACGCCGGGCATCAGCGTGAGGTTGGTCATGAGCGACTTTGAGTTGATGATGCCCAGGTCGGTGCTGAAGGGCACTTTGAAGAGGTTCACAAAGAGGAAGTAGCGGCTGAAGACGCCGAGATGCTCTTTTTTCTCCAAGTGCTGGGCGAGGAGGTAAACGGTCATCACAGGACCAGCGGCATTCGCGAGCATGGTCACGACGCCGGCGAGAAACCCCATCGTCCAAGTGAAGCCTTGGTGCTCGGTGAGAGCGATGAAGTCCTGCCGCCGCTTGTTGAGCACCCAGTTGAAGATGAGGAGCGCGATGATGATCCAGCCGATGACGATGCGGGCCATGGCGTTGTCGAATTTGCCAAGCAGCACCCAGCCGACGACCACGCCCACGATGGCCGGAGGCAGGATCGGCAGGATGCGCCGCCAGGTGCCGCCCTTGCGATTCAGGAAGTAGCCCATGAAGTCCGCCGCGATGAGCATGGGCAGGATCACGCCCACCGATTCCTTCGCACCGAAGATCTTCGCCATCAAAACGACATTTAGTGTCGAGGTGCCCGACAACCCGGCCTTCGACATCCCGATGCACATGGCTCCCAGCGTCGCCAACACGAGCATCCAGGTATCGGCGGGCAGAAGGGTGTGTTCGGTGAGCCAGGGCATTCGGGGTGGGTGGAGTGATGGAAGGCTCCTCTGACATCAATCCGCTACTCCATCAATCCTTTACTCCGCGTTCGCCGCTCACAACGCCATCAGAGGCGCAGGGACGAGGAAGGCGTGCTGCTCCAGCAGGCTGAGGGCACCGTTCCAGGACAAATAGGGCGTTAGATACACCACAAGCACATAAGCGAGGCCGATGGGCACGATGCCGAGGCGTGCGAGCCAGCGCGGGAACCAGTGGCGCGGCTGTTCGTAGCGTTTCGCCCGGCTCATGGCCCAGCCGGTGAGGATGCGGGCTGGGAAGATGAAGATCACAAAGAGCAGGCTCGGCAGCCAGGCGAGCTCGCGGGGCGTGAGTTCGATCTTGAGCAAATACAACGGGATGGCGAACAGCAGCGTGATGAGCAGCGCGAGCCAGAACGCGAGCGGTGCGCGGAGAAACAGGCGGCGCACCTCACGCAACTCGAACATGGCGCCGAAGCGGTCGGTTTGTGCGAAGTGTGCCTGCAAGAAAGGCAGATGAATCGCCACGAGCAGCAGGAGCAGTCCGCCGAACAGCGAGAGCAGGATGGATCCACCCACCGGCAGACGGGTGGCGGCCAGCAGAATGCCGACAGGCACGATCAGCCACGCCAGTGCTCCCACAAAACCGCGCAGGCCAAGCCAGAAGTAAAAAGGCAGCCGCAGGCCGATCATGTAGCTGGTGATCATGTGATGGAGATTGCGGAACTTCTCCGGCGCTTTGAGCCAGCGCAGGAAACGCAGCGGCTGCGGCCAGAGGAAGTGGCGCAGCTTGCCGCCGCGAATGCACGCCCAGGCGATGTGCGCCAGCGTGATGACAATGACGAGAACGAGTCCCACATGCCACGCTTGAGAAGTGGAACTGCCTGGCGCGATGATTTCAGCGTCTTTCCAAAAGCCGGAGACGAGTCGGGCTGGCCATACGACGATCCAGATGCCCGCGACGATGCTGCCGATGACCGCAGCCTTGCGCACGCCGATGAAACCATCGCGGATGCGGCCCGTGCGGGCGATGGTGCCGCTCACATGCAGCAGATAGCCGAGACTCAGGAAATTGAGCACCGGAATGACCGAGCAAGCCGCCAGCAGGGCGATCAGTGCCACGAGGCCGAACAGCCAGTCCAGCGCGGAGGCGACGCGCTGGAAGAATCCCTGCTTTACCTCGGGTGATGGCGCTGAGACTGCCTCAACAGGCAGGGGCGGCGGCAACGGGGGAGGTTCGGACATGAGATGCGCTATGAAAGTCGCCCATGAGTGGATTGTTGCAAAGTTTGCGCGGAAACCGATGCTGTTGGCGCGTGTTAAAGACAGGCTCGAACGAAGCGCATCGTCATGAACTCCGCCCCTCCTTCCTCAAGCTGGCTGCTCCGGCTGCGCAATGCCGTGATTCTGGCCGGACTGGTGGCGGGAGCAGTGTGGGGCGTGGTGGAACTGCTGCGGCCGCCGGTGGGGAAGGTTTCGAGTGATGTGGGTTTGCCGAAGGCGAAGCTGGAGGACGTTTTGCAGGCGGCGCAGAAGGTGAACGCTGACTTTGAGAAGTCTTGGGTGCCAAAGCAGTTCCAACCGACCTCGAAGGCAGATGATCTCACGCTTGTGCGTCGCCTGTCGCTGGCGCTGACGGGCAGCATTCCGTCGTTGCAGGAAATTCGGACGCTGGAGTCGGTGAAGGGCATGGACATCACGCAGTGGTGGCTCACGCAGATGTTTGCGGATCGTCGTGCGAGCGACTATCTCGCCGAGCGGCTGGTGCGCGTCTATGTAGGCATCGAAAATGGGCCGTTTTTGATTTATCGTCGTCGTCGGCTGGTAGAGTGGCTGAGCGAGGCGCTGCAAAAAAACCGGCCCTACGATCAAATCGCCCGTGCTTTGATCGACTCGAAGGGCGTGTGGACGACGAGTCCGGAAGTGAACTTCATCACGGTGACGAACCAGATGAACAACAAAGGCCCCGACGAGACCAAGCTGGCTGCTCGTGTGAGTCGCGCCTTCCTCGGCGTGCAGATGGACTGCGTGCAGTGCCATGACGGCAAGCTCGGCAGCACCTGGAAGCAGACGGATTTCCACAAACTGGCCGCGTATTTCGGCCAGACGGACTTTGAGCTGACCGGAATGCGCGACGACCCGAAGCAAGAGTACAAATTCCGCTACCTCGGCCAGACGGAGGAGGAGGTTGTGCCGGCGATGGTGCCGTGGAAGCCGGAGTTGCTGCCGCAGAAGGGCGGTCCGCGCGACCGGCTGGCCCGGTGGGTGACGGCGAAGGAGAACAAGGCCTTCGCACGCACTCTCGTGAACCGCATGTGGGCGCTGCTATTCAACCGGCCATTGATCACACCGGTGGATGACATCCCGCTCGAAGGGCCGTTCCCGGCGGGCATGGAGACGCTGGCGGATGATTTGATCGCACATGACTTCGATTTGCAGCGCTTGATCCGGGTCATCGCTGCCACGCGGGTGTTTCAGCAGTCGAGTCGCTCGGCTGATCCATCGCATCCGGTGACGGAAGAGGCGGAAAAGGCCTGGGCGGCGTTTCCTGTGACGCGTTTGCGGCCGGAGCAGATGGCGGGCAGTGTCATCCAGGCATCTTCACTGAGCACGATTGACGCGGAGACGCATGTGCTGTTTCGCATCAAGCGTGATCTCGATGTGGCGAATTTTGTGAAACGCTACGGCGATTCCGGCGAGGACAACTTCGAAGATGCTGGCGGCACGATTCCGCAGCGGCTGCTGCTCATGAATGGCAACATGATCAGCAACAACACCAACAGCAATCCGCTGATCAATGCCAGCACCCGCATCGGCATGCTGGCACCTGACAATGCCACGGCTGTGGAAGCGGCTTATCTCTCCATCTTCACGCGCCGACCCACTGTGGAGGAGGCGGATCACTTCACCGGCCTTCTCGCCACCGTCAAAAGCAACAACTCGCGCAGCAATGCGATGTCCGATCTCTACTGGACACTCATGAACGCCACCGAGTTTTCCTGGAATCATTGATATGAACTCGTCTCACGATCCCCATTGCGGCTGCAACAGCCACGATCACATCAACCGTCGCGCCTTGCTGAAAGGCGCTGTGGGCATCACCGGCCTCTCCTGGCTCACGCCCTTGGGCGATCTGCTGGCCATGGAGGCTGAAAAAGCTCCAAGCGGCAAGCCTGCGCGCTCGGTGATCTTGCTCTGGCTCGGTGGAGCAGCCAGCCAGCTTGACACCTTTGATCCGCATCCTGCCACGAAGATCGGCGGTGGCGTCAAAACGATCCCGACGGCGATCAAGGGCGTGGATTTTGTCTCCGGCCTCGAACAAACCGCCAGTGTGATGCAGGACGTGTCGCTCATTCGTTCCATGGTGAGCAAGGAGGGTGATCACGAGCGGGCGTTTTACAACATCAAGACCGGCTACCGGCCCGATCCCACGCTCATTCATCCCAGCATCGGCGCCATCGTCTGCCACGAACTGCCGGCGGCGAAGATCGAGATTCCCACGCATGTCTCCATTTTGCCGAATCAATGGCCGGCGCGCGGCGGCTTCTTCGGCGCACAGTTTGATGCCTTCCAGATGTACGATCCCAAGTATCCCGTGCCGGATGTGAAGGCCCGCGTGGAAGACAAACGCATGGATCGTCGGCTGGAGAGCCTCAGCGTCGTCGAGCGTGCCTTCGCGCAGGGGCGTGCGCCGGACATTGATCAAACCAAGACACTGCACCAGGTTTCGATGCAGCGGGCGCGCAGCATGATGACTTCGGATCAGTTGAATGCCTTCAATGTCAGCGATGTTCCGGCCAAGGAACTCAACGCGTATGGCGACACACCCTTCGGTCGCGGCTGTCTCGCGGCGGTGCGTCTGATTCAAGCCGGTGTGCGCTGTGTGGAAGTCACGCTCAACGGCTGGGACACGCACGCGAACAATTTTGAAGGTCAGGCCACGCAAGTGAAGATCCTCGACGCTGCTTACGCCTCGTTGATTCGTGATTTGAAACGCCTCGGCCTGCTGGAGAGCACGATCGTCGTCTGCGGCGGTGAATTTGGCCGCACGCCGAAGATCAACAACGTCGGTGGCCGTGACCACTGGCCGCATGGCTTCAGCATGCTCGTGGCGGGCGGCGGCTTCGCCGGTGGTCGTGTCATTGGTTCCACAGATCCCGAAGGTGTGAAGAAGGAGCCGGAAAAGCCGGTCTTCGTCGAAGATCTGCACGCCACAGTGCAGGACTTGCTGGGAATCGACTACAGCAGGGAAGTCATGACTCCGATCGGCCGTCCGATGGCGCTGAGCAAGGGCGATGTGGTGGAGGAACTGAAGGCTTGATCAGCGTTGCGCTGTTTTCTTCGCTTCAAAAGGGCTGCCTTCGAGGATCTGCTTGTCCTGCTGCTCCTTGGAGGCGTTTGGATCAGGATTGAGCGTCATGATGTAGGCCACCACATCGCGGAGCATCTGTTCATCCTCGATGAAGAAATTGGTGATCTGCACCATCTTGGCCCCGTTCACGTCGTTTTTGTGAGTGCCGCGTTTGCCTGTTTTGAACTTCTTGAGCTGGTCGGCCAGATACCAGCCCTGGCGGCCGAGCAGCGGCGGACTGCCGAAGGCCATCTCGCCGCTGGCGTTGTAGCGGTGGCACTCCATGCAGCGTTCTTGGAACAGCCGCATGCCTTCAGCCAAGTTGGCATCGGCCACGTCGCGGGCTTTGCCGGTGGGGACGACGAGCGGCATCTTTTCAACATGGGACACCACCGCCTTGATCTGCTCCGGCTGCAGCACCTTCGCGATGGTGGCCATCATGAAGGACTGCGGATCGGCGGCGTCGTGGCCGCGGCGGCCTTCGCGGAAGTTCGTGAACTGTGTGTGCACATACCACGAGGGCATGCCGGCGATGGAGGGCGATTTGAGCTCTTCCTTGCCTTCGCCCGAGACTCCGTGGCATTGCGCACAGACGGTTTGAAAGATCGTTTTGCCATCCGTGGCGGTCGTGGGTGTCACCACCGGGACGACGGGGTCGGCGGCTTGTAAAACCGCCCCACTGATGCTGAGAAGCACGAGCATGAGATGGCAGCAGTTGATTTTCATGGCTGTGAAACGCCGTAAGTTGCACGCGGGTTACAACAATGCTGCCTGGAACTTGCTGCGGGGCCATCTTTGCCAAAATCGGCACACTGCAGGACAAATCCGGCGTGTGCTTGCGTCTGGCACACGCCTGTGCCTCTCTGCGGGATGCCCGCGCTTCCCCAGAACGTTGTCGAACTTACCCAGGCTCTCGTGCGCATCCCGTCGGTGAATCCCGACGGCGATCCCGGCACCGACGGCATTGGCGAAGAACGATGCGCGCGATTCGTGGCGGAGTTTCTGACGGCATCCGGTGCCGAGGCAGTTCTCGATGAGGTGGAACCCGGCAGGCCGAACGTGATCGGCCGTTTTCCCACGAATCCGAGCGCGGATGGCAAACCGAAGCCGCGCATTCTTTTTGGCCCGCACACGGACACGGTGAGCGTCGGCGGCATGACGATTGATCCTTTCGGCGGTGAACTGCGCGATGGAAAAGTGTGGGGAAGGGGAGCCTCCGACACAAAGGGCCCGATGGCCTCGTTCCTCTGGGCTCTGCATGAAATGCGCCATGAGATCCCATTGCTGCCTGTCGAGGTGCATTTCGCCGGGTTCATGTCCGAGGAAAGCGCGCAACTTGGCTCGCAGCACTTCGCGAAGCATCACGGGCGCTACGATCTGGCGATCATCGGCGAACCAACGGGCTTGAAGACCGTGTTTCGGCACAAAGGCTGCCTGTGGGCCGATGTGCATACGACCGGCGTCGCCGTGCATGGTGCCACGCCGGAACTCGGTGTGAATGCGATTGTGAAGATGGCAAAGCTCGTCGCAGCGCTCGATGCCGAGTTCCGTGAACTTTTGACCGAAACCAGCGGCGCGGACGAATGGCTCGGCTTCAGCACGATCAATCTCGGCATGATCCAGGGCGGCACACGCAGCAACATCGTCGCCGATGCCTGCAAACTCCGCGTGGACATCCGCACCACACCCGGTTTGCAGCGTGCGGGCGGTGCGCTGGCTCTGCTGACCGACTTCGTGCGGCGCATTGACGAAACCGCCAGCGTCACCGTCGCTAGCGAGGCCTTTCATCTCGACACCGATCCTGCGAATCCCTTTGTGCAGAAACTCATCGCCGCCGGAGCCGAATTGACCGGCGCGCCGTGGTTCTGCGACGCGGCTTTCCTGGCCGTTGCTGGAACGCCATCCATCGCCATCGGACCCGGTTCGATTGCCCAGGCGCACACGAAGGATGAATTCATCACCGTGGCCGATCTGGAGGCCGGGGTGGACTTTTTCACGCGATTCCTGCGCAGTCTGGCCTGATCACGGAATGACCACGCGGTAGAAGCGACGCGTCTTGTTCACGGCATTGAGATCGATCCATGTGGTTGTCGATCCTGTGGCGGTGACGATGATGGGCGTCCAATCGATCAAGTCGTCGCTGTGCTCGATGCGGTAGTCGTTGCCGCTGACGGAGGGAAACTCCAGCGTTGTGCTGGTGGTGCGGCTGACGACGGGCTGCGGCTGGATGTTGGGATCGCTGTCGCTGGTGCCGAACCAAGTTTCGAGGTCCGAGTGAATGCCGTCTCCGTCGTTGTCGTGATGGATGGCGAAGCGGTCCACCAAGCCGGAGTCGAGGCCGGAGGCGGTGAAGTCGTCTTTGATGTAGGCCCACTTCAACGTGTGCGTGCCGGCGGGGACGAGGAAGCCTTTGCGCGTCCAGCCGACTTCGCCGCTGATGGCGTCCTGCTCGGCATCGTCGATGTAGAAGCGCAGGAAATCGTAGTCCTTCTCGGACGAAATGCCCCAGTAGAACGTCACCTTGCACGGGCCGGTGACCTCGGTGGTCATCACGCTTTGCTGGAGGTTGTCGATGGGGCCGCTGCGGGTGGCGTCCTCGCCGTCGCTGGAGTACAACTGCTGCGGCGTCCACGCGAGATCACCGGAGGTGGTGATGGTTTGCAAGGGCGCGTCGAGCGCGTCTGCGAGCCCCTGCGTGACGCTGCCGACGTTGAGGGTGATGGTTTCAGTGCCGGTGCCGATGCTGTTGGTGGCGTGAATGGTGACGGGATAGCTGCCTGCGGCGGCGACGCTGCCGTAAATGAGGCCGGTGGTGGCGTGCAGGGTGAGTCCGGCGGGCAGATTGTCCGCACTGTAGCCGGATGGTGCGTTTGTGGCTTCGAGCTGATACCGGAAATACACGCCCTGGTAGGCCTGGATCGTCTGCGTGGTGATCTCAGGCACGGCGGTGGTGGAAGTGATGATGATCTCGTCGATCCAGCCCCTGTCCTGTCCTTTCACCACCTCCTGGTCCTTGGTGTAGTAGATGTCCACGTTGTGCGGCCCGTCGCCGAGATAGGTGGTGGAGGTGGTCCAGTCGGTCTCGCCGGTGATGTAGTCCTTCACATAACCATCCACGGTGAGCACGAGGTAGTCGTAGTTCTTCTCCGAGGACACCTTCCACTGGAACTCGAGCTTCGCGGGGCCGTTCACGGTGAACTCGATGCCGGAGTACTCCTCATGTTCCACCACAGCGGTCCCGATGGCATCCACGCCGTCGTGCGTGGTGGTAGTCTGGCTGAATGGATCGCCGAAGCCGAAGGGGACGATCTTCGTGGTGGAAGGCTGCTCCAGGGCGGTCGAGAGCAGCGGATCGGCGGCGAGGATCAGGTAATAAGCGAACTCCTCGGTGGTGCCGGTGGCGTTGGTGGCGCTTTGATAACCTTGGAACAGGCCCGTTTCGGTGGGAGTGCCGGTGATGAGTCCGGTCGTGGTGTTGAGCGACAGCCCCACAGGCAGGCCGCCGGGGAAGTAGGTGCCCGCGCCAAAGCTCGTGGGGAAATTTGACGCGGCGATCTGGTGCTTCAGTTCCCAGCCCTCGCGGCCCACGATGATCCAGTTGGACGTGATGGCCGGCGGCGGCAGCGCCGGAGCCGTGGGCGTGCCGTGGAAGGTGAGCGCCACGTCGTCCAGCGTGCCGCTGTGGTCGATCATGCGGTCAAAGACTTCGAGCTTCCAGTCGCCCTCCGAGCGCTCGCCCCAGAAATGCGTCGTCATGAAGGTCCAGTCGAGATTCACGGCAGTGTCGCTGAAGCGCGCACGTGCCAGCCGGACCTTCACACCGCTGGGAGAGGTGAGACGCCACTCCAGATTGCCCGCATACGGATGCGTGGCCTTCACTTTCACGGTGACGTGCTCCAGCCGCAGATTGTCCACAGCGGGGACGGTGAAGGTGCGGGAGGCGCCGTTCTCATTCGCGTCCGGGATCGCCTGCGCGAGGTTGGTCTGTGTCAGCACGCGGGTTTGCAGCGGCGCGACGCTGGCCCACGTCGCTGCCATGCTCGTGGCGGCCTGGGCGTTCACCAGGCCCGCGCCGTAGTGGTCGTTGAAGTGAAAGCCGCCGCCGTTCGTCATCCAGCCGCCGTCGAACTCGTCGTTCTTCACCGCTGTGCGCACCAGAATCTCCTGCACGTCGCGATACGTCAGGTTCGGGTTCGCTTGAAGCATCAGCGCCACCACAGCGGCCACGGCCGGAGTGGCGGAGGACGTGCCGCCAAAGGTGTTGGTGTAGTCCGTGTCGGTGAAGTCAGGATACTCCACCGTGCCGCTTTCCTCGTTGTAGCCCGTTGCGCCGACACGGTCCGTGGTGGTGACGCCCTGCTTGCCGCCGTTGGAAGGCGCGCAGACGAGGATGTTCGTCCCCGGCTCGCTGTACCACGAGGCGCGGCCTTTGTCATTGATGGCGGAAACGGCGATGGCGTGCGGCGAGTTCGCCCAGCCGTCGTAGTTCGAGTCATCGCCGCTGTAGTTGCCGTTGCCGGCCGCCCAGAGGAAGATCGTGCCTTTGCCGCCGCGACCGTTCGTCACCGCGTCCGCCATCGCCGCGAGACTCAGCGGTCCTGGGCCTCCGGTACCGTAGGCGTTGTCGTACGGTCCCCAACTGTTGCTCTTGATGTGAACGATGTCCTGCTTGAACGCGAACGCGTCCGCCTCGTCCGCGTCCGTGGTCGGCGCGGCGATGAGCTTCAGGCCCACAATCGTCGCCTCCGGCGCGACGCCCGTCACGCCGATGCCGTTGTTGCCCCGTGCCGCCGCCACACCCGCGCAGGCCGTGCCATGGAAATCCTCCGCACCAGGGGAGGGATCGTCATCGAGATCGTTGAAGTCGTAGTCGTTGAGAAGATCGATGTTCGCCACCAGATCGGGATGCGTGACCTCCAGGCCGTCATCCACGATGCCGATGCGTACCCCGGCGCCCTTGTGGCTGTCCCACGCCGTCACCACGTTCACGTCGATGCCCGCCGTGCCGCCATTCTGGCCGGTGTTGCGCAGATGCCACTGGTAACCGGCATTGGCCACGTTGTGGGCGAAGAGCGGATCATCCGGCACGAAGCGGCGGAAGAGCTGCCGCGCCAGCATCGGCTCCGCCGAGCGCACGCCGGGCAGTGTTTTGAGCTTTTCAGCTCCGGCGAGTGCCGCGTCAGGATTTCCGGCAAACTCGACCACCGCGTATTTGCCACGCGCGGATGTTTTCACCACGCCCGCGACGCCGCCCAGCGTTGCGGCGGCTTTCCCAGGCTGCAACTCCACCAAAACACGTTGGGTCAGCCAACGCCGCGTGCCGTCATTCTGCGGCGCGTCCTTTTCATAGAGCACCCACTCGCCCTTGGTGCCCGCTTCCGTCAGCGACCGCTCGAAGCGTTTCCCCGCAATCGCGATCTGCCCGTGCAGCAAGGCGCTGCTGGCAAGAAGGCTGAGAAAGACAAGAAAACGCATCCGCATGGAGACAATCAGGTGCGGATGATGCTCACAATGCCGCCACCTCGCCACAGAAAAACCCGCCGCAGCATTTCGCGCTAAGAAACCGCCCGCAGCCTCTGTTCACGCGCCATGAAACGCCCGCTGCTGCTCTTTTGCCTGTTTTTTGCCACACTCACACTTCACGCTGCTGATGTGAAGAAGCCCAACGTGCTCTTCATCGCCATCGACGATCTGCGTGATTGGGTGGGCTACCTGCACCGCAACGAGCAGACGAAGACGCCGAACATCGACCGCCTCGCGAAGATGGGCACCGCCTTCACGCGGAGCTACTGCGCAGCGCCGGTGTGCAATCCGTCGCGGGCGGCGTTGATGAGCGGCATGCGCCCCTCCACCACCGGCGTTTACGGCAATGAAGCCGATTGGCGCAAGTTCATCCCGGAGGACAAGCCGCTGACAGCAGCGTTTCGCGGCGCGGGTTACTTCGTCAGTGGCGCGGGAAAAATCTACCACGGCTCCTTTGAGCGTCGCAGTGAGTGGGACGATTACCTGGATGACGAAGGCGGCGGCAAAGCGGAGAAGAAGCTCTCGAAGAACGCGAAGGACGACGGCGTTGGCGGCATCAAGTTCGCGCCGCTGGATTGCGAGGACAGCGACCTGCCCGACTGGAAGATCACCGACTACGGCATCGAGCAGCTCGGCAAGGCGCATGAGAAGCCCTTCTTCCTCGCGGTGGGCCTGCACAAGCCGCACATGGCCTGGAACGTGCCGCAGAAATGGTATGACATGTTCCCGCTCGCCGACATCAAGCTGCCGCCTTACAAGGAGGATGATCTGGGCGACATCCCGCCCGCCGGTGTGGCGATGGCGAAGCCTCAGGGCGATCACAAGGCCATGCTTGACTCAGGTCGCTGGAAGGAGGCCATCCAGGCCTATCTGGCCGCCACCGCCTACACGGACATGAACATCGGCCGTCTGCTGGATGCCTTCGACAAATCACCGCACAAGGACAACACGATCATCGTCTTCTGGTGCGACCACGGCTGGCATCTCGGCGAAAAGCATCACTGGCGCAAATTCGCGCTGTGGGAGGAGGCCACCCGCGCGCCACTGCTGTGGGTCGTGCCCGGTTTGACGAAACCCGGCAGCGTTTGCGAGCGCACGGTCGATTTCATGAGCATCTACCCCACGCTCATGGACGTGTGCGGCATTCCAAAGCCCGCGCATGTGGAAGGCCTGAGCATCAAGCCCCTGCTGGCCGATCCCGCCGCCGCGTGGGCCACGCCAGCGCTCACGACCCACGGCTTCAACAACCACGGCATCCGCAACGAAGGCTGGCGCTACATCCGCTACGCCAATGGCGAAGAAGAACTCTACAACGAGGCCACCGACCCCAACGAATGGACCAACCTCGCGAAAGATCCGCAATACAACGGCACCAAGGCCGAACTCGCCAAATCCATCCCCGCCATCAACCAGAAACCCGCCCGCGACGAGGAACAGAAGCAAAAGAAGAAGGCCGAGAAGAAGAAAAAGAAGGGCAAGACGGCGGAGTGAGCCTGTTTGGGAAGATGTTCATTTTAGAACATCCTCGGACACGCGTTTGAGACCAATGATGCCGTTCCAACCGTCAGGATCATCGGGAGGATTTGTCATCAGACGCAGCTCGCCATCGTAGCTGACGAAGCGCATCAGGTTATCGACGCCTTCGGCTTTGAGCCGCAGATTCCAGTTATCAAGGCTCCAAGTCCCGGTGAAATCTTCGTTCCACGAATGGTAATGCACACGATGATCCACATGCAGCGTGATCGTCTCCCGTTCATCAGCCCAAGTGCCCAAAACCGCCGCATCGGACGCGATGTGCGGATTCCACTCCATCAACGAGTTGAAGTAGATGTCCGCTGCGAGCAACCCAACGCCAAGCGTCGCCAAAACCGTTCCCAATCGCTTCAAAGCCCGAATCCGTCTCCAGAAACCCACAAGCAGCAAAAGCCCGCCCAACACGATGCTACCGAAAAGCACCAGATAGATGATGGTGTAGCCAAAGGGGATTGAGGTGTGGAACATGGTTCGTCCTGACAGACGTGTTGATTCCAATGTGTCACTTGGATTGAACGCACAATCAAAAAGCCCAGGATTCTGGCAAATCCTGGGCTTGGAAGCTGACTTCAGCAAATGAAGCTGATCAAGGCAAGCTCGTCTCACCCATCAGGAAGCGATCGCATTCTCTCGCGGCGCCGCGGCCTTCGTTGAAGGCCCAGACGACGAGGGATTGACCGCGGCGGCAGTCGCCGGCGGCGAAGACGCCGGGGAGGCTGGTGGTGTATTTCTCGTGCTCGGCCTTGATGTTGCTGCGGGCGTCGCGTTCGACGTTGAGGGCGTCGAGGAGGGGCTGCTCGGGGCCGAGGAAGCCCATGGCGAGCAGGACGAGCTGCGCGGGGAGGACTTTTTCGGTGCCGGGGACTTTCTGCGGGCCGAAGTTGCCTTTGTCGTCCTTCTTCCACTCGACGTTGACGACGTGGACGGCCTTGAGGTTGCCGTTGTCATCGCCCTCGAACTTCGTGGCGGTGGTGAGATAGACGCGTGGATCGTCGCCGAACTTGGCGGCGGCTTCCTGCTGGCCGTAGTCCATGTTGTAAACCTTCGGCCACTCGGGCCACGGATTGTTCGCGGCACGGGCGAGCGGGGGTTTGGCCATGATCTCGAGCTGGACGAGAGAATTGCAGCCGTGACGCAGGCTGGTGCCGACGCAGTCGGTGCCGGTGTCGCCGCCGCCGATGATGACGACGTCCTTGCCTGCGGCGGTGATGAAGTTGCCGTTCTGATGGCTGTCGAGCACCGCTCTCGTGTTTGCGGTGAGGAAGTCCATGGCGAAGTGGATGCCCTTCAATTCGCGACCGGGGATCGGCAGATCGCGCGGCTTGGTGGCTCCAGTGGCGACGATGATGGCGTCGAAGTCCTTGCGGAGCTGCTCGGCGGTGATGTCGGTGCCGACATTGACGTTGCACTTGAAGGTGACGCCTTCGTCCTCGAGCAACTTGATGCGGCGAAGGACGACTTCCTTCTTGTCGAGCTTCATGTTCGGAATGCCATACATGAGGAGGCCGCCGGGACGGTCGGCGCGTTCGAAGACGGTGACGGTGTGGCCGGCCTTGTTGAGCTGCGCGGCGGCGCTGAGACCGGCGGGGCCGGAACCGATGATGGCGACGGTTTTGCCGGTGCGTTTTTCAGGTGGCTCGGGCTTCACCCAGCCTTCTTCCCAGCCTTTGTCGATGATGCTGACCTCGATGTTCTTGATGGTGACCGGCGGCTCGTTGATGCCGAGCACGCAGGCACCTTCGCACGGGGCGGGGCAGACGCGGCCGGTGAACTCGGGGAAGTTGTTGGTCTTGTGCAGGCGGTCGAGCGCCTCACGCCAGAGGCCGCGATAGACGAGGTCGTTCCACTCGGGGATGAGGTTGTTGACCGGGCAGCCGCTGGCCATGCCGCTGATGAGCGTGCCGCTGTGGCAAAACGGGATGCCGCAGTCCATGCAGCGGGAACCCTGCTTTTTGAGGCCTTCCACAGGCATGTGAAGGTGAAATTCCTTCCAATCCTTGATGCGCTCGAGCGGATCGCGGTCAGCGGGGAGTTCGCGGGTGAATTCGATGAAGCCGGTTGGTTTTCCCATGATCTAGCAGTGTGAAAAAAGGTGATGTCTGTGGTTTCGTGTCGGGCGGGGCTGGATTCTAGCCTCCGCCGATGCGGGCAACGTCGCGGGCGTTGGCCTCGAAGGCGGCGTTGAGGGCTTCATCGCCGACCAATCCGTCGTCCTTGGCTTTTTTGAGCGCCTTGAGGACGCGTGCGTAGTCGCGAGGCATCACTTTGACGAACTGCGGGATGCTCTGCTCCCACAATGCGATCACCTTGAAGGCTTTCTGGCTCTTGGTGAGGTCGGCATGCTTCTTGATGAGCTCGTAGAGGCTGTCGATCTCCTCTTTGTCTTCGAGCTTTTGCAGATCGACCATGCCGGCATTGCAGCGAGTGGCGAAGTCGCCCTTCTCATCAAGGACATAAGCGACACCGCCGCTCATGCCTGCGGCGAAGTTGCGGCCCGTGACGCCGAGAACGACGACGCGGCCACCGGTCATGTACTCACAGCCGTGGTCACCCACGCCTTCGACGACGGTATCGACGCCGCTGTTGCGGACGGCGAAGCGCTCACCTGCCATGCCGCGCAGGAAAAGCTCGCCGCTCGTCGCACCGTAAAGCGCGGTGTTACCGGCAATGATGTTTTCCTCAGCAACGAACGTGCTGGCCGCAGGCGGATAGACGATGATGCGACCGCCGCTGAGGCCCTTGCCGATGTAGTCGTTAGTGTCGCCCTCGATCTCAAGCGTGACGCCCTTTGGCACGAAGGCGCCGAAGCTCTGGCCGGCGCTGCCCTGGAAGTGCAGATGCACGGTGTCGTCCGGCAGGCCGTGCCAGTGACGCTTCGTGATCTCGTTGCCGAGGATGGTGCCGACGGTGCGGTTGACGTTGCGGATGGGGAGCGTGGCCTTGACCTTCGTGCCCTTCTCGATGGCGTCTTTGCAAAGCGGCAGCAGCGTGGTGATGTCCATGCTCTTGCCGATGCCGTGATCCTGCATTTCAGAGCAGAATTTGCCGACTTCGGGGCCAACCTTCGGGCTGTAAAGCAGGTTGCTGAGGTCGATGCCGCGGGCTTTCCAATGATCGACGGCCTGACGAGGCTCCAACACGTCCGTGCGGCCCACCATGTCTTGGAGTTTGCGGAAACCAAGCTGCGCCATGAGTTCGCGCACTTCCTGGGCAATGAACTTCATGAAGTTCGTGGCATGCTCAGGATCACCGCTGAACTTCGCGCGAAGCTGCGGATCCTGCGTGGCGACGCCGACGGGGCAGGTGTTCAGATGGCAGACGCGCATCATGATGCAGCCCAGTGTGACGAGCGGAGCGGTGGCGAAACCAAACTCCTCAGCGCCGAGCAGCGCGGCGATGACGACATCGCGGCCTGTTTTCATCTGGCCATCGGCCTCGACGACGATCTTCGAGCGGAGGTTGTTGAGGAGAAGCGTCTGATGCGTCTCGGCGAGGCCGAGTTCCCACGGCAGACCGGCGTGTTTCACCGAAGTCTGCGGCGAAGCACCCGTGCCACCATCGTAACCGGAGATGAGCACGACATCCGAGTGCGCCTTTGCCACGCCGGCGGCGATGGTGCCGACACCGACTTCGGAAACGAGCTTCACGCTGATGCGGGCCTCGCGGTTGGCGTTCTTCAAGTCGTGGATGAGCTGGGCCAAGTCCTCGATGGAATAGATGTCATGATGCGGAGGCGGCGAGATCAGGCCGACACCGGGTGTCGAGTGACGCACCTTGGCGATCCAAGGATACACCTTCGCGCCTGGAAGCTGGCCGCCTTCACCGGGCTTCGCGCCCTGGGCCATCTTGATCTGAATTTCCTTCGCCTGGCTCAAATAGAGGCTGGTGACGCCAAAACGGCCCGAAGCTACCTGCTTGATCGCCGAGTTCTTCGAGTCGCCTTTGTCGTTCGTCCAAGTGTAGCGCTCGGGGTCTTCGCCACCTTCACCGGTGTTCGATTTGCCGCCGATGCGGTTCATGGCGATGGCAAGCGCCTCGTGAGCCTCGCTGGAGATGGAGCCGTAGCTCATCGCGCCCGTTTTGAAGCGCTTCATGATGCTCTCGACGGTCTCGACTTCGTCGATCGGCACCGGAGTCTGCGCCTTGAAGTCGAGCAGGCCGCGCAGCGTGTAGAACTGCTTCACCTGCGTGTTCACGAGGGCGGAGTATTGCTTGAAGGTCTCGAAATTGCCCGTGCGAACGGCTTTTTGCAGCGTGTGGATCGTGAGCGGGTTGAAAAGGTGGGCCTCACCTTCCTTGCGCCACTGGTAGTCACCGCCCACGTCGAGCGCGTGCACCTGCGAGTCGCGATCCGGGAAGCCGCGCATGTGGCGCTGGATGCACTCCTCGGCGATGATCTTGAGGTCGCTGCCTTCGACACGTGTGGCGGTCCAAGTGAAGTATTTTTCGACCACGCTCTTGCTGAGACCGACGGCTTCAAAGATCTGCGCGCCGCGATAGCTCTGCATCGTGCTGATGCCGATCTTCGAGGCGACTTTGATGACGCCCTTCGTGGCAGCCTTGATGAAGTTATAAACCGCCTTCTTGTGATCGACGTTCACGAGCAAGCCCTGGCGGATCATGTCGTCGAGCGTTTCAAAGGCGAGGTAAGGATTGATCGCACCGCAGCCGTAACCGATCAGCGTGCAGAAGTGATGCACTTCACGCGGTTCGCCGGACTCCAGCACGATGTCGCACTGCGTACGCGTGCCTTGGCGGATCAAATGATGATGCAGGCCGCCCACGGCCAGCAGAGCCGGGATCGGAGCTTTCGTGGCACTGATGCCGCGATCGGTCAAAATGAGGATGTTGCGGCCTTTCTTGATTAAATCGTCCGCTTGGGCGCAAAGAGCATCCATCGCTTCTTCCAGGCCTTTCGCGCCCTTATTCGGATCAAAGGTGATGTCGAGCGTGGCGGAGGCAAATTCGCCGCTGGCAATGGCTTTGAGCTTCGCCAGCTCCTCATTGCTGAGGATAGGCGTCTTGAGTTCGATCAGGTGGCAGCTTTCCGGCTTCGGATCGAGCAGATTGCCCTCGCGGCCAATCGTGGTGACCGGCGACGTGACGATTTCCTCGCGGATGCAGTCGATGGGCGGATTCGTGACCTGCGCGAAGAGCTGCTTGAAGTAATCGTAAAGCAGTTTGGCCTTGTTCGAGAGCACGGCGATGGGGATGTCAGTGCCCATCGAGCCAATCGCTTCCACGCCATCGCGTGCCATCGGCACCATGAGCATGCGGAGATCTTCAAAGGTGTAACCAAAGGCCTGCTGGCGCTTCAGCATCGTTTCGTGGTCCGGCAGCGGTGCGGGGGCACCGTCGGCGATGTCAGCGAGCTTCACGAGATTCTTGTCGAGCCACTCGCGGTAGGGCTTCTCGGCAGCGATTTTTTCTTTGATCTCGTCATCCGGAACGATGCGGCCTTCCTCCATGTTCACGATGAACATCTTGCCCGGCTGCAGACGGCCTTTGAGCTTCACATTCGCTGGATCGACCGGCAAAACGCCCGCTTCCGAGCCCATGATCACGAGGTCGTCATGCGTGACGTAGTAGCGCGAAGGACGCAGACCATTGCGGTCCAACGTGGCTCCCATCATTGTGCCGTCGGTGAAGGCCACGGACGCAGGACCATCCCACGGCTCCATGAGGCAGGAGTGATACTCGTAGAAGGACTTTTTCGCCTCGCTCATCGACTCGTGGCCGCTCCACGGCTCAGGAATCATCATCATCATCGCATGCGGCAGCGAACGGCCGCTCAGCACGAGCAGTTCGAGCGCGTTGTCAAAGATCGTGGAGTCCGAACCGTCGATGTTGATGACGGGTTTGATCTTGTGGATGTCATCGCCAAACAGCTCCGACGCGAAGAGCGACTGGCGGGCGAGCATCCAGTTGATATTGCCGCGCAGCGTGTTGATTTCGCCGTTATGGGCGATGTAGCGGTAGGGGTGCGATCGCTCCCAGTTTGGGAAGGTGTTGGTCGAAAAACGGCTGTGAACCAGCGCTAGCGCCGACTCCATGTCCGAATCTTGGAGGTCCAGATAATACGCTCCGACCTGATGCGGCGTGAGCATGCCCTTGTACACCAGCGTGCGGCACGAAAAGCTCGGCGCATACCAGACGGGATCGACCTTCGCCACGCGGATGTCGTTGTTCGCCACCTTGCGCAGCACATAGAGCTTCCGCTCAAAGGAGAGATCATCCAGCGCCGAGGCGTGACGCTTCACAAACACCTGGCGCACGACCGGCTCACTGGCCTTCGCCGACTTGCCAAGCGTCGAATTGTCCGTCGGCAGGTCACGCCAGCCGATGACAGGCATGCCTTCCGCTGTGGCCACCTTGGCAAAGACTTCCTTCGTCTTTGCCCAGATCGCCGGATCGCGCGAGGTGAAGATATTGGCTACGCCATACTGGCCCGCTGCGGGCAGCTCAAAACCCGCCTGCTTCGCCACCTTTGCGAGGAACGTGTGAGGCACCTGGATCAGGATGCCCGCCCCGTCACCGGTGTTTTCTTCCACACAGGCACCACGATGGTCCAGATTCTCCAGAATTTGGAGCGCATTGGCCACGATGGAATGCGATTTCTTCCCCTTCATATGGCACACGAAACCGACACCGCAGGCGTCGTGCTCGAACTGCGGGTCATACAGGCCTTGTTTCTGGGGAAGTCCGTTATTTGTCATTTTGGGTCAAAAGGGGGCCGCATTAAGGCGATTTGAATCGGTAAATCAACCAGCATTCTGCCTGCCAGTTTGACCCTTATTTTGCGCCTGCGGGCCTATTTCGGGGCTTTGTCCTGCCCAGCCCTCATCCATCTTGCATCGCCCGCCCATAGCCGCTAAAAACACCGCATGGTTCGTCTCACGATTCTCGGCAGCGGCAGTTCGGGGAACTGCGCCGTCATCTCGACGGAACGCACCACCCTGTTGCTGGACGCCGGACTCAGCGCCAAGCAGATCTGCCTGCGTCTCGACGCCTGCGGTTTCTCGCTCGACATGCTCGATGGCATCCTGCTTACCCATGAGCACCAGGATCACACCGGCGGGATCGAGGTGCTCAGCCGGAAGCGTCAGGTGCCGCTGTTTTGTACCGCCCTGACCCAGGAAACCCTCGCCAGCAGCCTCGGTTTCCGCAAACCACCCTCCTGGCGGCTCATGAGCACCGGATCGGCCTTCGAGTTTCAGGATCTGCGTATCGAGTCTTTCACCGTGCCGCATGACGCCGTCGATCCGGTGGGTTTCGTCATCGCCGACGAGGAATCCCGCCTCGGGGTGCTCAGCGATGTCGGTTACGTGACCAACTTGATCAAGGATCGCCTTCGCAACTCTGACAGCCTCTTCATTGAGGCCAATTACGACACGCAACTGCTCGAAAACGACACGAAGCGTCCTTGGGCGACCAAACAGCGCATCAGCTCGCGCCATGGCCATCTTTCCAACGAGCAGGCGGCCGAACTCGTCCGCGACATCGCGCACCCCGGCCTCAGTCATGTCGTGCTCGGCCATTTGAGCGACGATTGCAATGATCCCGTCGTTGCCGCGCGCTACATCCGCCAGGCGCTCGATTCTTCCGGTGCGAATGATGCACGCGTCATTTGCGCCGAACGTCATAAACCGACACCGACGATCGAAATTGTGCGCCGTCGCAGCAGTGCTGGCGTGAGCTTCTGCGTGGCCTCGACGGATCCTGCCGGACAACTGGCGTTGTTTTAAAAGATGAACACATCCCTCATCGTCCGCAGCCTGCTGGCGCTCCTCCTGATCGTTGTTTTTTGGCTCACATGGTGGGTTTTCGGGCGTTCACCCGAGGCGCAGGTGCGTGCGGCCCAGGCGAATTTGATCGAAGCGGTCGAAGATCGCGACTGGGACGAGGTGGAGGAACTGCTCGCGGACAATTACACCGATGCCTACGGCCATACCCGCGCCTCCGCGCTTCAGGACGGGCGTAAATATCTCAGTGGCTTCTTCACACTGACCTTGAAGACGGATCAAACGACGATCCGGGCCGCGAAAGGGCAGGGCATGGTGAGCATGATGATCCGCCTCGAAGGCAACGGCGCTGGTTACAGCCAGATGGTTCTGGGACACGTCAACCAGCTCACCGAGCCGTGGATTTTTCACTGGAGCAATCCCGGGCGCTGGCCATGGGACTGGCAGGTGAACATGATCCACAATGATCAGGTGCGTTAATTGCCCTTTTTCTGTGCCTTGCCGGTCATGGGCACGAACCGCACCGGCAGCACGGCGGTTTTGCGCAGGCCATCCGCCTGTTTCTTCAGCAGATAAAGTTCCTGCTTTCCGCCAGTTTCACCTACTGGAATGATCATGCGTCCGCCGGTTTTGAGCTGGTCGATGAGCGGCTGCGGAATGCTCTCCGGAGCGCACGTGACGATCACTGCGTCGAACGGCGCCTCCTCCGGCCATCCGGCGTAGCCGTCGCCAATGCGCACCTTCACCTTGTCGTAGCCGAGGCGTTTCAATGTCTCCTGCGCCTGTTCGCCCAGAGGTTTCACGATTTCGATGGAGAAGACCTGCGCCCCCATCGCTGCCAGCACCGCTGCCTGATAACCACTGCCAGTGCCGATCTCCAGAATGCGTTCTCCGGGCTGCGGATCAATGGCCTCAGTCATGAAGGCCACGATGTAGGGCTGTGAAATCGTCTGCTCGTGGCCGATGGGCAGCGGCCCGTCCTCGTAGGCACGTGAGCGCAGATGCTCCGGCACAAATTCATGCCGCAGCACGCTGCGCATGGCGTCGAGCACACGCTTGTTTTGAATGTCACGCCCGGCTGTCATGAGTTGTTCGCGGACCATGCGCTCCCGCTGGGTTTGAGAGTCGCCTGCTTTTGTCAGTGTCTGGGCTTCGCAACAGCCGGACATTGCCACGGCTGCAATGGCGACGACACGGGCGACTGGCAGAGCAGGGAACATGGCACCTTAGGGTACGCCGTGACCCATGGCCGCCTGCCATAAACCGTACCAATCTTCGCGTTCCAACTGAATCCCGGCGGCCTGGGTAACGGCCTGGATGCGATCCAGCTTGTTGGTGCCGATGATCGGCAGCGGCATCGACGGATGCGCCATGATCCAGGCGTAGGCGAGCTGGTCGAGCGTGGCACCACCGTATTTGGCGGACAGTTCAGCCGCCTTCGCGTGGAGGCGGACGGCGGCGGGATCTTTTTTCTCCATCAAGGCTCCTTTGGCCAGTGGAGACCAGGCCATGGGCAGGATGCGGTGGCGCTGGCATTGATCGGCGGTGCCATCGTAGATGGGGTCCATGTGCAGGAGGCTGAACTCGATCTGGTTCGTCACCAGCGGCTGGTCCATGCGCGAGTTCAGCAGTTCAAACTGATGCACGTTGTAGTTCGAGACACCGGCGCTGCGGATCTTGCCATCCTTGAGCAGCTTGTTCAGCCCTGCGGCCGTTTCGTCCGCGCTGGTGAGCCAGTCGGGACGGTGGACGAGCAGCAGGTCGATGTGGTCGATGCCCATGAAGCGCAGCGATTTCTCGGCGCTCTTGATGATGCGGGCTGCGGTGACGTTGTAGTGCGCCACTTTGCGGTCGGGATGGAACTCGCAGGGCACGTAGATGCCGCATTTGGTCACGATCTCGATCTTGCTGCGGAAGGCGGGGTCGAGTTTCAAAGCGCCGCCGATGGCCTCCTCGACCTTGTAACTGCCGTAGATCTCCGCCGTGTCCAGCGTGGTGATCCCCATGTCAGCGCAGGCCTTGAAGCGGTTCAGCAGTGCTTGGGGCGTGCAGTTGGCCTTGTCCTCATCATCCAGGATGCGCCAGGTGCCATAGACGAGACGGGAGAATTCAGGGCCGTTGGGGGCGATGCGGTGGCGGGTGATCATGCGTGGCCGACCATTGCTGCCCACACCTCATCCGACAAACAAAAAACGGCACCTCTCGCGAGATGCCGTTCGGAAATCTTTGCTGGGGGTCCTGAATCAGGCGGGTTTGGTCAACGCACCAACCTTGAGCGCCAGACGGCTCTTGAAGCGGGCGGAGGTGTTTTTCTTGATGACGTGGGTCTTGGCGGCTTTGTCAGCAGCGGCGGCGAACTCGCTCAGGCTGGCGGCGGCGGCGGCGGCGTCCTTCTTTTCCACGGCAGAGATCACTTTCTTGCGCAGGGTGCGGATGCGGCTTTTCACCGTTTGGTTGTGAGCGGTGCGAACCGTCGTTTTGCGGATGTCTTTTTCTGCGGAGCGGATGTTGGCCATAAAAGGGGCGGGGGGAAAGGGCGGCGAGAATAGGACGCCCCCACCGGCCTGTCAAACTGGAATCCTGCCCGTTGCCGCCACGCAGGTTTTGCTTGGCTCCGCCGGTCGAATCCGGTAGAAACTCGTCCATACCAGCCATGATCGAAGTCGAAATCTACGCCCCCGGCCTCCGTGCGGAGTCCGCCGTGATGCACCTCCGCAACCAGATGGACCACTTTCCCAAGGTCCGCTACAAAGTCGATACCCGGCATGACCTCGTTTATTTCGAGATCGACAAGCCCGGTGACCTCAATCAGATGGAGATCAACCAGATCTTCGACGCCATCGATCTTCAGCCCCGCTTCGTCGGTCAGATCCCCGAAGAGCTGCGCAGCGGCGGCACGACGAAGCTGATCTGACTCACTTCTGCTGCAGCACTTGCGCGGCCTGCTTCATGCGGGTGAGAACATAATAAACCGTCTGGCTGCGCAGCCGCACCAGTTCTGCGCCGATGATACGCGGCACAAAATCCTGCGGCACGTCCAGCACCTCCCGCAAGGTCGAGCCATTCAGTCCTCGGCATAAAATCGTCGTCAGCGCCTTCGTCAGCGTCTGCACCTTCGGCCCGAGGCTGACTGCAAAGTACGCATGATCGTCCTGTTCGAGTCTCACATGCACCCCGACCGTGTCCGTACATTCTGCGTCCTTCCGCACGTCCTCCAGATCGAACTTTTCCCCCTCTTTTGGCGCGTGAGCCGCCGAAGCTGCCGCCAGATCGATCAAATTCTCCCGCCGCTCGCCTTCCGGCAGCGATTCAAAAAACGCGATCAATTCGCCCAAGGCGGCGGGATAGGCCTGCATGCTTACTTCTTCACCGGTTTTGGCGGATTCAAATCAATCACCGGCATCTCTGTGAACTTTTTCCAGTGCGCCTCGCTCTGCTCCTGCGTCGCCACGCCGTCGTGAACCCACAGCGCATAGCGTACGCGGAGCTTTTTCTCCTCCGTCACCTCCACCGGCGTGTCCAGGCTCAGGCAGCAGCCCATCCAGCCGTCGTTGCGCACATGGAAGGCCGTCGGGTTGTGCGGATTCATCGGGTGATTCATCAGCGTGATGCCGCCAAAGCCGTCCGCGTCGTTGGTGATGCGTCCGCTGTAGTCGCACCAGCGTGCGGGCTTGCGGAAAATCGCCTCCTCATTGACCTGCCCTGCCGAATTCAAAATGCGCCCGCCGCCATCATGCACGCCGATGCTTTTTGCCACTCGCACCGCCACCAGGCCGAAACCCGTGGCCCCAAACGTCGTCGTCTTGCCCTTCGGCGGTGAAAACTCCAGGTCGATGATCATGAACCAGCTCTTCGCCCCGTCCAGCGGCCGGATCTCCGTGCGCCGCACCTCGATGAGTTGAATCGACTTGTCCGCCTCGCTGATCCAGTGGTTCACCATCCGCATCGCCGCGAACTCGTCGGTGTCCTCGTAACCTTCGCGTGAAACCTCCACATTCACGATGCGGCCCTGCTTCTTCGCGTAATCGCCCCAGAAATCCAGATCGTTCACCATGTTGTGCGTCACCCACACGCTGTTATGATGCGAATGCGTCAGCGGATCATGCGGATGCCCCATCCGCGTCAGACTCACCTCACGCGAAGCCCGGATTGGGTGCCAGAACGGCCGCATGTCCAGCGGATCGAAGTGCATCGCCGTCAGCTCCCGCCCATCGAGTTGAAACGACGTGATGTGATGCGGCATCGGCACCGCCTGCACTCGCGGAATCGGCTTCGCCGAAGGTAATTGCGCTGCCGCCGTCGTCGCAAAGATGAATAGGAGGGTCGAAATTCGCATGATCCTTCCATACGCGCCCAAACCGTGATCCTTCGGGCTTCGGCATTCATTCGTCATTCTGCATTCGTCATTCGACATTTCCCGTTCATCTTCCCACCGCAAGGAATCCTCGATTCCCCTCGTTCCAACCGCCCATCCCATGAAGAAAATCCTTCTCTCACTCCTCCTCGCCGCTGCGACCACCTTCGCGGCCACCTTCGCGGCCACCATCCCCGACGCCGCCAAAGTCGGCCAGTTCTACGCCGGCTGCCAGGCCTACAGCTTCCGCATGTACAGCGTGTTCGAAGCCATCGACAAAACCGCGCAATGCGGCGGCAAGACGATTGAATTCTATCCTGGGCAGAAATTCTCCACCGAGAAGCCCGATGCCAAGTGGGATCACAACGCCACCCCTGAGATGATCAATGCCGTCATGAAACACCTCGAAGCCAAAGGCCTCACCGCGGTCGGCTATGGCGTCGTCAAACTCGGCCAGGATGACGCCTCCAACCGCAAGATCTTCGAGTTCTGCAAAACCCTCGGGATTGGCGTCGTCGTCACCGAGCCTGACGTCACCGCACTCGACAAGATCGAGGCCCTCGTGAAGGAATTCGACATCAAGATGGCCATCCACAACCATCCCAAGCGCCCGCTCGACCGCGCCTACATGTTCTGGGATCCCAACTACGTCCTCGGCCTCGTCAAGGACCGCGATCCTCGCATGGGAGCCTGCGCCGACGTCGGCCACTGGGTCCGCAGCAGCCTCAATCCCGTCGATTGCATCAAGATCCTTAAAGGCCGCATCTTTGACAGCCACATGAAGGACCTCACCGAATTCGGCAATCCCAAAGCCCACGACCTCCCCTTCGGCACCGGCAAGAGCGACATCCCCGCCATCCTCGCAGAATACCACGCCCAAGGCTACCCCGGTCCGCTGCATTGCGAATACGAGCACAACTGGGAAACCAGCGTGCCCGAAATTACCCAGTGCCTCGAATTCGTGAAGAACTGGAAGCCTGCGCAGTAATTCAGATCACCCAAGGAGCGGGGCCTTCCAGGCCCCGCTTTTTTGTGCTCATTCACCCCAGCGCGATGTTTCGCTCAAGCGGGCACGCAAAACGGAGCGCGAGTGTGTCGAAGACCACTCGCCACTTTCAACTCCCTACGTCAACGCAAGACCTCAAAACAGGCGAGTAGGCTTCGCCATACTCGCGCTCCGTCCCATCATCGCGCCACCTTCAGATACGCGATCAAATCCGCCAGCGACTGCGGCGTCATCACCGCCTCCAGCCCCTCCGGCATCAGCGAAATCCCCGCGCTCTTCAAAGACGCCACATCACTCCGCAGCACCGACTTCGTCAGGTTCCCCGCCATCTTCAGCGTCAAACTCGCGCTCGTCTCCGTGGCGATGGCACCATAAAGCTGCTCGCCGTTCTTCAGCGTGCAATGATACGCCATGAAACCCGGCTCGATGATCGCGCTCGGGTCCAGGATGGAGTTGAGCAGCTTCTCCGCGTCATGCTGCACCACGCTGCGCAGATCCGGGCCGAGTTCGAGGCCCACGCCATCCAGCTTGTGGCAACTGATGCACACGCTCGCGAAAACCGTCTTCCCGCGTTCCACATCTCCCGTGAGCTTCAGCGCGGGCTTGAACTTCTCCACCACTGCCGCCCGCGTGGCGCTCGTCGAGTCCGCAAACACCTTCTCCGCTACCTGCGCGATGTTTTTCTTCGGATGCTTCACCAGCCGCGCCCGCGTCGCCGCATCACATGCCTTCGCCTCCGGCCGTTTGAGCAGGGCCGAAGTCCACGCATCGTTCGAGAGCAGCGTTTCGATGATCTGACCGCGCACCGCCGGCGTGCGCTCTTCGAAGCGCTCCAGCAAAAATGTCGGCCCATCCTTCGGTTGCAGCCGTCCCACCAGTCGCAGCACCTCCGCGCTGCCCGTTTTCGCCCACAAACCCGGCAGCATGTCCTTCACCATCTCCCGATGCTCGCGATCCGAAGCCAAAAGCGCCAGTTCTGCCACCGGCGGAGCCGCCTTCGCCGTTTTGACCGCCTCCGCCGCCTTCGCGAGCATGTCCGCCATCTTCTTCAATCCCGCCTGTGCTTCCGGCGAACTCACCTGCTTCGCAAATTGCACCAGCGAGAGATTCTTTTCGTCGAGGACGGTCAGAAGCTCCGCGATGCCTTCTTGGCCTTCGAGCCGCGCAACCAAGGCCGCGATGGCTTTTTCATTCTTCACCGCCAGCGCACAGCGAAACAGCATCCCGCCCGATTTCGCATCCGCACGCGCACAAACCCGCTCCAAATGCGGCAGCACCGAACTCAAGGCCGCGCCTTGAAGCGCCGAACCCGCCGGAGCCGCGTTCAAAAGCTCCGCCAGCAAATCCGCCGCCCAATCGCCCTTCAACTCGCCCAACGAGCACGCCAGTTGCAGCCGCACCTTCTCGTCCTTTTCGTTCACGAGCTTTGCCAGCGCTTTTTGGAGTGGCGACGATTCGTCGCCACTCCACTCAAGCTTTTCGGCCATTTGGAGAGCTTGTTCGTGGACATGCGAATCTTGCCTCAAAAGAAGGTCGAGAACCATATTGTGTCTCTCACTTCCTTTCCCATAAAGAAGATATGCCCATGCCGTCTGTGCCGCGATGATGCCTTTGGGCCTTTTCAAAGCGCCAAGTGCGTGTGGATAGCCTGACCATAGGGCCTTCATCTGCCACTTGTCCCTGAGCCAGCCATTGCTGCTTTCCCACCATGTCGCTGGATTGTTGGTTAAATCTAAAGTGACCGATTTTGAAATGGGATCGGTTTGAGGTGCGCTGGCAACTGGAATAGCAGCCCCAGATCGAGTTGAAGCTCGAACTACTTTCCAAATCCGCCCCTTGTCGTCTCCTTCCCGGTAATGCGGCAGTAGCTCCTCTTTCCCATTCTGCGGCAACCACTGCGGATGCTCGATCATGTAGCGATACACGTCGGCGACCCACAACGCGCCGTCCGGTCCTGTGCGCACCATGACAGGGCGGCACCAGCGGTCTTCGCTGGCGAGGAAGTCCGTCTTCGACTCGGCGGGATCGCGCACGGCTTTAAAGGTGACGCCGTCTTCTTCGAGGATGTGGTGCTGCACCAGATTGGCAAACGGCTCGCAGGTGAAAGCATGCGTCTTGCCATCTTCAAACAGCACGCGGTCCCGATACACCTCGATCCCGCACGCACTCGTGAACCTCCCGGCTTGATCGAAGCTGTGAAAACGCTTCTCCATGCTGCTGGCGGGATACACCGGCGGATTGCGCGGAAAGAGCTGATGGATCGGGTCCGGCGGGATGACGTGCGGATTGCGGCGCAGGTAGTGATCCTGCAGGATGTAGTGCCACAGCGGGAAACTGTTCTGCACGCCGAACCAGTGGCCCCAGTCATCGCGGGCGCGGCCGAACTGCGAGGGGCCGGTCTGCGGATCAAACTCGCCGGTGTCCGGTTTGAAGCGGAAATCGCGGCTGCCGAGGTCGATCTTCTCGCCGGTGAGCTTGCACTCGATTTGAGTGCCTTTGTTGTAGCCGCCGTGATGCGCGCCCGCGGCGCAATACACCCAGCCGTCCATGCCCCAGCGCAGGCCGTTCACGCGGAGCTGCTGGTTGCCGGTGCTGAAGCCGGTGTAGAGCACCTTCTTCGTGCCATCGGGCGAAATGAAAAAGATGTCCGGCGCGGCGGTGACGATGACGCCCTCGCGCCAGGTAAGGATGCCGGTGGGATAGCTCAAATCGCTGACGATGACGGTGCGCTTGTCGTAGCGGCCATCGGCGTCCGTATCCTCCAGCCGCACGACGCGTCCGCCGGCCTTGCCATTGCCATCCATGCCCAGCGGATAGTCCGCCATCTCGATCACCCACAGTCGGCCCTGCTCATCCCAATCAAACGCCACCGGATCGAGCACCACCGGCTCCGCCGCGACGAGCTCGATGCGGTAACCGTCGCGCACATGCCACTTCTTCGCGGATTCTTCGGGGAAGAGTGGTGGCGTGGCGGTTGGCACCTTCGACTTCGCGCCAGCGTCGTGGAGTGCGGGGGCAGAGATGCCGGGGCCACCTGGCATCGGCGACACCGCTTTCGGGCGGTCTTTGGCCTTCGATGACGTTTCAGCTTTCGACAGCGGTGTGGCGCTGACGCTTCCCGCCGCACTCCACGACGCTGCCGCGCCCTTCGGAATCTCCAATCCTGTCACCACCACGTCAGAATACTCGCCCTCCAGTGGCGCGAAATCATCGCACCGACGGCCAAAGAACAACCCATTCGCTCCCGGCGCGGTGACGGGCAGTTCAGCGTCGATTTCCACCTTGCCATTCAGCGTCACCTTCACGCGCGAGCCGCTGCGCTCCAGTTTCACGTCATTCCACGAACCGGGCGCGATGACCGTTGTGCCGCGCACGATTTGATTCACTGCGTTGCCATTGAAGACAAACAACCGGCCCGGCGACGAGTCCTTGTAGTTGCCGCCGATGCCGAGATGATCCCCCGGAGCCTGCGAATCGCCCTTCGGCCCGCGTGAGATGAGGTAAGCCGTCACCGCGCTGACGTTGTTCGCCTTCGCGTTGCGGAAGCGCATCGACGCGGACCAGTTCTCATGCGCCTTCAGCAATGCCGAGGTCTGCACCTGCGCCCGCTTGGCCTTTTCCTTCCGCGCGACGCCATGTCGCGCGTTGTCATCAGCCACTTTCGAGATGCTCCAAAGCTTCGCGATGAGCGATGGCTCGATGACGCGATCCCAGATCGTGATCTCATCCAGCCGTCCTTCGAGTCCTTGACCGAAAAGCACCTCATTCGCCGCCTTCCCGGCCTTTCCGGTCAAAACGGGCTTTTCAGAGCCATCGAGATGCACGCGCACGTTTTGGCCATCGCGGACCAAAACGGCGAAATGCCAGTCATCGGCGAAACAAGGAGCCGGACTTGCCAAGTCCGGGCTTGAGGGGGGACTTGGCAAGTCCCTCTCCTTGTCCATGCCCCATTCCAGCCTCACCGTGTGATCCGGGAACTGATGCGCCTTCAAGCTGACACCCAACGCGTTGATCAACTCGCCCGTGCGATCACTCGCGCCGCTTTCATGGCCGAGCCAGAACCAGAGGGCGATGGTGGTCGTAGATTGAAGGTTTTCAGCGGGAAGCTTAAAGTGACCGCCAGTGAGTTGAACTGAGTAATTATATCTGGCCGCATAATCTAACTCAGAGGCATGCAATGCAGATTCTTCTCCGTAACCTAGCCCAGCACCCGCTCCAGGCATGTACGGAATCATCCTGCCGATCGGTTTAAGCCACATGTTGCCAGTTGCTCGCTGTTTTCCATCCCTTGCGAGGCTGGGGCCGTCTTCGTCGGCACCAAAACCTCCTGAGTCGAGGGTGCAATGAAACAAGGGATCGGATTTTTCTATCGCTGGCATCCACGCTCCCGTGTGCCTTGGCCCTTTGATGATGGAGGTCAAGTTCATTGGGCGTTCGCCAGAGCCAAGAAGACCAGCAAGTTCATGCATGTTGGCAGTCAGTTCCCAAACGATTTTAGGTTCCGCTGACACTTCCAAACCTGCCGTTCGCGCCGGCCAAGTGGTATATCCCCCAAGAACATGCTGCTCGGGCGGCGGAATATATCCCTCTGCCCCATTCGCAAGCTCGATATTAAAATGGCTCTTGAAAGGTGACCACCATTTCAGCTTCAACCCCGTGATCGCATACACCTCGTTCGGCAGCGTGGCGATGCTCAGGTCGCCAATCCGAATCGCTTGCAGCTTCACGCTCGTCTTTTGCCGCTCGTGCAAAATCAGCGCCTCTCTCGCATAGACTTCCTCTTTGTTCTTCGGTACGTCGTTTTCGATCTTCGCGGCGATGGGTCTTGCCCAGGCGAGGCGTTTTTCGTCGGGGACGCGATACTTGAGCTCGAGCGTCTTCTCGACCATGCCGAGCGGGACGTGGTCGGCATACTTCACGGTTTGCAGAGCCTTCAGGGCGCTGTCGGCGACCTCGGAGGCGTAGGTGTCGATCGTGATCGTCTTTTTCTCCGCGCCGTAGTCCATCCACATCTGGTCGCCGCTGGTGCCCTGGCTCATGGCGCAGACGAAGGGGCCGTTGCCATCGCCCGGCTGGCCCATCTTTGCGGCGAGGTGTCGGCAGAAGTGCCCATAGTAGTCGGCGGAGACCGGACCGCTGCCGAAGTAGTGCTGCGAGTAGTTCGCGAGCACGCCGAGCGGTTTGCCATCGAGCGTTTGCAGCGCGATGACGCTGAGCTGCGGATCGACCGGGCCGCTGGGGCCGACGACGTCCTTGCTGAGGTAGCCGGGGTGCATGTTCGCGCGGCCGGTGGGCTGGCCGAAGGGATCGACGACCTCCTTGCCCGGCAGGCGAATCCAGCGGCGGTTGTGCGTGTGCTCCCAGTCATCGAACGAACCCCAGCCGATGCGGGCCGGTTGCAGCGCCGCATTCGCCGCCACGATGGCCTCGGCGATCTTCGGCGTGAGGAATTTCGCATACACCGTGTCCTTGCGCGTGCCGAGGCAGCCCATCGCCGCCGGTGCGGAGTGCGTGTGCGTGGCGCTGACCATCATGCGGTCCACCGGGATGCCGCACTGCTTCGACGCGAGCGCTTTCGCCTCATCAATGAGCGACTGCTCCATCATGCAGGTGTCCACGATGGCGAAGGCGATCTTCATCTTCCCGTCATCGAGCACGAAACTGCGCACGAGGAGCGTGTCCGCGAGCTTTTCGCCCCGTCCTTCGAGAAATCCGCCCGCGATGATGCGCGGGAACTCCGTGGGCGAGATGTCCACCGTGGCCACTCCGGCACGGAATGAGGGTTGCGCGTGTGAGGTGAGGGCGGTGAATCCGAAGAGAAAGAGCAGCGACTTCATGAGGTTGGCTCAAACCAACGCTCACGGATCTCGCATGCTTGCCTCTCGATTAGGCGATCAACGGCCCAATTGCAGGCTCCTGAAGCAATTTCTGCACTTCATCGACCAGATTGGCCGCAGGCACCGATGCCTGCGAGCGTGCGATGAGGTTCTTGATGACGACTTCGGGATACTCGGCACCGAAAACGATGGCGAAGCGGGCTTTGCGGTCCTCGGCGGCCTGGAACTGTTTGCCGACTTTTTGCGAGCCGAAGGCGTAGTCGATGCGGATGCCCGCAGCGCGGAGCTGTTGGATCGAGGCGAGGGCATGCGGACGCTGCGCTTCATCGGCGATGACAACGAAGGCGTCGATGCTGCTGGCGGCGAGGAGGGCGCTGGTGAGCTTCATTTGCGCACCGGGCGTGCGCTTGAGCAGGATGCCGAGCACCACGTCGCCCATGGCGAAACCTGCAGCTGGCATATCGACATTGTCATCGCTCATGAGGGCGCAGAGCTTGTCGTAGCGACCGCCGCCGGCGACGGCGCGGAGGTTGTGCTTGAGGTCGAAGACTTCAAAGACGGTGCCGGTGTAGTAGGCGAGGCCGCGGACGATAGTGGCGTCGATCTTGATGAAGGACCAGAGGCCGCGCGCGGTGAGATTGGCCTTCAGTTCGGCAAAGGCAGAATGATTTTCATCCGCAGACGCCATGAAGCCGCGCACGATGGCGGTGGTGAGACCGATCTTGGCAAGCTTGCTTTCGGTGTCCTCGGGTTTGGCTCGCTCGATCTTGTCGATGATGCTCAGAAACGTCGCGGTGTGCTCTGGGGCAATGTTTTGATCAGCAAGGAAAGTGTTCCAAATCTCTCGGTTGCTGAGGCGGACGATGAAGTCGTTTTCACTCACGCCGAACTCACGCATGACGTCGATGGCGAGCGCAATGAGTTCCGCATCGGCGGCGGGGCTGTTGTCGCCGAGGATGTCGGCGTTGAACTGGATGAACTCGCGTCCGCGGCCCTCCTGCGGCTCTTCGTAGCGGAAGCAGGGACCGATTTGGAACCACTTGATGGGCTTCTTGAAGTCACGCTGCCGGGCGGTGGCCATGCGGGCGAGTGAGGGCGTCACTTCGGGGCGCAGCGTGATCTCGCGGTCGGCCTTGTCGCGGAAGCAGAAGAGCTGTGCGGTGATCTCGTTGCCGCTTTTCTTGCGGAAGAGATCGGTGCTCTCGACGACAGGTGCCTCATACTCGACGAAGCCATAACGCCGCGCGACGACGCGCCAGGTTTCGGCGATGTAGTTACGCATGGCGCATTCTTCGGGGAAGAAGTCGCGAAAGCCTTTGACGGTGCGGAAGGTGGACATAAGAAAGGGGCGATTCATCCTCGCACGCACCGGGAACGCAACCGGGAATTGCGCTGCGTGGCCCACCTATGCTCTCCGACCTGTTTGTGCGCGATTTCCGCTGCTTCGCCGAGGCGAAGGTGGAGTTGCATCCCGATGTGACGCTGCTGGTGGGCCGAAATGCGCAGGGGAAGACCTCGCTCATAGAGGCTGCGTGCATTCTGCTGCGGCTGCAATCGCCGCGCACAACAAACCGGGCCGAGTTGGTGCGCTTTGGAGCCCCGGCATGCCTTGTGGAGGCTGCATGGCATGGGAAGCGGCTACGCTACGCGCAATCGGCCACGACTCGGCGTCTCGCGTTGGATGGCACAACTTGCAGCAAGTCGGCGGATTATCTGGCCGCATCGGGCGTCGTTGTGTGGATGGATCATCGCGACATGAGCCTGCTGCGCGGTGGCGCGGAGCATCGGCGGCGTTTTTTGGATTTTGCGGCGAGCCAGATGTTTCCTGATTACCTGCACGCGTTGCGCGGCTATGAGCGTGCTCTGCGCGGGCGGAACTATGTTTTAAAGCGTGACGCGGTGATCGGGTGGAAGCAGGCGGATGCGTTTGCGCGGGTGATGGATGGCTTCGCGCAGGTGCTGTGGCGGCGGCGCGCGGAGCTGTGTGCCGCTTTGCAGCCTGAGGTGACTGCGGCACATGCAAAACTGAGCGATGGCGCAGAAGAAGTGCAGATTGAATTCAAGCGCACAAGTGATGATGCGCTGAGTTTGTTTGATGCGTTGCTTGCGATGCGTGATAAAGAGGCGCGCATGCGTTCGACGGCGTTTGGTCCACACCGCGATGATATCGCGATGAAGCTGAATGACCTCGATGCAACGACCTTCGCCTCCGAAGGCCAGCAGAGATCGTTCGCGCTGTCCATGAAACTTGCTCAGGCGCATGTGCTGGGGAAAGCTCGAAGCGAGGCGCCGCTGATGTTGATTGACGATGTTTTTGGCGAACTGGATGCCAATCGGCGGCGTGCATTGCTCGCGTGTTTGCCGCCAGGAACACAAAAAATCATCACGACCACGAATCTTGACTGGGCGGATGCCGATCAGATGACAGGGCTGGTGTATCGAGTCGAGCAAGCGACGCTAGATCGTGTTCAGGGGTGAAAATGAGCCGTTTTTCGCCCGAAATGGCCTGAAAACACCAAATCAAAGACCCTTAGAAACTTCCCTTGACGCATTTTCAGGCAGTTTTAGCTTTATATGGGTTAGAATGTCGTGCGCCGCGTTGCTTTTCGTGATTCTCAAAAAAGTTAGAATTCTCCGCGTCGCATCTGGATTCTGACAACCGTCTGTATCAACATTTTTCCCTTTTATTCTCAATGTTTGGCAAACTTTTCGGCTTCGTCGCCCAAGATATCGGCATCGATCTCGGCACGGCAAACACCCTCGTCTATGTAAAAGATCACGGCATCGTCCTCAGAGAACCCTCCGTGGTGGCGGTTAAGACCGGCACCAATGAAGTGGTGGCTGTGGGCGATGACGCGAAACGCATGCTCGGACGAACTCCGGGCGGCATCACGGCCATCCGTCCTCTCAGAGACGGTGTGATCGCCGATTTCCGTGTGACGGAGGCGATGCTGCGCCATTTCATCCGCAAGGTGCAGGGCGGCGGGCGCAAGATGCGCGGGCCGCGTGTGGTCATCGCGGTGCCCTCCGGCATCACCGAAGTCGAGAAGCGCGCGGTGAAGGAAAGTGCGGAGCAGGCGGGTGCGCGTGAAGTTTACCTGATCGAAGAACCGATGGCCGCCGCGATCGGCGTGGGTCTGCCGGTGCAGGAAGCAGCGGGCAACATGATCGTCGATATCGGCGGTGGCACGACTGAAGTGGCGATCATCTCGCTCTCCGGCATTGTTTACAGCCGCAGTGTGCGCGTGGCGGGTGATGAGCTCGATGAATCGATCATCAATTACATGAAGCGTGCTTACAACCTCATGATCGGCGAGCGCACGGCGGAAGAAATCAAGCTGCGCATCGGCTCCGCTTTCCCGCTGGGCAAGGAAACGACGATGGAAGTCAAAGGACGCGACATGGTGGCCGGTTTGCCGAAGACGATCACCATCACGAGCCAGGAAGTACGCGAGGCGATGCTCGAGCCGCTCAACGCGATCATCGACGCGGTGCGCACGACTTTGGAACGCTGCCCGCCGGAGCTTTCCGCCGACTTGGTGGACCGTGGCATCATGCTGGCCGGTGGCGGCGCGTTGCTGCGTGGCCTGGACAAGCTGCTGCAGGAAGAAACCGCGCTCCCCGTGCATGTGGCTGAAGATCCGCTCAGTGCTGTGGGTGAAGGTACCGGACGTGTGCTTAGCGAACTCGAATTCCTGCGCAAAGTGAGCACAACAGAAGTTTGATGCCCGTTCCGCGTTGCCCGGTGTCTGCTTGAAGGCGTTCGCCGAAAAGCGCCACACCCAGCCCGGAGGAAAGGCCTACCATGAAAAAGCTCAACATCCTCGCGCTTCTCATCTTCGTGGCAGGGCTCGTCTCTGTGTTCACGTTTGACACGGCGACGACACGGCAGATTCAGGCTCGCGTCATGAGTCTGTTGTCGCCGTTCATTCATTCCAGCGCGGCAATGGAGCAGGCGGCGGATGCCGCGGTGGCGCCGCAGATCAATCCAGTCGAATTGAAACGTGAGAATGATGATTTGCGCGTGCAGGTGGAGCGTCTGCGCATCGTCCAGCAGAAGTTCAATCAAAGTCTCGAGGAAAATGCGAAGTTGCGGCAGCTTATTGGATTCAAGCAGTCGGCCCCCTTCAAGATGACAGCAGCCAAGGTGATCCGCCGCAGTTCCAGCACCTGGTGGAACAGCTTGATCATCGACAAAGGCTCGCTGGATGGCATCGGCACCGACAGTCCAGTGATCACATCCGTCGGCCTGGTGGGGAAGACTTCCACACTGGCCCCGCATCTGACGAAGGTGATTTTGCTGACGGATGAAATGTGCCGCGTTTCGGCCAAAATCGAAGGCACGCTGGAGCAGGGCATTCTGGCGGGTGAACGTGCGGCGCTGGAGGTGCGCCCCGAGCTGCACCTGCGCTTCCTTAGCCGCAACGCGAACATTAATGCGGGCGCGAGCGTGTATTCCTCCGGCGAAGGCGGCGTGTTTCCTGAGAATCTGCTGCTGGGCCGCGTGAAGCGTTTTGAGAACCGGGAAATATCTGGAGAGGCCATCGTCGAACCCGCCGTTGATTTCTCCACCCTGGATCATGTTTTTGTGATTGAAATGCAGGCCGTCGAGCCCGCGCCGGAACCTCCGCCGCCGCCGGCCAACACCAAGCCCTGAGCCGCCATGCTGTTTCACCCGATCTCCATCATTTTGCTGCTGCTCACCTTCATGGTGCAGGAGTTCATTCCTGGGCTGGAGATCGCTCAGTTCGCCACGCTGTTTCTGCCGGCGGTGTTTTTCTTCAGCGCCTCCGTGGCCGCGCCGTTTTCGATGATGCTGGTTCTTGCGTTCATCACCGGCTTCATCTGGGACGCGCGCCATCTGCCGGGCGTGGTTGAGGGCTTGTCGGGCGCGGAGGATGTCTTTGGCACGGGCGCGGACGTGGAGCTGGGAGCCGGCAGTCATCCGCTGCCGTTTGGTCTCTCCATCGTCCTATTTGCCATGCTCGGCACGTTGATGCAGGGCATCCGCCCGTTGTTCAAGCGCGGACGCCTGGAACTGCCCGTGCTCATGGTCGGCGTGGCCACCTTCCTGTGGCTGCTTTCGCAATATCTCATCATCACGTTCCTGCGTGGCTCCCTGCAGTTTCCAGGCGGTGTGTGGTCAAAGATGATCACTGACACCCTGCTTGCGATGCTTGCCGCGCCGCTCATCTTTCTGCTGCTCTATTCACTGGCCCGCCTGTCGAGCTATGAAATCAAATACGAAGGCCTGAGGTACCGCTTCGATGGTCGTTAAATACCACTTCCGTCTCTATCTGTTCACCCTCGCCATGCTGTGCGGGTTTGGACTGCTTGTGTTCCGGTTGTGGTCGTTGCAGATCGACCGCCGGGAGGAGTTTGCGAAGATGATCCCCGGGGCGAAAAAAGAGCGCGCTCGTATTCCCGGCCCCCGGGGGGAGATCAAAGATCGCAACGGCGTCGTTCTGGCCACGAACAAGGCCAGCTTCGAGGTGCGCATCAACCTCGCGGAAGTCGTCACAGAGTACAAGCGTGTCGCCAAAGTGCTCAAGACATCCATTCCGGAAATCACCTTCGATATTGTCGAAAGAGGCATCAGGCGGCAGAAGCCCGAACTCGACATCTACAAGATCTTTGAGGAGACGATCACCGCCCGCATGCGCGAGATGGGTGTTCACAAAGACTACTCCGTGGATTCGCTGCGGGTGCATTACCGCAGTTTTGGTGGTGCGGTGCCGTGGGTGTATCGCGACGACCTCACCTTCACCGAGTTCAGCCGCATTGCCGAGCATAATCTCGGACTGCCCGGCGTCACCGTCGCCGAGCGTGCTTCACGTGTGTATCCGCTCAAATCGCTCGCCTGTCACATCCTCGGTTACGTGCGCCTGCCGGATGATCAACGTGCCTCCGCCGAGGATCGCAAAGGCTGGGACTATTATGTGCCGGATGATTTTGGCGGCGCGGGGGTGGAGAAGAGTTTCGACAACTATCTGCGCGGCAAGCCTGGTGTTCGCATCATGCAGCGCGACCAGCGTGGCAGGCCCGTCGGTGAGGTTTACGAGGAGTATCAAGAACCACGCAAAGGCAGTGATGTTTACCTCACGATTGACGCCCGCATGCAGATCATCGCTGACAAGGCGTTGCGAGATGGCAAGATCGGACGTGGGGCTGTGGTCGTGATTGAACCGGCCACGGGCGAAGTTCTGGCGACGGTTTCCGTTCCCTCCTTTGATCCGAACCAGTTCATTCCGAGCATCCAGCAGTCCGACTGGGACGCTCTGCTCGAAAATAAAACCATCCCACTGCTCAATCGTGCGGTGAAAGGTCACGCGCCCGGTTCCACCTTCAAAATTCCGATCTCCTTTGCCGGTTGCCTGGCCGGGATTCAAAAGAGCCACTTCAATTGCAGCGGCAGCGTCACTTATGGGAACACCCCCATGCAATGCTGGATTCAGCGTCAAAGCGGCGGCTCACATGGCACTCTGGGCCTCAGCGATGCCATCATGAAGTCATGCAACTGCTTCTTCTACCGCTATGGCAATGCGGCGGGCATCGCCAACATCACCAAGGTGGGAAAAATTCTCGGCGTTGGCGACAAAACCGGTATCGAGCTTGAGGACGAAGATCCCGGTATCCTGCCCAATCCTGATTGGTTACGCGCGCATCGCCCGGCCGAGCGCTGGAGCGATGGTTATACCGCCAACACCTCCATCGGGCAGGGCATGGTGCTCGCCTCACCGCTGCAAATGGCCGCCGTCACCGCCACCGTCGCCAATGGCGGCAAGTCTTGGAATCCGCATCTGCTCAAACGCGTGATGGATCGTGATCAGGTCGTCCTCGACAATCCGCCCAGCCTGCGCGGTGATCTTTCCCAAAATGTGAAGGCGGATGAGATCGAGATCATTCGCAAAGGCATGTGGAAGGTCGTCAACGATCCCGGCGGCACCGGCAAATCCGCGCGCATCACCGGCGTCGAGGTCGCGGGGAAGACCGGTACCGCGCAGAACTGGCGGCGTGATCAGCGTGGCGTGAAACTCGACGACAATCATACCTGGTTCATCAGTTTTGCCCCCTATCAGAATCCGAAGTTCGCGGTCTGCGTGCTCGTCCAGAATGGCAAATCCGGCGGTGGCTGTGCCGCACCGGTCGCCCGGCGTGTGCTGGAGCAGTGTCTGGCGCTCGACAACGGCACCTTCACAATGGCCGTCGAGGCCCTGCCGGCAGCGGAAGGTCATTTCAATCATATTGCAGCCGTCCAATACGCTGATGCCGCGGTGCCAGAGGTGCCCGGCGCGGATGAGGATGGCGACGTGGGCGCGGGTGCGTCCACGCCAGAACCGGTGGATGATGCCGCGCCGCGTGTGAACGCGACGCCCAACATCAAACGGAAGGCCGATTCAGCGGGATCGGCGGGAAGCAGCTCCGGACAGAATGTGCCCCAGGCCGTGCCAGTGCGCAGGGTCGGTATCTTCAACCGGGGAGGCTCCCAGGAAACCAAACCATCCGAACCCGCCCCCAGCGGCGGCGGATTTTTCCGCAAGCTCTTCCGCTGAAGAGCCGCACCATTTCAGGGAGACTTATCACCATGGCATTGACCTTCGTTCAAAGAATCAAAGAACTGCTCACCGGCAAACGCGACATCAAAAGCGGCGTGCGCCTCGTCATCAACTGCGAGAAACTGGAGAACCGCGTCGCACTGCTCGACAAGGGCGTCGTCGAGGAATACAACATCGAGCGTGTCGGCACGAACAGCCTCATCGGCAGCGTCTTCAAAGGCCGCATCCGCAACATCGAGCAGGGCCTCAAGGCCATGTTCATCGACATCGGCTTCGACAAAAACGCCTTCCTGCACTTCTGGGACGCCATTCCCGCCGCGCTCGACGCCGGCCTTGAAGAGATCAACCGCGGCGGCAGCAAAAAGAAGAAGCGCATCGAGGCCAAGGACATCCCGACGCTTTATCCCATCGGCTCCGAGATCATGGTGCAGGTCACGAAAGGTCCTGTGGGCAACAAAGGGCCGCGTGTCACCACAAACATCTCCCTCGCCGGTCGTTTGCTCGTCTTGATGCCGCTCAACGACACCTGCGGCATCTCCCGCAAGATCGAAGACCCGAAAGAGCGCTCACGCCTCCGCCGCATCATCGAAAAAATCAGCCTGCCCGAAGGCATGGGCATCATCCTGCGCACCGAAGCCTCCGGCAAACGAGCCCGCCATATCGTGCGCGATTTGAACATCCTGCTCGACGAGTGGGACGAGACCGTCGCCAAGCGCGACGGTCAAAACGCCCCCGTCTGCTGCTTCCAGGAGCCTGATCTTGTCGAACGCACCGTGCGTGACTTCCTCACCGAAGACATCGACGAAGTCGCTTGCGACGATCCCGCCACCGTCGAACGCATGCAGCGAATGGCCGCGCACATCTCCGGCCGTGCCAAGCGCCGCATCAACCACTACCAGGGCCAGAACGCCATCTTCGAGCATTACGGCATTCAGAAGCAGATCGACAACGCCTTCTACCGCCAGGTGTGGATGCCCTGTGGCGGCTACATCGTCATCGACCAGACCGAGGCACTCGTCTCCATCGACGTCAACACCGGCCGCAACAAAGGCCACAAGGATGTCGATAAGCTCCTGCTCGAAACCAACCTCGAAGCCGCCGCCGAAGTCGCCCGCCAGCTCCGCCTGCGCAACATGGGCGGCCTCATTGTCGTCGATTTCATCGACATGAAGCACCGCCGCGACCAGCAGGCCGTGTACAAGCTCATGATTGATCACCTCAAGCGTGACAAGGCCAAGACCCAGGTGCTG